>NZ_JANHJR010000002.1:735234-1102851 GCF_024495425.1 Haloarchaeobius litoreus | reverse complement strand
AGCGGCGAGGTAACACCCGTACCCATCCCGAACACGGAAGTTAAGCTCGCCAGCGTGTCGGGGAGTACTGGAGTGCGCGAGCCTCTGGGAAACGCGATTCGCCGCCTCCCATTCATACTTCATTCATACGTTTCGACGAGCGACAGCCTCACCGAACGGGGTGTGGGCTCGTCGGTCGATTCCGACTCGAAGAGCGACAGCTGGGTCGGTCGTCTGGAGTCGTTCACGAGAACGACAACTCGGTCATTCACCCGTACTGCGCGTACACACGAACCATCCAGCGACGACTGTCTCAGATGGAGAACTCGGCGCTGGCGTCGCAGTCGGCGTTGTTCGCGGCGAGGAACGCGGTCACGGTGTAGCTGCCGGGTTCGGGCTCGTCCCACGCGCAGTCGTAGGTGATCGACTCGCCTGGTTCGAGTGTCGTGGACTGGAGCATCTGTGCAAACATGCGACCCTCCGCGAACGACCAGATCTCGGTGTCGCCGTCTTCGACGACGAGCACGTCGTGGGTCTGTGCGTTCGAGAACTGGAGGTCGACGGGGTCGGGGCCGTCGTTGGTGACGGTGAAGGTAAAGGAGACCTCGTCGGTGGACGGATCGACGTCGAGCTGCCCGGTGAGCGACATGGGTTGCCGTTCCGTCGGGGAACCCATAGGCGTTCCGCCGAGTCGTCACGGTTATATCTGGTGTTCGCATAACCGAAAACGGATTATGGAGTTCGACCCCGACAGGCCGCGGGGGTTGCTGTCGCGTGCGGACCGCGAGTACCTCCTCGGGTTGAAAGAGATGGAGCACGAGCAGTCGAAGCGCAACGCGGAGGCGCGTATCCGCAGGCGTGTCACCGAGGGTATCGTCGACTTCTACCTGCTGGTCCGCAACCTGGAGCGCAAGGACAGGAAGCAGATCTTCGAGAAGGGGATGGACGATCCGGCGTTCCGGTACGGGCTGGTCGGGATGCAGACGTTCGCGTACATGGGAATGAAGGAGACGGGCATGGAGTTCGAGCACGTCCTGGGACCAGCGATCACGCGTGCAGAGGAAGCATACGCGGCAGAGGGGTTCGACAGCACGGTCGACGTGGACGTCACGTTCGACGTGGACGTGACCCTCGGAACGGGGCTGGACTCGGTCGCGGACCGTCTCCGCGCGGGCGAGGCGGTCGGGCCGAACGAGTTCCTCTCGGTGATGGGCGGCGAGGGGGAAGTGCTGGAGGACGTCGAGACGGTGGCGCTGGACCTGAGCGATGGCGGGATCGGCATGGAGCACGGCGAGTTCGTCGACCGGGTGGCGGCGTTCCTCGACGGGGAGGCGACGTGGGAGAACGAAGAGCGCGTCCACATCGCCGTCGGCGACGACGTGGGGTCGACGTAGTCAGTTGGGGACGCGTCGTCCCCAGAGGGCGAGGATGCTGGGGAGGACGAGCACGGCGCCGACGAACGCGAAGACGATGGCGACGCCGATGACGATGCCGAAGCGCTGGAGCGACGGGACGATGGCGAGCGCGAGCGTCGAGAAGCCGGCTGCGGTCGTCACTGCACTGCCGAGCAGCGCGCCACCGGTCCCGTCGACGGTCGCGGTGAGGGCGTCGTCGACGCTGCCGAGGCGTTCGAGTTCGTCGGTGAAGCGTTCGGACATGTGGATGCTGTAGTCGACACCGAGCCCGATACCCAGGCTGGTGATGAGCGCGGTCTGTGCGTTGAAGGGGATCTCGAGCAGGTACATCACGCCGAGCACCCACGCGAGCGAGAGCACGACGGGGACGATGGTGAGCGCGCCGAGGCTCGCGTAGCCGTCGAATATCCGGTAGCCGACGACGAGGACGGCCAGCACGGCGAGCACGGTCACGACGAGCGTGACGACGACGGTCTCGAGCAGCCCGTCCTGGACGATGGCGGTGAGGACGGGCTGGCCCGTCGCGGTGGCGGTGAGGCCGTCACCCTGTGCAGGTTCGACGGCGGCCTGCATCTCGTCGCGGACCTGGGGGACCGGCGAACCGCCCTGGATGGACACCTGCACGCGCAGGGCGTCGTACTCGCCGGCTCCGTTCCGGGCGACGACCTGACGGGCCTGCTCGGGGGCGGTGCGGTAGAGTCCGTCGTACACCGCGGTGAGGTTCTCGTCGGGGACGCCGTCGTCGTCGGTGTCGGCGGCGGCGACCGTCGCGGCGAACGTCTCGTTCTGTGCGGCGACGGCCCGGATGGTCGTGACGGGGTCGAGGATGCGCGGTTCACCGTCGGCGAGCGTGATGACCGTCTCGCCGTCGGCGGCGCGTTCGCGCACGGCGACGACTCTGTCCAGCGTCCCGGGGTCGGTCACGCGCCCCTCGATGAGCAGTTCGGCGCGGGTGGTGTCGCGCTGCTGGAGGAAGTTGTCGTTGAGGAACTCGGCGTTCTGCCGGATGTTGTACTCGCCGGGGGTGAACGGCTCGGGGAGTTCCTCCATCCAGTCGGGTGGTTGTTCGGTGAGGAAGTCGCTGCGGTCGAAGCTGGTGTCGACCTGCGTGCCGCCGTAGGCTCCGACCCCGCTGAGCAGGACGGCAACGAGGAGGACGACGACGGGTGCACGCTTCGCACCGACGGTCCCGAGCGAGAGGAGTCGGCCGACGACGGCGGTGTCGCCGCCGAAGGGCGACTTCCGGCGGTCGAGGTCGACGCGTTCGAGAAGGGCGTCGACCTCGACCTTGAGTGCGGGGATCAGCGCGCCGAAGACGACGAGCGTGCTGACGATGCCGGCCGCGCTGACGAGTCCGAAGTTCTGCAACGGCGCGAGCGGGCTGACGAGGTTCGAGAGGAAGCCGATGGAGGTGGTGACGGTCACCCAGACGAGGGCGATGCCGACGCTGCCGAGCGCGAGCACCATGCCGTCGCGCGGACCGGGGTCATCGGTCCCGGCGCGGACCTCGCGGTGGCGCATGAACACGTGGATCGCGTAGTCGATGGCCAGCCCGATGAGCAGGATGGGGACGGCGATGAGCGTCGTCCCGAACGGGATGTCGAACCAGCCCATGAAGCCCTGCATCCAGACGAGAACGAGGCCGATGCCCAGCGTGCTGAGTACGATGTCGACGAAGTCGCGGTAGGCGACGACGAGGGTGAGGATGACGAGCAGCAGGGCGACCGGGCCGATGATGGCGAAGCTGTCGCCGATGGAGCGACCCGTCTCGTCCTCGACGATGCCGACGCCGAAGACGAACGCGTCGTCGCCGAAGCGGTCGGCCGCGATGTCCTGCATGAGGAGCTGGGCGCTGGAGACGCTCTCCGGGAGACCGTCACCGCCACCGGTCTCCTGGAAGGCGACGACGACGGTGGCGTTCGTGGTCTTCGTGCCGGGCTCGTAGTGCGTCGGGAGCAGGGTGAGGGGGTCCTGCCCGCCGGTCGGCGCGTCGGTGTCCGGCGAGAGCACGCGCTCGACGATGTCTTCGACCTCCGATGCGTTGCGCGATTCGACCGCCTCGACCTGCCGGCTGAGGTTCGGCGGCGGGCCGCCGGGACGGCCGGCCTGCGCGCGTTCCTGCTGGACGGCCGCGATGGCGACGACGTTGGCGACGCTGACGGTGCTCGGTTCGTCGGCCAGGGTCGCCGAGACGCTGTCGTTCTCGGCGAGCGACCGCTGGAAGGCGAGTACCTCGAGCAGCGACTCGCGCGTGAGGACGTTGTCGTTCCGGACGACGATCTGTACCGTGGTCCGGTTCACCGCGTCGGGGTCGCCGAAGTTGGCGTTCACGTAGTCGAGCTTGTCGGCGGCGACCGTCTCGGTCTGGAAGCTGTCCGTCGAGGTGGACATCTCGACCTGTCCCGCGGCGCTGCCGACGATCGCGGTCGCCACGAGCAGGACGAGAATCACCAGTTTGCTGTGCGAGACGATGCCGTCCGCGACCCGTCCCGCCAGCGACCCCTCCGTTCGTTCCGCTGGCTCCTCGTTCACGGGGGGTACTGCCGGTGGAGGCGACAAAGCCGTTACGATAATCTGGATACAGTATAATCGGATTTGGATTATGCGACGGGCGAGCGACACGGCTTTAGCCCGAACGGCGTTACAGAGAGGTGTGCAGGTCGTCGGCTACCGGACGGAGACCGTGGAGCACGCGCCAGCGCTGCTGTTGGCGAGCGGCGGCACGGTCGAGGACGAGCCGCTCACGCCCGGGACGGCGCTGTCGTTCTCGCTGGGTGACCGCTGGTGCGCCGGAGCCGTCGACGGCGACGACCACTACGCCTGCGACCGACCCGGGTCACCCTACTGCGACCAGCACACGAGCCGGTGGCCGTGTGCCCGATGTACCGGCGACTGCGACCTGCCGCTCTCGAACTGTCGCGAGGAGCACGCGGTGTACCTCGCGGCGTTCGCCCCCGACGTGTTCAAGGTCGGAGTCACGAAATCCCACCGGCTGGAGACCCGGCTCCGCGAGCAAGGGGCCGACCGGGCGGCACACGTCCACACCGTCTCGGACGGCCGCATCGCCCGGCAGCTGGAGGCGGAGTACGCGGAGGAGATTCCGGACCGGGTGCGCATCCCGACGAAGATCGCCGGACTCGACGGGGCCGTCGACGATGCCGCGTGGACCGACCTCCTGACGGAGTTCGACATCATCGGGACGTACACGTTCGACTACGGGCTCGACCTCGACGTGCGCCCAGTGTCCGAGACGCTGCTCTCGGGGACGGTGCGCGGGGTGCAGGGACGGGTCCTCGTCCTCGACCGCGGTGGGACGACGTACGCGGTCGACCTGCGGGAGCTCGTGGGCTACGGGGTCACGCAGGAGGCGACCGACCGGCGGCTCCAGTCGAGCCTCGGCTCGTTCCCGTAGCCCGGTGGCGCGGTGGGGTGACGTGGTTCCCCGCGAGAAAAACCCTTTTCGGGCCGGAGACTGAAGCCAAGCGTATGGCAGAAGACGAGGAGACAGCCGAGGACGCCCAGAACGGCGACGACGAGCAGAAGTCCTTCCGCGAGCGGGTCGAGGAGATCCGCGAGCGACGCGAGGAGGAGTCCGACGAGGACCGACGCGAGCGCATGGAGGAGATGATGGGCGGCGGTGGCGGTCCCGGCGGCCCCGGCGGCCCCGGCGGCATGGGTGGCGGCGGTGGCAACCCGTTCGCACAGATGATGGGCGGCATGATGGGCGGTGGTCCGGGTGGCGGCATGGGTCCCGGTGGCCGTGACGGCGGTTCGGACAACGAGGAGCTCGTCCGCGAGGTCCGCCAGCTCCGCGACGAGATGCGCGACCAGACCCGCGCGCTCAAGCGCATCGCCGACGCACTCGAGGACGACTGAACGAGCGTTCCGGCCGCGAGCGACGCGTAGACGGTCGCTCGTTGCGTCGGACGGCAGCCGACAGTTTTTACAGGCTGGATTGGTGAATGTGCCAACACAGATGTCACTCTCGGCAGTCGCGCTGTACGTGCTGGCGAGGGAGCTCCCGGACACACACACGAAGGCGACGCTCTCGTTCGCCCCGGTCCTCTTCATCGGGACGCTGCTGCAGTTCGCGACCGCCGACCCGACGGTCCACGCCGCCGGGCTGGCCGCCGTGGCCCTGGGCGGGCTCGGCGCGGTGCTGGTCGTCTCGGACGGCCTCAGAAAGCGGTTGACCTTCGCGCCGGATATCTACGACACGTCCTCGTAGAGCGACTCCAGGCGCTCGATGGCGTGGTCGATGCTGACCTCGTCACGCCGGTCGAGACAGTTCTCCGAGAGCCGGTCGCGCTCGTCGAGCGCCCGCCGGATGCCCCGCCGGAAGCCGTCGATGTCGCCCCGGTCGAAGTGGTAGCCGGTGACGCCGTCGTCGACAGTCTCGGCCAGCGCGCCGGCGTCCACCCCGACGACGGGCGTGCCGCAGGCGTTGGCCTCCAGCGCGACGAGGCCCTGGGTCTCGACGGGCGAGGGGAAGGTGAACACGTCGAGCGCGGAGTAGAACGCGGCCATCTCGTCGCGGTCGAGGAACCCGAGGAAGCGTACGTCGACGCCGCTACTGCGGGCCTGCCGTTCGAGGTCGTCCCGGGCCGGGCCGTCGCCGCCGAGGACGACCGTCACGTCGAGGCCCTCGGCGGCCGTGATGACGTCCGACAGGCGTTTCTCGTAGCCGTGGCGGCCGGTGTAGCCGACCAGTGTCCCCTCGAGACCGTACCGCTCGCGGAACGCGGCAGTGTCGACCGGCCGGAACTGCTCGACGTCGATGCCGTTCGAGACCGCACGGACCGGCGTCTCGACGCCGACGTCGTCGAGGAGCTTCCGCCGGGTCGGTTCCGACGGCGTGATGACGAGGTCCGCACGGTTGTAGAACCAGCGCTCGTAGTGTTCGCTCAGCCGTCGGAGGCCGCCCGTGATGCGGTCCGAGGAGGCGATGTAGTTCGCGTACTCCGCGGTAGGCGTGTGGTACGAGGCGACCAGCGGCTTGTCCTCGGAGCGGGCCACACGGAGGCTCGCGAGCCCGAGTCCGAACGCCGTGTGGGCGTGGATGACGTCGGCATTGGTCGCCACCTCGGGTACCTGTGGCGCGCCGACGCGGAACCCCTCGTAGAACGGGAACGGGACCGACCGGACCGGGTGCTCACTGGCCACCGGCACGTGGTCGTCCGAGTCCGGGTAGACCACGTCCATCCAGCCGCCGTTGCGGTTCCAGTGGTCCCGCCAGGACTTGATAGTGTAGGTCACGCCGTTTACCGTCGGCAGATAGGTATCGGTAAAGGCTGCAACCTGAAGGTCCATTATCGGCCGATTGACCCTTGAGAACTTAAATCACCTGACTTCAGTGTCCCGCTATCAGGTCCCGGTAGGTGTCGGCTAGCTCCGCGCCGATCTCGTCGAGGCCGTGCGATTCCGCGGTCTGGCGGGCGTTCTTCCCGAGGCGCTCGCGGAGCTCCGGGTCCGCCTCGAGGCGTGCCAGTGCGTCTTCGAACTCCGCGAAGTCCTCACAGATGAGGCAGTCGTGGCCGTCCTCGAAGTACTCCCGGAAGACGGGGATGTCACGGAGGACGCAGGCCTTCTCGCACGCCATCGCCTCCAGCACGACGAGGCCCTGGTTCTCGACCTTCGCGGGGAAGCAGAACACGTCGCCCGCGCCGTAGGCCATCCGCTTGTCGTCGACCCAGCCGGTGAAGGTGACGTTCTCCGGGGGGTCCTGGACCCACCTCCGCACCGTCTTCGACGCCGCCGGCCCCTCCTCGTAGGTCCCGAACCAGGTGAAGTCGTAGTCGGTCGCCTGCGCCAGCTCGCAGAACGTCGTCAGCCCCTTCCGCTCGAAGACGTTCCCGACCGCGAAGACGACCATCCCGTCGAGGTCGTACTCCGCCCGGGTCGCCTCGCGGAACGACTCGTAGCCTTCGAGCGGTTCGAGGTCGATGCCGTTCGAGATCGGCTTGATGGGCGCGTCGACCGGGTACGACTCCAGCACCCCCTTCGTGTACTCGGAGGGACAGAGCACGAGGTCGGCCTGGGAGTAGAAGTGCTTGAGGTAGACACCCAGCGCCGGCGCGACGACGTTCGAGAAGCGGAACGAGTCCCGGAAGTCCTCCTTCGTGACGTGGGTGTGCAGAATCAGGGGGATGTCCTGCGCCTTCGCCCGGCGTGCCAGCCCGAGCGACACCGGACCCGCCATGTTCAGGTGCGCGATGTCGTAGTCCACGAGCGGGTCGTCGCCGTAGGCCCACGACGCGAACAGCGCGTCGGGCATCGAGCCGTCGGTCCACGGCGACGTGACCACGTCTATCTCCGGTGCCGCCCGCGAGAGCGCCTCGCGCTGCTGGTCTGCGGCCGTTCCCATGCCGCTCCGGTGCATCTGGGACTCCAGTTCGAGGTGGTTCAGGACGCGCACTGTCCCGTTGGTTACCCGACGACAGAAAATAGGTTTCGACTCGTGTTCGTGAACCGGAGTGACTCACCCGAGGTGGCGGCCCCATCCGTCGCGGCTCCCGAGCGTTTGCAGCCGCCGGACGAGAGCCAGCTGCCGAGACGGGCCAGCTGCCGGAACCCCACTCGACAACGGTAGCCCTTTGCCCACCCACCAGAAACCACGTGACAGGAATGAGCGTCGCGGCGGAGCGGATCGAACGGCTCGACTGCCTCGCGAGGGAGGCGACCCGCGCAGGCGAGGATGAACGGGCCCGGTACTACGTGCGGCTGGCGAGACGCATCGCCGAGCGGAACCGGCTCTCGCTCCCGCGGCGGTTCAAGCGCTTCACCTGCGATGCCTGCGACGCGTACCTCGTTCCGGGGACGAACGCGCGCGTGCGTCTGCAGGACGGCCACGTGGTGGTCACCTGCGACTGTGGAGCGCACGCGCGGTACCCGTACGAGTAAGGGTGGAGTGGGCCGGAGACGGCCCCGAGCGGCGGCGCTATACCGGTTCTTACGGCTGTTTGGAACAACATTCAAACCGCTGGCCCGCAAAGCCGGAGCCACGAATGAGTAGAGAGGACCTTCGGAAGCAGGCACACGACCTCGACGTGACGGTCTGGGTCGGTAAGGGTGGAATCGAATCGGTGACAGCGGAGCTAGAGGACCAGCTCAAATCGTCCGAACTGGTGAAAGCGAAGTTCCTGCGGGCGGCCCGCGGCGGCACGTCGACGGCGGAACTCGCCGAGGAGCTCGCGGAGCTGGTCGACGCGGAACTGATAGAGACACGAGGGAACACCGCGGTGTACCACTGATGTCGGGGGCGTTCGCGCTGCTCACCGGCCTGTTCCTCCAGGGGAACAACGGCTACACCGGGGTCAGAGGTGTCCTCTCTGACCTGGGCGTGCCCGACGGCATCCTCGGCGTGACGGCGCAGTTCACGAAGTTCGTCATCGCGTTCGTCGTGGTGTACGTCGTCGGCCGCGTGGTCGTTCTCCCGCTGGCGAACCGTGTGATGGACCGCCGCGGGCTCGACCGTCACGCGAAGCTGCCCATCAGGAAGCTCGTCCACTTCGTCGTCGTCTTCGCGGCCATCACGGTCGCGTTCGGCTTCGCGGAGTTCGGGAACTTCCTGACCGCCCTGGCGACCATCGGCGCGGCGGCGACGCTCGCCATCGGCTTCGCGATGCAGGACATCATCGCGAACTTCGTCTCCGGCGTGTTCATCTTCACCGACAAGCCGTTCCGCATCGGCGACTGGATCGAGTGGAACGGCAACTCCGGCATCGTCGAGGACATCAGCCTGCGGGTGACCCGCGTCCGCACCTTCGACAACGAACTGCTGACGGTGCCGAACTCCCAGCTGACGAGCAACGTCGTCAAGAACCCGGTCGCGAAGGACCAGTTGCGGCTCCAGTTCCTCTTCGGCATCGGCTACGACGACGACATCGACCAGGCGACCGACATCATCCTGGAGGAAGCCTCCGCCCACGAGGGCATCCTCGACGACCCCGAGCCGTCGGTCCGGCTGACCGAACTCGGTGACTCCTCCGTCGGGCTCAAATCCCGCATCTGGATCGAGAACCCCTCGCGTGCGGACTTCGTGAAGACCCGTGGCGAGTACGTGCAGGCCGTCAAGGAGCGGTTCGACGAGGAGGGTATCGACATCCCCTACCCGAACCGTACCGTCGGCGGCGCGCTGGAGATCGAACAGCTCGCGAACGTGCCGGCGGACGACTGAGGCCGTCTCTCGGTTCGTTTTTTCGTATCGCGCACTGACGACGCAGCGACTCCGAGCCGTCGGCTCGGCAGGAGGTCGAGGCTCGTCGGCGAGCCAACGGCTGGTCGGTGGTGAGAATGCGATATGAGTGGTGGACCCCGAGGTTGCCCGGCGTTCACGGCCGGGGAGTCCCGGTGGCCTCCTCCACCCCGCGACCCATCGAGCGACGGGTGTCCGACGGTGGGCTGCTCACTTCCGTGCCTGACCCAGTGCCGCCGACCAACGACGGGCGAGTGCCCCTGCGGGCACCGCCCGGCGACCGCCGTCCCCGACGGACGAGGCTTCCACGTCGGCTCCCGGGGCCCGGTCGCGTCTGACCGGACGTCCACGGGCTTCGGTCCCCGCTAAAGACCATATCGCGGGTTTCGAGCAGGGCCTAACTGCCCGACCTAGTCCACTCAACCGTAGCCGCTTGGCTCTTAAGGTCTTTTCGACTCGGAAACCGACCGGCGGCGACGGGGTCGACCGGGTGAAGAGCGGACCGACTCAGCCCCGCAGAACGCCGAGAACGTCGGCGTACCAGACGCTCGTGCCGGTGAAGACGACGCCGAGCGCGAGGACGACCCACCGATGGTACGCGAGCCACGTCTCCGTCCCGATGCTCGACACCACGCTCTCCTCGACACCGGTGGCCCACAGCAGGGTCAACAGCGTCGCAGCGAGTCCGATGACGAGCGCCACCCCGGCGGCGAGGTCGGGTTCCGTTCTGGCCTCACGGCCGGCCGCGAGAACGACGATGCCGACGAGCGCAAACAACGTCAGGTACGTCGGCGCGACGAGCCCGTAGCCGTAGTACGTCTCCAGCGCGGCCACGCCAGACGAGGAGAGCGCGACGTACGGGGCGAACACGGCGATGACGAACCCGATTCCGGCGGCGATGCCGACGGTCGGTGGCGTCCGGACGTCTACCATGTCCGAGCATCCGAGTGCGGACCGCATAAGCCCGACGAAGGACGAGGCGGGCCGGCGCGGCGGAGGCGGAACGCACAACACCCCGGAGTGCGCATGACCGGGTATGGGACTGGGTTCGAAGGCGAAGGCGCTGCAGACCGTCGCCGACCGCGCGGAGCAGCTCTACGCACAGCTGATGGACATTCGGGAGCGACTCGCCCGCATCGAGGACGACATCGAGGATTCGAGCGACCGGGTCGTCACGATCGAACGGGAGCTCGAGGAACAGCGCGTCATCCTCGACGCGCTCGCCGAGGACGCCGGGCTGGACATCGAACGGCGCATCGCCGAGGCGTCCATCACGCACGCCGAGAGCAGTGGCGACACCAACGAGGGCGGTGACACCGATGCGACTGAAGAAGGAGCAGCGGCGACGGAAGACGAGGCGACGGAAGGCGGGAATTCGACCGCGGAAGACGGCACCGACGACGAGTAATAACACCTATCGGCCGGCGACAACAATTGCCGACCGATGACGACGCACGAACGGCCACTGGGGTCGGTGCTCGACACCGTCGGCCGGACACCGCTGGTGGAAGTGCAGGCCGCACCCGACGAGGTGTCGGTGTACGCGAAGCTCGAATCGTTCAACCCCGGTGCGAGCGTGAAGGACCGCATCGGGAAGTACATGCTGGAGGCGATGCTCGACCGCGGCGAGCTGGAACCGGGCGGCACCGTCATCGAGCCGACGGCCGGCAACACCGGCATCGGCTTCGCCCTCGCGGCAGGCCAGCTCGGCGTCGACGCCGTCTTCGTCGTCCCCGAACGCTTCTCCGTCGAGAAACAGCAGCTCATGCGCGCCCTCGGCGCGGAGGTCATCAACACCCCGACCGAGGACGGCATGGAGCGGGCCATCGACCGGGCCTACGAGCTCGCCGACGAGCTGGACGGCGCGGTCGTCCCCCAGCAGTTCGGGAACCCGCTGAACGTCGAGGCGCACTACGAGACGACCGCCCCGGAGATCTACGACGCCCTGGACGGCGCGGTCGGAGCTATCGTCGCCGGCTGTGGGACCGCCGGCACCCTGATGGGCCTCGCGGAGTACGGCCACGAGCGGGACCCGGAGACCTACGTCGCCGCCGTCGAACCCGAGGGCTCGCTGTACAGCGAGTTCAAAGGTGCCCACCCGGACGAAGGCGAGTACAAGATAGAGGGGATCGGCACCCACGACATCGACACGAACGAGCTGTTCGACCCCTCGCTCGTCGACGACATCGTCCAGGTGGCCGACCGCGCGGCCCATGAAGAGGTGAGTCGTCTCGCCAGCGAGGAGGGACAGCTCGTCGCCTCCTCGGCCGCCGCCGCGAGCATCGCGGCCCAGGGCGTCGCCGAGCGAATCGAGAGCGGCGAGATAGACGCGCCCTACGACACCGTCGTCACCGTGTTTCCCGACTCCTCCGAGCGCTACCTCTCGAAGGGGATCTACCGCTCCTTCGCGGAGTGGGACGGGTAGCGCGCTACAGGGGTCGGAATCGACCGGAACTACCCGCGCAGACGGCTGTGCTCGACCTTGATGCACTTGTTCTGGACGACGAGCAGTCCTGCCTTCTCCGCCCGGGCGGCCGCCTCGTCGTCGGCGATGCCGAGCTGGAGCCAGAGCGCCTCGACGTCGTCGCGTTCGAGCACGTCGTCGACGATGCCAGGGACCTCCTCCGACGGGCGGAACACGTCCACGATGTCGACCTCTCGGTCGACCTCGTCGAGGGAGTCGTACGCCCGCTCACCGAGTATCTCGTCGGCAAACGGGTTGACCGGGACGATCTCGTACCCCCGTGCCTGCATGTACTTCGGGACGTCGTGGGCGGCCTTCCCCGGCGTGGTGGAACAGCCAACGACGGCGATGGTGTCGAGGTCGAACAGCTGCTCGAGCTCCGCGTCGGTCTGGATCGGCATGCACCGCTAGAGGCAAGCCAGCGCGAAAAGCGTATCTCGTTATCTGGACGCAATTCCGGCCGTGTGGAGGGTGGGCTCCCCACCGTCGCCCTCCTCGACTTCGATGACCGCGTCGAACAGCTGCTTCAGCGTGTTCATGGTCTGGTCGTCGTGTGCCGTCGAGTCGATGACGTACACGCCGAGTGCGTCCGCCGACTGCACGCGACCGGTGAACACGTGCAGGAACCGGAACACGGTCTGGAGGTCGGAGTACATCAGCAGCGTCGAGACGGAGTGGAGCAGGATGCGGTTCTTCCGGTGTCCACGCACCTCGTAGAACTCCTCGAGGAATTCTGAGAGCTTGATACCGATGCCGGTCATGTCGACGGGCGAGGACGCGTACTTGATGCGGGCGTCGTCCTTGACGTTGCCGACACCACGCTGTTTCGTCACGCAGTCGACGACGCCGACGTCCACGGCGTCGATGTCGTCGACCCGACCAGCGTACTCCTCGATGATCTTCTCCGCGCTGTCCTTCGTCGTCACTACGATGGACCCCTCGCCCTGCGTCGATCCGCTGGCGAGGATGTCGAGCGCGATCCGTCGTTTCCCCGTCAGCGGCGGCCCTGCAATCAGCAGGTTCGTCCCAGGGTCCAGTTCCGCATCCGGTAGAACGTCAGCAAGGTCATACATGGCGTGCCCTCGTCACCTGAAACCGGCACCGCAGTTTGTTGTACGCGCAGCCCATTCCCTCGTCTGGTAGAACGATACGGCATCCAGCTTATAGTGTTTTTGATTATCTCACCTTCGACAGGAACGGTTATTTCCATGACGCTATCCGAATGCAACCACGGCCCGCCCGACGATGAATGCACCGGCCGCGAGGAACATGCCGTACTTCAGGCGCGACTGGCTGGCCGTCGGGTCCGAGAATCCCTCGTAGGCCGCGTACGCCATCACCGCGTCCGCCGGGAGGACGGCGACCAGGTAGACGACGCCGAACGTCCCCGTGAAGTACGGGACCGGGCTCGCGAGCACGGCGAGTGCGAGCGCGCCGGCGGCGACCAGCAGTGACCGCCGCTCCCCGATAGCGACCGGGAGCGTCGTCAGTCCCTCCTCCCGGTCGCCGTCGATGTCCTCGACGTCCTTGATGATCTCCCGGCTGACCGTCGAGAGCGCCGCCAGGGCGAACAGCGTGGCCGCGGTCGCGGCGTTGCCGACAGCCGCCCCCCCAAACAGGAACGTACTGCCGCCGAGGTAGGCGACGAGCAGGTTGCCGAAGCCCGGCGTCCCCTTGAAGAACTTGGTGTAGAGCACCAGCGAGAGGAGGTTGAACGCGGCGATGCCGATGGCGAGAAGCGGCAGGAACAGCGCGGCGACGGCCGCCCCGACGAACAGCACGGCGCTCCAGAGCAGGGCACCACGTGGCGTGACCGCACCGCGCGGGATTGCACGGTCGGGGTCGTTGATCCGGTCGATGTCACGGTCGAAGTAGTCGTTGATCGCGTTCCCAGCGGCGGCGGCCAGCACCGTGGCCGCGACGGCCGCGGCGGCGTTCGTCACGGGTGCCGGATCGAACACACTGGCACCGACCGCGACGAACGCGCCGATGAACGTCAGCACCCCGGCGACCAGCGCGTTGACCGGCCGTGTGAGCTCCAGCAGTCCGGCCAGCTGCTCCTGCGTCGTCGTCATACGCTCCACTCCAGAGGGGCTGGACAAAAAAGGCGTGATTGTCGGCTCAGACCGCCGCGCGGGCGCGAGCGTCGGCGGCCAGCGCCATCGACGGACCGCCAGCTGCAGCCGGCGTGACGCCTGCATCGCCGGCCGTCACGGCGTGGGTGACGTCGGCCGGCATGGCGACGATGCTGGCGGACTCGTTGCCGACCTCGACATTGCTCTGGTCGATGTCGATGACGTAGCTGTTGTCGTCGGTCGGGTCCGGGGTGGAGCTGTCGTCGCCGACGACCTGGCTACTCCCGTCGTCGGAGCCGTTGACGACCCACGGCTCCTCGTTCCAGGCCTCGAAGTGGAGGACGACGTAGTCCGTGTCGCCGTTCGAGCTGTTCGTCCGGACGACGATGACCGCGTCGTTCTCGCCGAGGTCGAAGGTGTCGGTGCTGTCGTCGACGAGTTGCGTCCCGGTATCGGTCTCGTACTCGTCGAGGACCTGACTGAAGCTCTGCTGCTTGAACCACCCGGTGTCGAAGTCTGAGTCGTCCGGCACGTCCTCGCCGTCGACGTAGATCTCGTGGTCGGACGTCGTGTTGTCTATCTGGTCGAACGTCCCCTCGGTCCCGTTGCAGGTCACCTCGTCGTACTCCTCGCCGCCGTGGGTCTGCGTGTCTCCGGTCTCGGAGACGTTGGCACAGTCGTACGTCGTCGCCTCCGCCGAGAGCATCGTCCCCACGTACTCCTCGACCTGCTCCTCGTCGACGCCGAGCGTGTCGGCGATGTTGATGGTCCGCGAGGGACGGGTCGACGCAGTCGGGTCGTTCGCGTTGCCGGACAGCGTGACTGTCTCGTCGTTGATGCTCACCTCGACCGTCGTGTCCTTGTACTCGATGACGTTGTACCGCTCGTCGGTAACGCTTCCAGCAATCTGACGGAACGTCTCGTTGAGTTGGCCCGAATTATCAACCTGAGATGCATTCCCGCCGGTCGTGCTGGCTAGCTCCTCAAGGAATGTCTGGTTGGTACCGCCACCAAGACCGACTGCCTGAATCTCGACATTTTCATTGAGGCTCTCCACAGTGCTAATGATTTCTTCGTTAGAATTGTAACTCGGTTGCCCGTCGGTTAAAAGAACCATGACTTTATTATCATTATCTCCTTCTAACAGTTCGCTCTCTCCCGCTTGTATTGCAGCTTGCATTGGCGTTCCTCCCTCAGAACTGAAACTATCCTCCAAACTGGCGTTTGCTCCATTGAAGTCCCCACCCGAGACTCCATCGATATCCCATAACTCTTGAGTGCCGGAATATGCGAACCTGATCACACCGACCTGATCTCCGTTAGAATCATTCAACATACCGATAAACGTTTCAGTTGCATCTACTCGACGGTTTTGTGGATCGTTTCCGAGTTCATACATCCGCACGTAGTTCCAGTTGTCAGTATCGATCGTCTCCCCCTCGTAAGCCCACTGGGTGCTCCCAGTCCCGGCATCTCCTTCATCGAAATACGGGTTGTTGGATACAAGCCATATCTGTCCGTCTGTGACGGTGATATCGCCTCCGTCATCGCTGAGCCTTCGTACATACTCTACCACGTCTTTGTCCCAGTCACCGCCTTTGCTCAGGTCGACGTTTTCGTATTCCGATCTGGTTGCAGTAGGGTTGCTGTGGTATTCAGGATCTAAGTACTCTACCTGCCATACCTGATTTTCGGGAACGTCTACAACGTTGTCGTCTGGGTCGGTGTAAGCCGCTTCCTCGGGAGTTTCCCAGAGTGTCCAGCCACCATCTAGTTCCACGGGACCACTCGTAATCTCGTTCACCTCGGGGTTCCCCATCGATCCGGAATCGTCGAGGACGAACACCACGTCCAGCGGTTCGCGCTCGCCGACCTCACGCGTCCGCGTCCGGTTATCCGCAACCATCGAGCCGACGACGGTCAGCCGGGCGTGGGACTGGTTGATGATGAGCGCGTTCGCGTCCTCGTCCTCGGTCACGGGCTGGCAGCCATTGACACCCATCGCGTCGCTCTCGGGGCAGTCGTCGTACTCCTCGGGGACACCGCCTCCCTCGCCCTCTTCGCTGTCGGGGACGCCGTCACCGTCGCGGTCGAACTCTGCGGTCTGGACGCTGGTGTCGAAGTGGAGCTCTGCCCGCGTGTTCCCGACCCCGTTGTTGCCGGCAGTCGTGTCGATCCTGTCCACTGCGAGCGCTCCGAACACCTCGGAATCCCGTCCGATTCCGAACTGACCGCCATCGTTCCCTGGCCCGTAGACGACCCCGGTGAACTCGCTGCCGTCGAGGAACTCCCCGGAACAGCCTGACTTGCAGTAGAACCAGAACCCGGCCGACCGGTTGGTGTACTGCGTTCCATCATGGACGCCCACCCTGGAGCTGTCGAGTTCGAGCTGCTCTCCGGACTCGCCGCCGGCGAACACACGGACCTGGCCATCACCTTGCACCCGGATTTCGGCACCTGGAGCGACGTCGACGTTCCCTTCGACAGCAAGGACGATGTCCCCGTTGGTCGTGTCCAGGACGAGCGTCGCGTCTTCCGGGACCGTGAGCGAGTCGAGGTAGAAGACACCCGGTGATTCGAGCGTCGCGGTGTCGCCCATCGAGAGCGTCGTCACGTTGTTCTGGATGACGCCGGTCCGGTTGTTGTGGTTCGCGCCGGCCGTCGTGTTCAGTGCCGCCTCGATCTGTTCGTCGACGTCCGGCAGGGGCGGAATGTGAGTCCCGTTGTCGGTCTCTCCTGCCACACATGAGCTCCCTCCGACATCATTCAATCCGGACCCAGTCGTGTTATTGAAATAGACGTTACCTGTTACCTCACAGTTACCACCGCTGAGTTCGACCCCCGAACCCGAGTATATCGTACCGTTGACTCGGGAGTTCGTGATGTCGATCTCACTGTTGGTGTAGATGTTTCCTTCGCCCCAGTTCTCCGGCTGGGAGGCGTACGTTCCCTGGCTTCCGTCGTAACTGTCGATGAGACCGTGCCGCTTCAGGTTGATCTCCCCAGCAGCCGACCCGGAGTAGAAGCCACCGAGCACCTGTGCGTTCTCGACGGTGAACTCCTCGGGCGAGAGGTCCTGCCCGAGGGGCACGGTGTACCGGAGCGTCCGGTTGTCGTGGTCGATCTCCTTGTCGAGCACTTCCTCCCCGAACTCGTCGTCGAGGTAGCGCTCCCAGGCCTCGTAGTACGTGTTGTTCTCGACGGTGATCGTCATCGAGCGAACCCGGTCGATGGTCGAGTTCTCCGAGACAGGCAGACAGAGCTGCTGGTCGAGGCCCGGCCCATCGTCGTCGATCTGCCGTGCGGTCACCTCACCCGAGCTCGACTGCAGGTCGCCTTGTACGTTGACGACGGGGAAGTCGATGCTCCGAACGGTCCTTCCGTCGATCTGGTCCGTCTGGTAGGTCAGGTCCGGCGGTGAGACGATGTTCACACCGTCACCGCTGTCGCGCCACACGCCGCCAGCCTGGTAGGCGACGGACTGGCCCTCGTCGTTGCGGTAGATGATGGAGCCGAGTTCCATCCTGGCTGTACAGGCCGCCTCGCCGTTCAACCTGAACGTCAGGTTCCCGTTCGTTTCGATCCGGACGTCGTCCGAGTTCCGGCCGCTCAGGTCGAACGAGGCGACGTCGTCGCTGTCCTGGAAGGAGAGCGTCCGGAGCCTGACGCTCGCCTCCTGCAGCGACAGTTCCGCGTTGTTGAGCTCGTTCTGCTGCTGTACCTCCTCCGTCGCAGACATACTCGCCATCAAGATGAGACCCGCACCAACCATCACCATCCCGAAAAGAAGCACCAGTCCGACGATTGCAGAGGCTGCACGACGCTCGGACGGGCCGAATCTGGGGGATATCGAGAACATCGGTGGCTCCAGTGAATTGTCTGAGAACAGCAGCGCGCGCAGCATAAGTGTATCGGGCGAATCATTTATATTATTGCCTGGAACGAGCCATTTGTTTTCACATCTTTTGTGGTGAAAGACGCATCAGTGACGGACCTTCGGAATACGTCGGCCAAAAGCTATTAATACAAATTTGGACTTCATTCGAGCCTACCCAGCGATGAACTAACAGATGTCGCGCTAATCCAACCCACTTGCGGGTGAAAATACAGCTGTCTCCAGGACTACATGACGGGTTTGTTACCCCTTCTGTTCGCCCTCACTCGCGCAGCGCCGGCGGCGGGTCACCCGGGAGGTCGTCCCTGTCGTGGGGGGCGTCGAACGCCGGGTCCGGCCCGACCGGGACGATCCGTCCCGGGTTGAGGTCGGTGTGGGTGGTGTAGTAGTGCTCCTTGATGTGGTCCATGTTCACCGACTCGGCGACGCCGGGAAGCTGGTACATGTCCCGGGTGTGTCCCCAGAGGTTCCCGTAGTCGACGAGTCGACCGACGTTGCACTTGAAGTGCGTGTGGTACACCTCGTCGAACCTGACCAGTGTGGTGAACAGACAGACGTCCGCGAGGGTGGGCTGCTCGCCGACCAGATACCGCTGGTCTGCGAGCACCTCGTCCCAGTGTTCCAGCGCGTCGAACAGCTCCACGACCGCGTCCTCGTGGGCTGACTGCGCCTCGGCGAACCCGGCCCGGTACACGCCGTTGTTGATCGGGTCGTAGATGTCGTCGATGACCTGGTCGATCTCGTCACGCAACTCCGCCGGGTAGAGGTCGACGTCGTACCGGCCGTACTCGCCGAAGGCGTCGGCGAGCATCTTGATTATCTCCTCGGACTCGTTGTTGACGATGGTCCCCGTCTCGCGGTCCCAGAGGACCGGGACCGTGACCCGCCCGGTGAACGACGGGTCCGCCGCCGTGTACACCTCGTGGAGGTAGTCCGCCCCGTTGACGGTGTCGGCGGTGCAGCCGTCCTTCGTGGGGGTGAACTGCCAGCCGTGTGTCTCGCGGTACGGGTCGACCACGTCCATACTGACGACGTCCTCCAGTCCGAGCAGTCGGCGCACGACGACGGCCCGGTGCGCCCACGGACAGGCCCGGGACTGGTAGAGATGGTAGCGGCCCGCCTCGGGACGGAACTCCGCGCCGGATTCGTCACGGATCCAGTCACGGAACGTCGTCTCCTGACGGTCGAACTCGCCGTCCTCGGTGGTGCTCTCGTACGCGTCGGTCCGCCACTCCCCGTCGACGAGCATGTGCATGGGGGCCGGTTAGAATCGACCGGGCAAAACCGCGTCGCCTCCGTGACGATCCTACCGCTTTCTCCGGCTGCGACTCAGCGTTGCTTCCAGTCGCCCTGGAACATCACGCGCAGGCCGGCCTCCCGGGCGAGCGTCTCGATACGGTCGCGACGCTCGTCCAGCGACCCCGCGGTCCAGAGGTACACCCCGGCATCGAGCTGGACGTACTCGTCCATCGCCTCGCCGCTCGGGTGACGCGGGACCCGGTTCAGGACCGCCTGACCGCCGTCGTCCGGGACGTACGGGAGCGACAGTCCGACATCGAGGTGGTGCTGTTCGAGCAGGTAGTCGGCAGCCTCCTTCATCGTCCCGGCGACCGAGGAGCCGCCGACGGCCCCGATGGAGGTCCGGTCCGTGAACAGCCGGGCGACGTACTCCCCGTCGTCGGTCATCGGGGCGTGGGTCGCCCCGTCGACATCGTGGCTGTCGATGTCCTCTGCGTCACCGTCCGACCCGTCTGCGTCCGCTCCGCCGGTGTCGGTCCGGTGAGACGTGCTCGCCGGCTCGTCCCGGGTCGACTGTGTGGCGGTACTGGCGGTGACCGACTCAGGCGAGGGTGTGTTCGATGCCGGTTCGTCGGTTCCCTCGCCGCCACCCCCGGCGGCCTCGTTCCGAAACTCATCCGGAGCGACGGTCGCGAGGACCTCGTCGACGAACGAGTCCGTGACCGTCCTGAGCTCCGCGGCGGGCACGGCGTCCGCGTCGTCACCCGCCAGCGAGCGGAGTTCACCGACGATAGCGTCGCCGAGCGCGTCCCGCTGGCCGTCGATTACTTCCGCGGCGGCCAGCCGGCGTTCGCGTCCCCGCACGTACCCACCGGCTCGCTCGGGCGTGAACCGCTCGAGGTCGTCGGCGTGTGACGGTAGCTCGGCCAGCGAGCACGTGAACCCGTCCTCGCCGTCCTCCCGGCGGGCGACGAAGGCGAACCGACGCCCGTTGGTCAGGATACCCCACTCGACGCCGGCCGTATCCATCGCGGACAGCAACGCCTCACCGTCCGCGGACCCGAGCGACGACTCGCAGGCGATCGTGTCGACGAACACCGCCGGTACACCCTCGACGAGCAGCGCGTAGTCGACGACTGCGTCGGCGTCGTCGACGGCGAACGCCGCCTCGACCGCGGGCGAGCGAACGTCCCAGCCGAGGCACTCGAGGAAGGGCTCGACGAGTCGGAGCTGGGTGTTGCGCCGCCCCAGCTCGGCCGACGCCGAGGCCGCGCTCCCGGCACGCTCCACGTACGACGCCAGTTCGTCCGGCCCCATCGTCCGTTCATCCGGCCCCATCGTCCCCGCGTACGTCGGTCAGCGGGATGTATGTTACCCTCAGCGCGGTGGAACTGTACGGTTGGTCTGTATTTTTATTCGACCGATGGAACGGCCACTAATTTAAAGACAGGTGACCAACCCCGCCGCAGTCTGGTGTTTTCACGTGTGATAATCTCCGGTAGCGTTTTATATTCTAGTACCTACCGTATCGCACATATGCTGGGCCCACTCCGTCGACTCGTACCAAAATTTATCCGAAAAAGCTACGCGTTGAAGTTCGGTATCGCGCTCCTTATCATGGGTCTGGCAGTCGGGGCGGTGGGGTTCGTCGCGACGGGTCAGATTACAGAGGAAGTGGAGACGAGCGTCAACGACAGGTTGGCCGACCAGGCAGAGCAGGAGGCACGGAACCTCCAGTCCTGGGACGAGCGTAACCTGGTGATCACACAGACGACCGCGACGGCACTGGAGGAACCAGTCGGGAGCAACGACCGGTCGGCCGTCGAGTCAGTCCTGAACGAACGGACGACTGAACTGCAGTTCCAGCGGGGTATCCGCGACATGCACTGGGTCAGCCTCCAGAACGACAACGTGCTCGCGACCTCGCACGACCCCTACAACGGCTCCTCGATCGCCGACATCGACACGGCGTGGGCGAGCGCACTGGAGGGTGGCGGCATGGGGACCGTCCCCGAGAACGGCGCGTACTACACCGTCTACCAGAACCACGACGACCGGACCGTCGTCGCCTACGCCTACCCGGTGAAGGGGACCAGTGGGTCGCAGGTCATCGTCACCGCGGTCGATGTCAACGACTACGGCCGCACCATCCAGAACGACGAGGGACAGGCGACGATGATCCTGACGAGCAACAACGACGTGGCCTTCGCGAACGTGAGCCGCGTCGACTCCGATGGCTTCATCGGGAGCTCCTTCGGCAGCGACGAATCGTTCGCCGGGCAGGGAACGTTCACCACGAGCAGCCCGCCCGAGGCGGTTGGTGCGATGGTCGGCGGCGACTACGCCGGCGACGAGTACGCAGTCAGCTACGCGCAGGTCCCCAACCGGGACATGGTGGTGACCATCAGTTCGCCGACGAACGAGGTGTACGGCTTCGTCAACACGGTGAGCGACTGGGGTCTGTACGCGACCATCGGTGGAATGGCCATCATCGTCGTGTTCGGAACCGTCATCGGCCGGAACACCGCGGCGTCCATCGACCGTCTGACCACGAAGACCGAGCAGATGGAGGAGGGGACGCTGAACGTCGACTTCGAGACGCACCGTATCGACAACATCGGTCGGCTGTACGACGGGTTCGCGTCCATGCGTGACGCCCTCCGTGAGCAGATTCAGGAGGCCCGCGACGCCCGCGAGGAGGCCGAACTCGCCCGTGCCGAGGCGGAGCAGATGAACCGGCACCTGGAGCGCAAGGCCGACGAGTACAGCGGCGTCATGCAGCAGGTCTCCGCCGGGGACATGACCCAGCGGATGAACGCCGAGTCCGACTCCGAGGCGATGGCCGACATCGCGACGGAGTTCAACGAGATGATCGGCGAGATGGAGGAGACCGTCGGTCAGCTCAAGAACTTCGCGAACGAGGTCGCCACCTCCTCCGAGGAGGTCACGGCCTCCAGCGAGGAGGTGCGCTCCGCGTCCGAGCAGGTCACGGAGTCCATCCAGGAGATTTCCGACGGTGCGGACCGGCAGAACGACAGCCTCCAGCGCGTCAGCCAGGAGATGTCCGGCCTGTCGACCACCATCGAGGAGATCGCGTCCTCGTCCAACGAGGTCGCCGACCTGGCCGAGCGGACCGCCGAGACGGGTCGCGACGGTCGCGAAGCCGCACAGGACGCGATCGACCGCATGGCACAGCTGGAGCGCGAGAGCGAGCAGGTCACCCAGCAGATCGAGCAGCTCGAGACGGAGATGGAGCAGATCGACGAGCTGATCGACTTCATCTCCGAGATCGCAGAGCAGACGAACATGCTCGCGCTGAACGCGAACATCGAGGCCGCACGCTCCGGCTCCTCCGGCGAGGGGTTCTCCGTCGTCGCACAGGAGGTCAAGGATCTGGCCGAGGAGACGAAGGACGCGGCCGAGGACATCGAGCAGCGTCTGGAGCACATCCAGTCGACCACCCAGCAGACGGTCGAGGGTGTCGAGGGTGCGTCCGACCAGATCTCCGCGACCACCGAGGCCGTCGAGGACACGGTGGACGCACTCGACGAGATTGCCGGCTACGCGGAGGACACCAACACCGGTGTCCAGGAGATCTCGGCAGCGACCGAGGAGCAGGCGGCCTCCACGGAGGAGGTCGTCGCGATGGTCGACGACGCGGCGACCATCTCCGAGGAGACCACCAGCGAAGCGGAGACGGTCGCGGCAGCCGCCGAGGAGCAGACCACCGCACTGACCGAGGTGTCCAAGAGCGCGAGCGACCTCGCAAACCAGGCGTCCCGGCTGAGCGAGGCCCTCGACCGCTTCGACACCGACGTCGACGCCGCGATGGAGTTCGCGGACGGGGCCGACCTGCTCGCCGACGTGGAGGCCGAGCCCGAGGCCGCCGAACCAGTCGGCACGGAGGACTCCGACGCTGCGGAGGCCGTGATGGAACTGTCGGACGAGACCGACATCGAGGCGGTGGAGGAGGGCGACGGCGACGCCGGCGGCCTGGGGTCACCCGCGACGTTCGACGAGGACACCCAGCCGGACGCAGACGCAGGGACGGCCACGTTCGACGACACCGGCGGCTTCGGCGAGGACGATGCCCTCGCGGTCGACGAGGACGTCGACGCGGACGGGCTGGAACTCGACGACGCGGTGCCAAGTGACGAGCCGACCCCCGACGCGGCGGCTCAGGAGACCGACGACGCCATCGCCGACGAGCCCGTCGACGACGCCACCGAACCGGACACGGCGGTCGACGAGGCGGACGCGGCGATGGATGCGCCGGACGTCGAACTCGGCGAGGCCGACGACGCGGAACCCGAGGAGACGGGCGAGAACGACATCCAGGACTTCGACCCCGACATCGAGTTCGGCGACGACGAACCGAACGACGCGGGTATCGACGAGGCGGCGTTCGACACGAGTGCCGCCGCGCCCGAGACCGACGAGCCCGAGGTCGACGGCGAGACGGCCCCGGAGATGGAGGACGAGCCCGCGGTCGGCGAGGAGCCGCCCGAACCCGGGACTGACGACGGGTTCGCGGCCGAACCGGCCACGGAGGACGACGCCGACGTGGCTGCGGACGCGGAGCCGGTCGTCGAAGACGAGACGGACGTGACTGCTGACGCGGAGACGGCCGTCGATGACGAGCCCGTCGAGACGGAGCCCATCGTCGACGAGGAGATCGACAAGCAGCTCGACGAGGCGCTCGGCTTCGACGAGGGCTCGTTCGATGACCTCGAAGACGAGGGTGACGAGGAGCCGGAGACCGAGACCAAGGAGGTCCCGGGTGTCGAGAACATCGACTTCGGTAGCGAGACGACCGAGGAGACGCCCGACGAAGCCGACGCGACGGACGAATCGGGCACGGAGGAGACGGCTGACGAGGAGGCGGCAGACGACGACGACGAGGACGACGCGGGCAACGAGGACGACATGTTCTCGTTCGCCCAGACCGAGCCCGAGGACGACGAGTAGGCCGGCGACCGCGGCTCTCGGCGCTTCTTTCGCGTGCTATCCCGTGAGCGACGACGCAGCAGTCTCGTGACGGAGCGAAACGTCGACGTTCCGCCGCCCACGGCGAGAACCGGCCGCGGGGCCGGCGTGGCAGTCGCTACGGGCCTGCGGACGTGACGAAAAACGGCACCCTTATTCGCGCTGGTAGATACGCAGCCGGCCGTCGAGCACCTCGAAGGCGGACTTGAGCTGTGGCGGGATGGTCTCCGCCTTCCCGATGACGAGGTAGCCCTCCGGCCGGATGGACTGGGCGATGGTCTTCAGGATGGGCCGCTTGTACTCGTTGTCGATGTAGATGAACAGGTTGCGACAGACGACGAGGTCGAAGCCGGATTTGGGACCGTCGTTGATGAGGTCGTGCCGGGCGAAGGTGACCAGCCGCTTGACGCGGTCGGTCACCTCGAACCGGTTGTCGTCCCGGTCGATGTACGCGTGGAAGTTCGAGAGGAAGCCGAGCTGCTCCTCGATGTCGATGGTGCGGGTGCTGTGATAGACGCCCTCCTGTGCGGTCGCGAGCGCTTCCTCGTTGATGTCGGTCCCGTAGACGCGGAACTTCTCCTCGTCGATGCGCGGGTCGTCGAGGATGAGCATCGCCAGCGAGTACGGCTCGCGGCCGTCGGCACAGGCCGCCGACCAGACGTGGACCCGGTTCTGCTCCGCAGAGAGCGTCCGCAGCACCGACCGGATCCCCTCCCAGACGTCGGGGTTGCGGAAGAAACCGGTGACGTTGATCGAGAGCGCGTCGAGCAGCTCCTGGGCCTCGTCGGGGTTGTCGACGAGCAGCTCGTAGTACTCGTCGTAGTCCGACGTGTCGGTGCGACGCATCCGCGAGGAGAGCCGCCGCTTGAGGTAGCTGTCGTTGTAATGACTCGTCGCGAACCCGATCTCGTCCTCGATGTACCGTGCGACCCGACTGAAGTCGGAGTCGTCGGTCACAGCTCCGTCACTCCACGGTCGCCGTCGGCGGTTCGAATCTGGAGCGTTCCAGTCCCGACATCGAACTCGACGGTCCGACCGCGTTGCCCGCCGACGTCCTCGCCGATGATGGGGACGCCGAGCTTCTCGAGCTCCTCCTTCGCCGCCGCGACGTTGCGGTTGCCGACGCCGTCGCCGAAGGACTCGAACTCGAACATGTCGCTGCCGCCCGCTATCTTCGCCTCGACGGAGGTGTACGCTGCACCGTTCTCGACCATCCGTCGGAGCATTGCCCGGATGGCCGTGTCGGCGTACTTGCCGGGCTGTGTGTCCGCGCCATCGGCCGCATCACCGTCGGGCAGCATCACGTGCGCCAGCCCGCCGATGCCCGAGTCCGGGTCGTACAGTGCGATGGCGAGACACGAGCCCAGCCCGTAGGACTTCAACGTCTCCGTCGACTCTTTGCCCCTGACCACGAACTCCGAGATACCGACCTGGACCGGCTCGGGTGCACCCGGTTCACTGCCGTACGTCTTCATGCGTTTTCAACTTCGTCGATGGGGAAGTCTGCCTTGGTCTGTGCGTCCTCGATCTTCTCGATGTCGAGGTTGTTCAGCGCCCGTTCGAGGTCCGCCTCGTCCGGAATCGCGTAGATGGAGCAGTCGAACTCGCGGTCCTCGGCCTTGATCACGGTGTCGAAGACGAACGCGAAGTCCTGGTTCTCGCCGAGCTGGATGATGACGGGATCGATGACCGCCGCGCCGTAGTCGTGGATGTACTCCGGCGGCGAGTGGTCGATCGTCGTATCGAGCACGTTCGCCCAGCCGTCGATGAACCCGGAGGCCATGATGTTTCCGAGCTCCTTGATGGCGCTCTTGCCCAGGTCGCCGAACTCGTCCTCGGGCGGGTTCGGGATGGTCGCCTCGACGACCTCCCGGGCCGATGCCTCGTCGAACAGGAACAGCAGGTAGCCCGACGGCGTGCCGTCGAGCTCGTGGGCGACGCCGACGAGCATCTCGTCGTCTATCTCCTGGGGGATGGCCGCCAGCGATGCGAACTTCAGCCGCCGGATCTTCACGCTCGTGTCGATGCCGGTGAGCGTCGTGATGTTCGAGGCGACCTCCCGTGCGCCCTGCTGGGCCATCTCGTCGAAGCCCGCGAGCTTGTCGTACTCGATGCCCTGACTGTCGGGGTCGGTGTGCTTGTCGAGGATGGCGGCCATCGACTCCCGCTCGGGGAACAGGTAGTGCTTGAACCCGATCTCCGTGTCGACCGCCTCGATCTGGCTCTGGAACAGCAGCGCGAGGTCGTCGCCCTGCGGGGCCTCCTCGAGGTCGCCGAGGAACGGCTCTGCCGTCTCGCCCTCGATGAACTCGGGCGTGGAGACGTCGATGGCGGTGCCGAGCACGTCGGCCCAGCCGTCGATGAAGCCGGCGTTCATGATCTGCCCGACCTCCGTCGCAGCCGAGCGGCTCATGTCGTCGAACTCGTCGGCCGACGCCTCCTCGACGAGCGCGCTGACGACGCGGAGCGCCGCGTCGCGCTCGAAGAGGATGAGCGAGTGCCCGTCCAGTCCGCCCGAGAGCTCGACGCGGACGCCGACCTTCGGCACCCCATCCTCGAACTCCGTGCGGATCTCGGAGCCGCGCATGAAGTTGAGCTTCGTGATGCCCACGCGCGTCTCCACGTCGGTCATGCGGGTCAGCCGACCCGCCGCGAGTCCAGCACCCTCTCTCGCCATGTCGTAGAAGGTGCCGAGCGCGGTGATGTCCAGTTTCATTGGGGCCTGGCTTCGATCCCGTTGACCATCTCCACGAACTCCTCGAGGTTCGGGAAGGCGTATATCTCGGCGTCGATGTCGTAACTCGGGACGGTCAGGTTGGAGTCGAAGAAGAGCGCGAGGTCCTCGCCGCCGAGGCCCGCGGTCCGTTCGACGATCTCACCGGCCGGTGCGTACACGAGCTGCGGTGTCGCGATGTCGATGGTGCGACCGAGCACGTCCGCCCAGCCGTCGATGAAGCCCGACGCCATCATGTTGCCGAGCTCCTCGACCGCCGAGCGGGCCATCTCGCCGGACACCTCGGACATGTCGTCGACCATGTCCGAGAGCATGAGCGCCGTTATCTTGCGGGCGCTCGCCTCCGGGAACAGGATGAGGATGTGCCCGTGCGGGGGCTCCATCAGGCGGACCCGAACACCGACGCGCTTGCCGGCGTCCATCTGGGTCTTGATGTCCTGGATATCGATGAAGTTCGTCTTCGTCACCTCCATCTTGGCGTCCTCGCCTGTCAGTTTGCTCATGTTGTCGGCGACCCCGTTGGTGCCGACCTTGGCCATCTCGTTGATGAAACTCAGCTTCCGGATGTCGACCATCAGACTCATAGCTTCCTCCAGTGTTTTCGTCCGTTCATAGTGTCTTCACGTCAAGGATGTTGACTACCTCACCTTCGCCCAGCACTGTCGCACCGCTCAGCCCGGGGATACCTCCGAGGACACCCTCGAAGGGCTTCACGACGACCTCCTGCTGGCCGCGAACCTGATCGCAGTGGACCGCCACGGGGCGGACCTCGTCGCGGATGCGCAGCAGCATGCCGTCGCCGTTTCTCGCTCTGCCCGGCGTCTCGAGCGCTTCGTTGAGCCGGACGAGCGGGTACGAGCGGTCGCCAGCGCGGACGACCTCCTGGCCGTCCTCGACGCTGATCTCGGCTGCGTCCCCGATGTCCTGGATGTCCTTGACCGGGACGCCGAACTCCTCGTCGCCGGAGGTGACGAACATCACGTCGGCGATGGCGACAGTGACCGGAAGCAGCATCCGGATGGTCGTCCCCTCGCCGGGTTCGCTCTCGACGGAGACGGAACCGTCGAGGTCGTTGACGGTGCTCCTGACGACGTCCATCCCGACACCGCGGCCGGAGACGTCGGTCACCTCCGCGGCCGTCGAGAGGCCGGGGTGGAAGATCAGCTCGTAGGCGTCCTCGTCGGACAGGTCGGCCGCCTCGTCCGCGGTGAGCACGTCGGCGTCGACCGCGGCATCGCGGAGCCGGTCCGCGTCGAGCCCGCGACCGTCGTCCTCGATCTCGATGACGACCTGGTCGCGTGCCCGCTCGACCTCGAGCGAGACCTGACCGGTTCGGGGCTTGTCTGCGGCCTCCCGTTCATCGGGGTCCTCGATGCCGTGGTCCACCGCGTTCCGGACGATGTGGACCAGCGGGTCGCCGATACGGTCCAGGATGGACCGGTCGACCTCGACGCCCTCGCCGTGCATCTCGAACTCGACGTCCTTGTCCTGTTCGCGGGAGATGTCGCGCACGATGCGCGGCAGGCGGTTCGCGACCATCTGGACCGGCACCAGGCGGACGTCCATGACGGTGTCCTGGAGCTCGCCGGTCAGGTCCTCCAGTTCGTCGAGTTCGTCGTCGAGTTCGTCTGGGTCGGCTCCCTCCTCGGCGGTCCGACGGAGCCGGACACGGCTGGTGACCAGCCCCTCGACGAGGTTGAGCAGCTTGTCGACCTGCTCGACGTCGACGCGGATGGACTGGATCTCGTCGTCCGTCTCGGCGTCGCCGTCCTCGTCGGCGAGCGTCTGGATGTCCACGTCGACGTCGACCGCGGAGACCTCGGCGGCGGCTGCGTCGCTCGCGTCGCCCGCGGCGGCACCGGCCTCGGGGGTCTCCGGCTCCGGTGCCGGGTCGAACCCGTCTGCGCCGTCGACGTCGACCTCGCCGAAGCCGCCGTAGTCGGTGGCGCTCGGCTGGGTCGTCGTGGTGTCGTCGGCGTCCGCCCCGAAGTCGCCGGTTTCGACCTCGGTGGTCGTCTCACCGTCGGCAGCGGGCTCGTCGAGTTCGAACCGTTGCACCTCGACGCGGTCGAGGTCCTCCTCGTCGCCCGACACACCCGCACCGACGTCGCCGACACCCGCCGTGTCGGCAGGCTCGTCGAAGCCGTCGCCGGCTGCGGTCGCGGGTTCGTCGCCGAACTCGTCCTCCTCGAACTCGTCCTTCGCGAACGAGTCCGCCGGTGCGTCGTCGACGGTCGCCGGGGCGTCGGGGTCCGCCGCGTCGAGTTCGAACTCGTCACCGCCGGAGTCGTCGCCGAAGCCACCGGATTCGTCGAACCCGGTGTCGGTGTCGTCGAACGCATCGGCTCCGAAGTCGTCGTCCGACGACCCGAAGTCGGACGCCGGGGTCGCAGCGTCGTCGCCGAAGTCGGACCCGGAGGACACGTCGTCCTCACCGAAACCGTCGGCCGCGTCCGCCTCAGCTGCGCCGGCTGCCACGTCGGCGTCCGCCATCTCGTCGTCGGTCTCGACTACCGCGTCGGCCGCGTCCGCCACGTCCGTGTCGGTCGCGGCTGCATCGGCCTCGGCGGTCGGCTCCGCGTCCGCCACGTCGGCGGTTTCGGCATCGACCGGACCGTCGGCGGGCTCGGCCTCGACAGCTTCGCCAGCGTCAGCCTCGACAGATTCGTCGGCCGTGTCTGGCTCCGCGGCCTCGACGGGGTCGCCCGGTTCGACAGGCGTCTCGGCCTCGCTCTCCTCGAAGCCCGCGACGTCGTCGTCGCTGACGAGGTCGTCGACGGAGACCTCGTCCTGGTCGGTTCCGACGGCGGCCTCGGTGTCGCCGCCGAAGAAATCGTCCTCGGACTCCTCGAAGTCCTCGCCGAGGAGTTCGTCGAAGCCGACCTCCTCCTCGTCCGCGTACTCGTCGAACTCGAGCTCGTCGAGTTCGTCCTGGAGCTCGTCGAAGCCGACCGGGTCGACCTCCTGTTTGAGCTCCGCGAACGTCGCCGCCGCGTCGTCGACCTCCTCGTCGGGGTCCTCGACGGGCTCGGCCGGCTCGGCGTCGGCCGCCGACTCCTCGGCCTCCTCCTCGAAGGAGACATCGAGGTCGTCCTCAAGGTCCCCACCGAAACCGTCGTCGAGGGGGTCCTCGGCCGGCTCGTCGCCGGGGTCGAGGTCGTCACCGAGTTCGAGGTCGTCGAACGAGCCCGCGTCGCCGAGGTCGTCGAAGCCGGAGACGTCGTCCATCTCCTCGACCATGGCGTCGAGGTCGTCGTACTCGTCGAACTCCGAGAGGAGGTCGTCGACGCTCATGTCCTGTGCGTCGTCGACGTCGATGCTGCTCCCGGGGTCGTCGTCGAACAGGTCGTCGAACTCCTCGTCGCCGGCGTCGGTGGACTCCGGTTCGAGGCGGGCGGTCTCGTAGGTCTCGGTGATCTCGTTGATGCGGGCCTGTGCGACGGGCTCGACCGGGTCGAGCGCCGCCGAGATGGCGGCCTCGCCGACGGCGCTGCCGAAGACGGCGTCGAAGGTACCGTCGTAGTCCCCGGCAGCGATGGTCTCCCGGTCTGGCACCGTCCCGAGGAGGTCGAACGCGTCCGCGAGTGCGTCCACGACCGCGCTCCCGTGCGCGACGGAGCCGGACTCGTCGACCGCGAGGCGGACGTGGAACACGTCGTGGTCCTCGTCGGCGAGGTCGTCGGCCGCCGCGACCGCGTCCTCGATGGCAGCGTCGTCGGGCTCCCCGATCGTCGGGACGCCCGTCGCCGCCTCCTGCACCTCGCGGATGGTCTCGATGGTGTCGCTCGGGTCGGTCCGGATCTCGCCGTAGGCGCGGACCTCGTCGACCATCGTGTCGAGTTCGTCGACGCCCACGAATATCTCGTCCATCAGGTCGGCCGTGACCTCGACCTGACCCGAGCGGACGACCTCGAGCAGGTCCTCGATGGCGTGTGCGAGGTTCGAGGCGTGCTCGAAGCCCATCGCACCCGCGTTGCCCTTCAACGTGTGCGCCATCCGGAAGATGCGGTCCATGGCCGCGTCGTCCGTTGGGTCGCGCTCCAGTTCGAGCAGCGCGTTGTTCAGCTCGGTGATGTTCTCTTCGCTCTCCTGAACGAAGTCTCTCTGGTACTCATCCATGCGTCTGACCCTCCTGGGCGAACGTCGAGCAGATGCCCGCGGCGATACCGTCCGCCGGCAGCACCTGGTCGACGCAGCCCGTCTCGATCGCTTGCTTCGGGATGCCGAACACGGGGCTCGTCTCCTCGTCCTGGGCGATGGTCGTGCCGCCGGCGGCCTTGATGGCTTCGATACCGGCCGCGCCGTCCTTGCCCATTCCGGTCAGCGTAACGCCACAGAGCGGGTCCTTGACCCGCTCGGCGGCGGTCTCCATCGTCACGTCGATGGAGGGCCGGACACCGTGACGCCGTTCGCCCTCGGTGAGTCGGATGCGCAGTCGGCCAGCGACGTTCGAGGTGACCTCCATGTGGAAGCCCCCCTTCGCGATGACGACGTCGCCGTCGTCGACCGCTTCGCCGTCGCTCGCCTCGCGCACGTCGTAGGGGGTGAACCGGTCGAGTCGGGCCGCGAGGCGCTCCGTGAACGACTCCGGCATGTGCTGGACGACGAGCACCTTCGCGTCGAGCGCGAGCGGGAGGTCCCGCACGATGCGCTCGACGAGCTTGGGCCCGCCCGTCGACGCGCCGATGACGACCGTCGGGTGGTCGACGTACTGCCGTGTCGACTCCGTGTCGGCCGCGACCGAGCCGCCTGCGCCGGCGACCGCGGTCCGCTTGGCCGCCGCGACCGACGAGATGTCGGCGCGCTCGACGGCCTCGCACTTCTCGACGAGTCGGTCCGAGAGGCTGGCGATGTCCGGTGACACCTCGCCGCTCGGTTTCGTGAGGAAGTCGACGGCACCCTCCGCCAGTGCGTCGAGCGTCGCGTCCGCACCGCTGTCGGTGTGGGCGCTGAGCATCAGAATCGGTGTCGGGTTCGTCGACATGATCTCGCGGACCGCATCGATTCCGTTCATCCCGGGCATCTGCACGTCCATCGTGACGATGTCGGGCTGGTGCTCGTCGACTGCCTTCACGGCCTGTTTTCCGTCGCTGGCGCTTTCGACCTCGTACCCGTTGTCGGCGAGGATGTTGCCGATGACCGTCCGCATGAACTGCGAATCGTCGACAACGAGCACGCTCGTCATGCAGGTACGACGTCTTTGAGCGCCTTCCGCACGCTCGGTTCCTCGAACGGCTTCGTGACGTATCCGTCCGCGCCGGCCTTGACGGCGAGTTTCATCTTCTCCCGCTGGCCGACGGACGTACACATGATGACCCGCGAGCTCGGGTCCAGCTTCTTGATGGCCGCTGTAGCCTTGATACCGTTACACTTCGGCATCACGATGTCCATCATCACGATGTCCGGATTTTCCTCTTTGTACAGTTTGACCGCCTCTGCCCCGTTGGACGCCTCTCCCACGATGTCATACTCGTCCTCCAATATCTGACGGAGGAGGTTCCGCATAAAATGAGAGTCGTCCACGATGAGCACCCCTGTCGACATTCAGTTAGTACACCAAGCCACGTTAGACGTAGCGCGAACATAAATGCTGTTGCCCGGTTATCAGAGTCGAGAACACGGGGTAGGGGCATCCGAACGCGCAGTAATCGGACGTTTAGTCGTCGGAATCAGGCCGTAGCGTCCTGCCCCGACGCCTTGATGAGCCCTTTGATGTCCAGCAGTCCGATACGTTCGGTGACATCGCCGTCTTCCACCCGGCGGATGACCGCGTCCACGAGGGGGTGCGACGCGTCGGCGGACGTCGCGTGGTCGCCCGGGACAATCTGTCGGAGTGGAAACATCTCGACGCCGTCGACGCCGTCGACCCGGATTCCGACGCCCTGCTTGTCGGCGGTGCGGTCGAAGACGATGATGCGTTGGCGTTCGAACGGTGCGGGGTCCGCGTCGATGCGGAAGTGGACGCGGGGTTCGATGACGGCGGTGATCTCGCCACGGAGGTCCATGATGCCGTCGATGGCTGGTGAGGTCCGGGGGACGCGGGTCCGTTCGGGGATCTTGACGATGCTCTTGACGGCGTCGACACTGACGGCGAACAGCTTCTCGCCGATGTGGAAGACGACGAACCGCTCCGTCTCCTCGTCCTCCTGCTCGCGTGGGGCGTCGTCGGGGCGCTCGGTCGTCGCGTCGGGATCGAGATCCTCGGCGTCGGCCTCGACCTCGACGTCCAGAAGTTCGTCGGGCAGGTCCGCAGACATGGTTCTATGCGCCTAATACCCCTGGTGGGTAAAAACGTTGACCCCCGCGAGCGACGACCAGCGCCGCCCACGCCAGCAGCTGGACGTCCGCCAGCCCGACCATCGTCGTGACGCTCGAACACGGCGACGTGACCCGGGGGAACCGGCTACTCGCGACGCCCCCGGCCGGTGCCAGCAGGAGACAGCTCCAGCCGGCCACTCGGGGGAGCACACCGTCGACCGGGAACAGCCCGAACAGTGCGAACGTCGCCCCGGTGGTCAGTCAGTGGGTGCGCCGGAGATGTATCGGCGACCGGCGGGTCGGTAACGTCCGCTTACCGGTGCGCGCGTCGGCGTGTCGTCCGGTCACTGCTTCGAGAAGTGGTTCGCGAAGACGTCGACGCCGAACACGAGGACGGCGGGCACGTCCGTTCGGTGAGCGTCCGTCTCCACGTCGGCGAACTCGTTCACGTAGTGGTCGCTGGCTGCGAACGGGAGGAACGCGAACGTGTCCCCGATGGTCCGGGTGGGGTCGAACGTGCCGCCCTTGGCCGGCCCTCAGCATCACCCCGAGCGTGTAGACGACGAGGGCGAGGAGAAGATGTGAATATCATGATATCTTCCACCGCGGATACCGCCATCTTCGACCCGGTGACCCCACCACGTCTCCGTGTTGTGTCGTACGAGGGTATCCTGCCGGTCGCGCGAAACCTAACGGCTCACTACCACAAGATTCAATCTTGATAATCAGACTATACTGTGGCAGATGTCTACTGGACGATGGGCTGAACAAGGCACTGGGGTCGACGAGCGGGACCTGCTCGAGGCACTGGGCAACAAGTACAGCGCGGAGATACTCTGTGCGGCGCAGTCGCCAGCATCGGCGCAAGAACTCAGCGACGAGATGGAGATCCCGATAGCGACCTGTTACCGCCGTATCGAGGAGCTCGTGGAGGCGGGGCTGCTCGAGTGCGAGGGCCGGCAGCTCTCGGAGGAGGGTCGACGGACCAACGTCTACCGACGCACGCTCGACGAACTCGCGGTCGACTTCTCCGAGACGGTCCCCTCGTTCTCCTGCAAGGAACGCTCGGAGGCGAAGAACCGCATCCAGGACCAGATGGAGTGAGTTCCGCGGGCGGTCTGGCCTCCCTGCCGCCAGTGGCGACTGCGACGTGCCAGCGACCCGTTCGGCAGATTCAAGTATTCCTTCGGGAATACCTGGGTATGACTGGAGTAGCCCTCGAACGCGACCGGGAGCGCGTCGAACTCGCCGACACCGAGCGGACGCTCTACGTCGGTCGCGACCGGCCCATCCGTCTCAGCGCCGGTCACCGGATCCAACATCACGACGGGAAGTGCTCGCGACCACACGGCCACAACTACGAGGTGACCGTCCGCCTGACCGGGACGCTCTCCGACGAGGGCTGGGTCGTCGACAAGGGCGACGTGACCGACGTGCTCGAGGCGTTCGACCACCGGTTCCTGCTCGAGGCGAACGACCCGCTCGTCGAGGCGTTCGAGTCGACCGGCGACGGCGACGGCATCGTCGTCCTCGAGCACCCGCCCACGGCGGAGGTGATGAGCGCCTGCTTCGAGGCCGAACTCGAGGCGCGACTCCCCGACAACGTGACCGACGTCGCCGTTCGCGTCGCGGAGACGTCGGAGCTGTGCGGTGGCGGCTTCTGAGATGCCCGTCACCAGCGACGTCACCCGAGCGGCCGACGGCGACGGCGACCTCCCCATCAACGAGCTGTTCTACTCGCTCCAGGGCGAGGGCGGCCTCGCGGGCGTCCCGAGCGTGTTCGTCCGCACGAGCGGCTGCAACCTGCGCTGCTGGTTCTGTGACTCCTACCACACCTCGTGGGACCCCACTCACGCCTGGATGGACGTCGACGACATCGTCGAGGCCGTCGCCGGGTACGACCGTGCGGACCACGTCGTCGTCACCGGCGGCGAGCCACTGCTCCACGACGCTGTCGTCGACCTGCTCCACGAGCTCGACGACCGGGGCTACCACACGACCGTCGAGACGAACGGCACCATCCACCGCGACGCACCCATCGACCTCGCCTCCGTCTCGCCCAAGCTGGCGAACAGCACACCGACGGCCGAGCGCGACCCCGCCGGCGAGGGCGAGTGGGCGGAGCGTCACGAGCGTGACCGCATCGACATCAACACGCTCTCCAGACTCGTCGCCGACTACGACCACCAGCTGAAGTTCGTCGTCACGGACGAGGCCGACGTGCGCGATGTCGAGGACCTGCTCGTGCGGCTCCGAGACCGCGCCCGGGTACCGATCCACGACGATGACGTGCTGCTCATGCCCGAGGGCGCGACGCGCGAGCGACTCGCCGAGACCCGCGACCGCGTCGCCGAGCTGGCGCTGGCACACGGCTACCGCTACACGCCACGGCTGCACGTGGACCTCTGGAACGACGCCCCCGAGACGTGACCGCCTTCACAGAACCCATGACCGACGAGACCACCGACACCGGCGACCAGTACGATACCGACGAACACCCCGACCATCGGCGCGCCGTCGTCCTCGCCTCCGGCGGGATGGACTCCGCGACCGCCGCGTACCTCGCAGCCGACCGGGGCTACGAGGTGTGCCTGCTGCACACCAGCTACGGCCAGAACACCCAGACCCGGGAGTTCGAGAGCGCCGAGGCACTGTCGGTCGAACTCGACGCAGTCGTCGACTTCCTCCACGTCGAGACCGGCCACCTGCAGGCAGTGGGCGGCTCCTCGCTGACCGACGACGAGGTGGCCGTCGCGGACGCCGACCTCGACGCCGACGAGATACCCTCGTCGTACGTCCCGTTCCGGAACGCGAACCTGCTCTCGATGGCGGTCTCCTACGCCGAGGCGAAGGACTGCGACGCGCTGTTCATCGGTGCCCACAGCGAGGACTTCTCGGGCTACCCCGACTGCCGCCCCGCCTTCTTCGATGCCTTCCAGACCGTCGTCGACGTGGGGACGAGACCGGAGACCGACATCGCCATCGAGGCCCCGTTCGTCGAGTGGTCGAAGACGGACATCGCCGAGCGCGGCCTCGAACTCGGTGTGCCGTACGAGCACACCTGGTCGTGCTACCGTGCCGACGCGCCGGCCTGTGGCACCTGCGACGCCTGTGCGTTCCGGCTCCAGGCGTTCCAGCGCCTCGGCGAGCGGGACCCCATCGAGTACGAGGAGCGCCCGAGCTACGTCGACTGACCCGGAAACACGACCGTTCACTTGCATCACGTGCAACAGTGGTGTGTGTGGGTGACACAACCGGCGGACGTCCCCGACGGCCAGTCCTGCGAAAGGGTCTCCCCAGCCGCGTCAGCCGGTCGCCGACTCGTCGGCTGCGTCTCGCTCGCGCGTCCAGACCGTGATGCCGATGCCGACGAGCGCGACGGCCCCGCCGGCGACCGTCAGGACGCCGGGGACCTCCGCGAACAGCGCCAGCGCGAGCAGCGCGCTCCCCAGTGGCTCCCCCAGCAGCGAGACGCTGACGACCGCCGACTCGACGCGTTCGAGCAGCCAGTTGATGACGGTGTGACCGAAGATTCCCGGGCCGACGGCCATCGCGAGGAACAGCGCGTACTCCCGCGGCGGGTAGTCGAACAGGGCGTGTCCCTCCACGAGGACAGTCACGAACAGCACGACCGTGCAGGCCCCGTAGACGACGGTGACGTACGGGAACAGCCGGATGCGCTGGCGGAGCGACCGGCCGGCGAGCACGTAGCCCGCGGCCATCGCGGCGGCGACCACCGCGAGAACGTTCCCGAGCAGGGGGTCGGTTGCGGTCGCACTCTCCCCCGCGTCGAGGCCGATGAGTGCGGCCCCGAACACGGCGACGACGATGCCGACGACCGTCCGGCGAGTCACCCTGTCGCGCAGGAACAACCACGCGCCGACGGCGACGAACAGCGGCTGGGTCTGGACGAGCGTCGCGCTCGCGGCGATGGTCGTCAGGTCGATGCTCGCGAACCAGAGCGCGAAGTGGGCGGCGAGCGCGACGCCCGCGACGACCGCGATGCCGAGGTCCCGGGAGGTGATGCGCCGGAAGTCGCCCGGCGACTGGCGCAACGCGACCGGCGCGACGAGGCAGGTCATGAACAGCACCCGGTAGAACGCCTTCACCGAGCTCGGAGCGGCCGACAGCTCGACGAGCGGCGCGCTGGTGCTGACGGCGGCGACGGCGACGGCGAGCCCGACGACGGGACGGGACTCGACGTACTGGCGGGCTGCGACCGACACGTCAGGCCATCCGGGCAGCCGCGTCAAGGAGATTCCGGTAGCGGCGACCCGGGCCCGCCTGCCCGTTCGTCGGTCGCACTACTCCGCGTCTGCCGGCGTGTCGAAGTCGTGGAAGTGCTCGCCCTTCTCCTTCGAGAGGATGTTCAGCGCGGCCGCCGCGCCGTCGCCAGCGGAGATGATGGCCTGCCACTCCTCGGCGCGGACCATCGCGCCCGTGGCGTAGCAGTCGCCCACGCTGGTCTCCATCGTCACGTCCACCTCGACGACGTCCTCACCGGTGAACGCACAGCCGAGGTCCTCGGCGAGGTCGCGGTTCGCGCCGGTCGCGAGGACGACGTAGTCCGCTTCGACTGCGTCGTCGTCGGCCGTCGTGACCGTGAAGCCGTCGTCGGTCGTCTCGACCCCGGTCACCTCGATACCCTGCTGGCGGTCCACGTCGAACCCGTCGACCTGCTTGCGGGCCTCCTCGACGAACTCGGTGCCGTCCTCCGACTCGATGCCGAGGTAGTTGAACAGATGTGCCTTGTGCATCCAGGTGCCGTCCATGTCGTAGACGGTTGTCTCGAGTCCGTTCTTCGCGGTGAACAGTGCGGCGGACAGGCCGGCGGGACCGCCGCCGACGACTACGACGTGCGTCATGCAGTACCAATCTAGAGCCGCGACGCGGTTAAAGCTACAGGAGCCGGTCAGCTGGACGGGTGTCTCAGGGCTCCAGGAGTTCCTTCGTGCGGCGGTGCCGGTACCGGAACATCGGCTCGAAGCCGATCCACGCGAACGGGCCACCGAGGTCGCCCAGCCCGCCCAGCGGGAGCCGGTACTCGACGCGGTCGTCGACGACGGTGCGGTCGCCGGCGGCGTAGAAGCTGTGGGTGTGCTCCCAGTTGCGGAACGGCCCGCCGCGCATCTCGTCACGGAACAGCGCTGCGCCGGCGTCCTCCGACCGCTCCGTGATGACGGACGTCCAGCGCTGCGTCGGCCCGACGCCGAACGGCCGCATCGACATCCGGATCTCGGAGCCCGTCTCCAGCACGTCGGGGTCCGATTCGCCGTCAGGCCCCCGAACCGACTCGACGCGGAGGTTCGCGAACCCCGGGGTGAGCGCCTCCAGCCCGGCGACATCGGAGTGGAAGTCCCAGACCGTCTGGAACGGGGCGTCGACGACGGTGCGACGGGAGTAGACAGGCATACATACGTGTAGGGAATCCGAGTGCAAAAGGAACCGGGTGACCGCACCGACGGCCTGTGACCGGTGATCGCTTCGACGGACCCGTCCGTCGGGCGTTACTTCAGGCGCTCCTGCAGGAACGACGGGTGCGCGGCGGTGACACCGTCGATGGAGAGCACCTCGTCGTGGATGACGTCGCCGAGCTCGTCGCCGTCGGCGGCACGCACCTCGGCCATCAGCATGTGGTCCCCGCTGGAGGTGTACAGCGACTCGATCGCGCCCAGGTCCTTCAGGGCCCGCGTCGCCTCGACGTAGCGCTCGGAGGCGACGTCGATGCCGACCAATGCGATGGACTGACTGGAGAGCTTCTTCGGGTCCACGTCGGCCGAATAGCCGACGATGACCCCGTCCTCCTCGAGCTGGCTGATGTACTTTCGGACGGTGGGTTTCGAAACCCCGGCACGGTCGGCGATTTCGGCGTAGGAAGCCTGCGCGTCCTCCTCCAGCACGGAGAGGATACGGTCGGCCGTCGATTCGGTGCTCATACAGTAGAGTTTGTGTGCCCGGAAAAATAAGTTATGAATCCGAAAACGGGACGGACGGTTCGCAAAGCCGGGACGGAGACCGGTCAGAAACCGTGCGACGGCGCTACTTGTGACGCTCGAGCAGGTCGTAGCTGCGCTCCCACTCGTAGTCGTCGTCGAAGTAGCGCTCGACGAGCGGCTCGTCGGGCATCTCGCCGAGGGCCGTCTTCTCGGCCTGGTAGGACGGGCTCTCGTCGTCCACGTAGTAACGACCGGTGAGCACCTCGCCCTCGTAGAGCTTGTTCTCCGTCTCGAACATCATCCGGGCCGCCTCCTCGCGGTCGGTGGTGTCGTGCTCGTAGTCGTCGGACTCCTGGATGTCGATGTACGGGACGTACTGCTTCGCGTCCTTGTTCCAGGTCGGGCACTGGGTGAGGAAGTCGATGTGCGCGAAGCCGTCGTACTCGATGGCCTCCTTGATGATCTCCTTCGCCTGGTTCGGGTTGACGGCGGCCGTCCGGGCGATGTAGCCCGCGCCGGCGTTGAGCGACTGTGACAGCGGTCGGATGGGCGTCTTCGCGCTGCCCGACGGCTGGGTCTTCGACTTGTGTCCCTTCGGGGAGGTGGGCGAGGTCTGGCCCTTCGTCAGGCCGAAGACCTCGTTGTTGAACACGATGTAGGTCATGTCGTGGTTCTCCCGGGCGGTGTGGATCAGGTGGTTCCCGCCGATGCCGTAGCCGTCACCGTCGCCGCCGGCCGCGACGACCTCCAGCTCGGGGTTGGCCAGCTTCGCGGCCCGGGCGACGGGCAGCGAGCGGCCGTGGATGGTGTGGAAGCCGTAGCTGTCGAGGTAGCTGTTCAGCTTGCCCGAGCAGCCGATACCGGTGACCGTCAGGACCTCCTCGGGGTTGCGGCCGACCTCGGGCAGGGCCTGCTTCAGCGCCTTCAGGACGCCGAAGTCGCCACAGCCCGGACACCAGGTCGGCTGGGGCTCGTTGCCGGGCGTGAACTCGTCCCGGTCGATCTCTCGTTCCTCTCCGATCGCGTTGAATGCACTCATGGTCTAATCACCTGCTGCTGGTTCGAATCGCACCTGTGCTGTCGGTTCGGCCGAGTCGCCGCCGAGGCGGATCTCGAACCCCTCGACGATCTCGCCGGGCTCGAACGGGTTCCCGTTGTACTTGAGCATCGAGGTGAGCTTCGGCCCGTACCGGCCCAGCTCCTTCTGGAGCAGGCCGCGGAACTGGGCCGAGGCGTTCATCTCGACGACGAGCGCCTCGTCGACGCTCTCCAGGAACTCGGTCATCTCGCCCTCGGGGAACGGCATCATGTCGGAGACGCCGATGCCCTTGACGGAGTGGCCGTTGTCGTTGAGGCGTTCGACGGCCTCCTCGACGGTGCCCTGCTGGGAGCCCCAGGTGATGATACCCAGGTCGGCGTCCTCGTCGCCGAAGTACGTCTGCTGGGAGTCGTGCTCCTCGTCGAGCTCCCGTCGGATGGACTCGATCTTGCGCTTACGCCGGTCCATCTGGAGGACGCGGTTGTCCGGGTCCTCGGCGATGTGGCCCGACGGCCAGTGCTCGTTACCCGACGCGAGGTAGCGGCCGCCCTTCTGCCCCGGCAGGGAGCGTGGGCTGACGCCGTTCTCGGTCTCGTCGGGGTCCGACTGGAAGCGCATGAACTTGCCCGACGCCTCGTGGGCGGCCTCCTTCAGCTCCTCCTCCGTGAGCGTCGACCCGAGCGTCGGGTTCGGCTCGCGGTCGAAGAAGCTCTCGTCGACGTTCTTGTTCTCGCCGGAGAGCTTCTGGTCGTAGATGAGGATGGTCGGAATCTGGTACTCGTAGGCGACGTGGAACGCCATCCGGGTCTGGTCGTACGCCTCCTCGATGTTCCCCGGCGCGAAGACGACGCGCTGGGAGTCACCCTGGGAGGTGTAGAGGACGTGTTCCAGGTCGGCCTGCTCGGGCTTCGTCGGCATCCCGGTCGACGGCCCGGCACGCATGGACTCGACGAGCACGAGCGGCGTCTCCGTCATCTCGGCGAGGCCGAGCGGCTCGGACATCAGCGCGAATCCACCGCCGGACGAGCCGGACATGGCCTTCGCGCCGGCGTGGCTCGCACCGACCGCGAGTGCCGCCGCGGCAATCTCGTCCTCGACCTGCTCGGAGATGCCGCCCATCTTCGGCAGGTTCTGGGTCATGATGGTGAACACGTCGGTCCACGGCGTCATCGGGTAGCCGGCGATGAACCGGCAGCCCTCGTCGATGGCACCGTAGGCGATGGCGTTCGAGCCGGAGACGAGGACCTGTTCCTCGTCGTGCTCGCCCGTTGGGGCGCGCACGTCGTGCTCGAACTCGTACTCCTCCTGGGCCATCTTGTAGGCATCGCGCAGGATGGAGAGGTTCGCCTCGAGGACGTCGCCGGACATGGCGTCCGTCATCAGGTTCTCGATGTGCTCAAGGTCCATCTCGAGCAGCGCGGCCGTGACGCCGACGCCGGCCGTGTTCCGCATGACCTCGCGGCCGTGCTCCTTGGCCATGCCGCGGAGGTTGATGGGGAAGACGTGCCAGTCGTTCTCCTCGGCACGCTCGTCCAGATCCAGCTCGGCAACGTCGTCCTCCTCCAGCAGCCCGGAGTCGTAGACGATGACCCCGCCCTCGCGGAGTTCGTCGAGGTTCTCCGAGAGCGGTTTGATCTCCTCGTCGCCGTAGACGGCCTCCTCCTTCGGGTTCCGCGCGAACGAGTCGCCCAGCGCGAGCAGGAAGTTGTAGCCGTCACCGCGGGACTGTACCTCGTGCCCTGCCGCTCGAATCTCCACGTACGTATGGCCACCACGGATGCGAGACGGGTAGTGGCGATGCGTGAAGATGTCGAGCCCCGACCGCATCAGGGCCTTCGCGAAGTTCTGGCTCGTCGAGTCGATCCCGTCACCGGAACCGCCTGCGATCCGCCAGATAAGTTCGTCGTCAGTCATGCTCAGTAATCACGGCCCCCTGTAAGGCCAGTGTATTAGGAGGTTGGATGGAGTTAGACTAAAGCCTTTGCTATACATTAGCATGGAATAATAGTGAAAGACCGACGGCGGGGCCGTCGACGCCGCGAACGGACGGTCGAACCGCACGAATTTTAATCCGGAACCGACTCGGTTCGCCCATGACCAGCGACGACGAACTGCCCGAGATTCCGGTCGTCTGCGACGACTGCGACACACGGACCGCCGTCCCCTTCAGCGAGGTCGAGGACGCGGTCGCCAGACACAACGACCAACTCCACGACGGCGAGCCGGGTGCGCAGGTCGACCCCGACGTGCTCGACCAGCTGAACGACCTCGTCGCGAAGGATATGGGGCTTCTCGACTGAGACGTTCGAACCCGCCCACAGGCCGTCTACTCGGGCTGGCTCGGGTGGTAGTCGGTATCGTACTCGCCCGGCTGGCCGTCCAGCCGGTCCGGGTTGATGCGGCCCCCGAGCAGCATGAAGTCGAGTATCGTACACGCCACCATCGACTCGACGACGGGCACCGCCCGCGGCGGCAGCACGGGGTCGTGGCGGCCGATGACCTGCACCTGCTTCTCCTCGCCCGTCTCCCAGTCGACCGTCGTCTGCTCCTTCGGAATGGACGTGGGCGCGTGCCACGTTATCTCGCCGTAGATGGGCTCGCCCGTCGTGATGCCGCCCTGCAGGCCCCCGTGGTCGTTGCCGACCGGGACCGGGTCGCCGTCCTCGTCGAACTCCCAGTCCTCGTTCCGGTCGATGCCGGCGACCCCGCGGGCCTCCCGTCCCAGACCGAACTCGAAGGCGGTCGTCGCCGGGATGGACATGAACGCCTGTCCGAGCCGCGACGGGACGCCGTCGAACCGCGGCGCGCCGAGCCCGCGAGGCACGCCCCGCGTCTCGAAGTAGACGCTCCCGCCGATGGAGTCGCCCGCCTCCTGGTACTCGTCGATCAGGTCCCGCATCCGCTCGGCGGTCTCGGGATGCGCACAGCGGACCTCGTTCTCCTCGGTGTGCTCGCCCAGCTCCTCCCACGACACCTCGGGGGCCTCGACGTCGCCGATCTGGTTGACGTGCGCCCGGACCTCTACCCCCTCCGTCGCGAGGATCTTCTTCGCGATGGCCCCCGCTGCGACCCAGTTCACCGTCTCCCGGGCCGACGAGCGCCCGCCGCCGCCCCAGTTCCGCGTCCCGAACTTCGCGGAGTACGTGAAGTCGCCGTGGCTCGGCCGTGGAGCCGTGATGAACGGCTCGTACTTGCCCGAGCGGGCGTCCTTGTTCTCGATGACCATCCCGATGGGCGTTCCCGTCGTGTAGCCGTCCTGCACGCCCGACTTGATGGAGACCGCGTCCGGCTCGCCGCGACTCGTCGTGATGTGGGACTGGCCGGGCTTGCGGCGGTCCAGCTCCGCCTGTACGTCCTCCTCCGAGAGCGCCAGGCCGGCGGGACAGCCGGAGACTGTCACGCCCATCGCCTCGCCGTGGCTCTCCCCGAACGTGGTCATCTGGAACAGACGACCGAAACGATTGCCGTTCATGTCCCCGACTCGGGGACCCGGGGATTTAGGTGTTCTAGACAGCGCCAGAACTGACCGTTGAAGTACCATGGCGGGACCAGTCCCGGCGTGACCTGACCGGCACCCCTGCACGTCTCGCGGTTGTGCGACGCAGCGTGCAGGGGGAGTGCAGGCGTCGCCTGTCAGCCCCCATCCGAACGTGCAGTCACGACTCCGCCATCACGATAGCTCGGCGAGCCTGACGGCCGCGACCTCGGTCAACATCTCCTCGGGGTGCAACCCTCCATGCATCCCGACCAGCGAGAGTTCCTCGGCCTCGTGGTCGCCCCACCACGTGCCGAGCTCGCGGTGCGTCAGCGTCACGTCGCCGAGCCGCCGTAGGAACGTCTCCGACGACTTCACGTCGCCAAACAGCTGCGCCTCCAACACCTGCTCCTGTGTGTAGACGCGAGCGTCGAGCGACGACGCCAGTCGGTCGGCCGTCGCCTCCACACGCCCCCGTTGCAAGTGAAGCTGGACGTTGCGTGGACTCCCGGCAAAGCGGACGCGTTCTCCCTTTCTATCGCGCTCCAGCGCGTCGACCAACGCTGCATCCTCGTCCAGGTTCACGTTCCGTTCGGGGTCCGTGTCCACGTGTCCGTGGTCAGCCGTCACCAGCAACAGCGTCCCCTCGCGCGTCTCGTCGTCGAGGCCGGCGAGCGACCGCTCTAGCACGTCGAACACCTCGGCGACCGTGTCGCGGTACGCATCCGAGCGCGTCCCCGTCCGATGTCCCTCGTGGTCGACGTGCGGGATGTAGCAGAAGCAGTACGACCGCCCATCGGCGGCGTCGACCGCGGTCCGAAGCTGCCCGGGCAGCTCGTCCAGCGCACCGTAGGTGTGCGCCGTCGCGCCCTCGTACGTCTCGTCGAACGGAACGACGTGGTGGGCTTCGACGCCCTGCTCGGACAGCGCCGGGTAGATCGCGTCGGCGTCGAACACCTCGTCAGGCCCCAGCCCGGTCGGCGGGACCCCCTCTTTCGTCAGGAACGGAAGCGCCTCGAACGTCTCCTCGAACCCGGGGTCGTGGACGTTCCAGCCGACGACGCCGTGCTCGGCCGGGAGCGCGCCGGTGTGGAACGTCGTGATGGCGGCCGCGGTCTCGCTCGGGTAGATGGAGGTGAGCGGCGTCACCCGTGCCGTGTCGGTGAGGCGGTCGAGGAACGCGTGGTGCTCGCGCTCGCGCTGCCACTGCGTCCAGCCGAAGCCGTCGACCAACACGACGAGCACCGTCTCGATGCCATCGGTGTCGACGCCATCGAAGGTGTCCGCCGGGAGCGTTCGGCCGGCGGCGGCGTCGAGCAGCGACGCGACCGAGCCCGGCAGGTTCGAGAAGCAGTAGCCGTCGTAGTCCGGAAAGAGGTAGCCATCGTCCTCGAACCGGTCCCGCAGCGATGCCGCGACATCCGTCCGGAGCATACGCCGACGAACGGCCGACTCGTAAAAAGAGTCCCCGGTTGTGGGGGTCAGCGTCGAACGGTCGCACCGAGGTCCGCAAGCACGTCGAAGAAGTTCGGGAACGACACGTCGACGTGTTCGCCGCCCGCGACGGTGGTTTCGCCCTCGGCGACGAGGCCGACGACGGAGAGCGCCATCACGATACGGTGGTCCTTCCGCCCGTCGACGCGGGCACCGACGAGCTCGCTCTCGTCGCCGTAGACGACCAGTTCGTCCTCGTGCTCGGTGACGCTCGCGCCGAGTTTCGTCAGCTCCTCGGCCATCGCGCTCACGCGGTCCGTCTCCTTGTAGCGGACGTGCTCGACGTTCTCGATGCGCGTCTCGCCGTCGGCGATTGCACCGAGCGCGGCGATGGTGGGAAGGAGGTCGGGCGTGTCCCCCACGTCGACCGTGGTACCGGACAGCGACGACTGCGACACATCGATGGTGCCCGCCTCGCGGTCCCAGTCGACCGCCGCACCCATCCTGTCGAGTACGTCGACGATGGCGGTGTCCCCCTGCGCGCTCGGGACTGCGCCGTCGAGCGTCAGCCCCTCGGGGGCCGCGACGGCTCCGGCTGCGAGCAGGTACGACAGCGAGGAGAAGTCGCCGGGGACGGCGTACTCGCCACCGGGGTCGTATCGCTGGCCACCGTCGACAGCGAAGCCGTCGTCGGTCCGGTGGGCATCGACGCCGAACGCGTCGAGTACGTCGAGCGTGATGTCGACGTACGGCGCGGACTTCAGCTCGGTTTCGAGGTCGACCCGGATGCCCTCGTCGGTGTTCGCACCGGCCATGAGCAGCGCGGTGACGTACTGCGAGGACACGTCGCCGGGAATCGAGACCCTCCCGCCGGAGATGGGCCCGGTCACGACGAGCGGTGCCTGCCCGTTCTCACGGGTACTCTCGGCTCTCGCGCCGAGTTCGGTGAGTGCGTCGAGGAGCGGGCCCTGCGGGCGCGAGCGGAGCGACTCGTCGCCGGTCAGGACGGTCGTCCCGTCGACCAGGCCGGCGGCTGCCGTGACGAGTCGCATCGTCGTCCCGCTGTTGGCGCAGTCGATGACGTCGGCCGGGACGCCGGGCACACCGTCGAAGCCATCGACATCGAGGCGGCTCTCGTCGTCGGTCACCGCGACCGACCCGCCGAAAGCTTCCACAGCGCGAGCTGTCGCCCGTGTGTCGGCGCTGAGAAGCGGGTCCGTCACGGCCGCCCCGTCGGCGTAGCCCGCGGCGAGGATGGCCCTGTGCGTGTAGCTCTTCGAGGGCGGTGCCCTGGCGGTTCCGTGGACCGTCGAAGGCGAGATGGAGACGTCCATATCCGGTCGTGGGGCGGTCGCGCCATGAGCGTACCGACAGCGGTGAGATTACCGTCGGCGACGTACTCAAGTCCGGCGCTGCCCTGTGTCGAGACGTGAGCGAGGATGACGACCCGACAGTGATCCGGTCGCTGGCGATCCACGCGAACGACGTGGTCGCGGCGCTGGTGGCGAGCGAGCAGGGGGCCGAGACGGTGCTCCGGGTCACCCCGCCGTTCAACGGTCGGATGCGCGCCCGAATCCACCGTGTCGGTCCGGGCGGCGTCACCGATGGTCGCGATGAGGAGACCGGGGCCTTCCACATCTCGCCGGACCGGCTGGTCGAGGCCTCGGCCCCCAGGTACCCGCGAGCCGTGGATACGGAACCCGACGGGGAGTACGACGTCGAGAGCCACCACGAGCGCCACGTCGATGCGGTCGAGGAGTGGCGAGAGACGGTCAGGGAGCACCTCGCCGATTCGGTCGAACTGTCGACACCGGACGGTCAGCACGAGGTCGACGTGGCCGTGCTCGGGTGAGGCCGTCGCCCCGACGGAACCGGCCGCCCGGTTCCCCAACCGGACGGTTTTTACTCGCTCCGCGGAACTGTCGCCGTATGGACCCGGACCTCTCCGCACTGGACGCGTTCCTCGACGAGGAGGGCCTCGATGGCTACGCGTTCTACGACGACGAGTCGAACTCTGACTGCTACTATCTGACCGGTTTCGGGGCACCGGACCCGTTCTTCGCGGTCTACACACCCGACGAGACGGCGGCGCTCGTCTCGTCGCTGGAGTACGGCCGGGCGAAGAAGGAGGGTCGACTCGACCGGGTCGCACGGCTCACCGACTACGACCTGCAGGAGAAGCGACGGGAACACAGCGCCGAGAGGGCGACCGAGCTCGTCCAGGCCGAGTTCCTCGCCGACCTCGGCTGTGAGTCGGTCGCCGTCGGCCGCGATTTCCCGGTCGGGACGGCGGACGGCCTCCGGAACCAGGACGTCTCGGTGGTCCCCGACGAGGAGGGGGTCGTCGGCGACATCCGCGCCGTGAAGACCGACGAGGAGGTCGACAACGTCCGGACGGCACAGCGGGCCAACGAGGCCGCGATGGCCCGTGCAGAGGAGCTCGTCGCGGAGGCGACTGTCGACGATGACGGCGTCCTCCACCGGCCCGACGGCGAGGTGCTCACCTGCGAGTTCGTCAAGCAGGAGATCGAGATCAGCCTGCTCCGGCACGACTGCGCACTCGACGAGACCATCGTCGCCTGCGGTGAGAACGCTGCAGACCCCCACGACCGCGGCAGCGGTCCCATCCGCGCGGACGAGTTCGTCATCGTCGACATCTTCCCGAAGGACAAGGCGACGAAGTACCACTCGGACATGACCCGGACGTTCCTGAAGGGCGAGCCCTCGGAGACCCAGCGCGAGTGGTACGAGGTCACCGACGAGGCCCGAAAGGCGGCACTCGACGTCGTCGAGGCGGGCGCGACCGGTGACGCGGTGAACCAGGCCGTCATCGACGTCTACCAGGACGCCGGCTACCCGACCATCTTCACCGACCCGGGCACCGAGACCGGCTTCATCCACTCGACCGGTCACGGCGTCGGGCTGGATGTCCACGAGGGACCCGCGGTCTCCCGCGACGGCGAGGAGCTGCAGGCGGGTCACATCATCACCATCGAGCCCGGCCTGTACGACCCCGCGGTCGGCGGCGTCCGCATCGAGGATATCGTCGTCGTCACCGAGGACGGCTACGAGAACCTCGTCGACTACCCGGTCGAGCTGGTCGTGGACTGATGCCCACGACCCCGGATAAACAGCTTTAAAATGACGCTCGGGGAACTCGAGAACATGAACCTCTCCGCCATGAGCCCCGAGGGCGCGTTCAACTGGCTGATGATAACCATCGGTCTGCTCGTCGTGCTGACCATCGGCCTGTTCTACTACGCGGGCTTCTTCTGAGGCCGACCGAACCCCTTTTGAACGCCGGTTCGCTACCCCGTAGCGATGCGAACACTCGTCGTCGGGGCCGGCTCCATGGGACGTTGGCTAGCCGACGCACTCGACGGCACCGTCACCTTCGCGGACGCGGACGGAGGCGCGGCTCGCGAGGCGGCGGCCGCCGTCGGCGGTACGACCGCTGACCTCGACGGCACCGACACCTACGAGGTGGTCTGTCTCGCGGTACCGATGCCCGTCGTCGGTGACGCCATCGCGGCACAGGCCGACCGCGCCGAACGCGCGATCGTCGACGTGACCGGCGAGATGGCGACCCCGCTCGCGGCGATGCGCGACCACGCACCGGCTCTCGAACGGCTGAGCCTCCACCCCCTGTTCGCGCCGTCGAGCGCACCCGGGCGGATCGCCGCCGTCACCGACGAGTCCGGCCCGACGGTCGATGCGGTCCGGACCGCACTCACCGACGCCGGCAACGAGGTCTTCGAGACGACTGCGGACGAACACGACGAGGCGATGGAGACGGTCCAGGCGAGCGCCCATGCGGCCGTCCTCGCCTACGGTCTCGCCGCCGAACCCGTCGACGAACGATTCCACACGCCCGTCTCGGCCGACCTGCAGACCCTCGTCGACCGGGTGACCGACGGTGACGCGCACGTCTACGCCGACATCCAGTCGCGGTTCGACGGCGCGGACGCGCTCGCCGAGGCCGCCGCCAGGATCGCCGACGCGGACCGTGACGAGTTCGAACAGCTGTACGAACGACTGCGGGACGGGACGACCGACGACGACGGACCGGGGGGTACCTGACGATGGTCGACAGAGAGGCAGTCGTCTCCAACGCCAAGTACCTCCGGAACGTCCGGCCCATCGACCCCGACGAGATCTGTGAGTACGTCGCCAGCCAGCCCCACCCCGCCGTCGTCCGGCAGGTGCTCCGTGAGGAGGCCGTCGACCTCGAACTCGTCGAACGCGGGGACGGTACCTTCGTCCCGGTGTCGGAGCGGCCGGTCGAGACCCCTATCGACGTGGTCGAGTCGCTCCCGGAGACCTACGCCAGCGCGCTCGACGAACTGCTCGTGGACCACTACGGCTACGAGTGGGCGACCGGCGAGTCCGGGGACCGGCTCCGCGAGACCATCCGCCGGCTCAAGGACGACTACTACCAGCGACGCCAGGTCGAGTACGATACGGACGTGGCGCTCGGGTACGCCATCTACCACCTGCCGGACTTCTACGCCGCTGTCCAGTACACCCTGAACGACCTCGTCGCGAAACGCCTGCTCCCCCGGGAGCTCCGAATCCTCGACGTCGGTGCCGGCGTCGGCGGCCCGGCACTCGGCATCAACGACTACCTGCCCGACGACGCACTCGTCGACTACCACGCCGTCGAGCCCAGCGCCGCGACCGAAGTGCTCGGCGCGCTCCTCGCGGAGACCGGCCCGAACGTCCACCCGACCGTCCACGAGACGACCGCCGAGGCGTTCGAACCCGAGGGCGAGTACGACATCGTCCTCTTCGCGAACGTCCTCAACGAGCTCGAGGACCCGGAGACGGTCCTCCGACGCTACCTCGACCACGTCGCCGCCGACGGCTCGCTCGTCGCACTCGCGCCTGCCGACCGCAACACGAGCACCGGCCTCCGTGCGCTGGAACGAGCGGTTGCGGACGATGGAACCGACGACAGTCCGACCGTCTACGCCCCCACCGTCCGCCTCTGGCCGAACGAGGCACCGACCGACCGTGGCTGGTCGTTCGACGTCCGGCCCGACCTCGCGGTCCCCGCGTTCCAGCGCCGACTCGACGAGCGACGCGCCGACGACGCGGACGCCGCCGACGACCGCGAGCCAGCCGACGGCGAGTTCGTGAACGTCGACGTCCAGTTCTCCTACAGCGTCCTCCGCCACGACGACGAACGTCTCCTCGACGTCACGCCATCGGCGAACACCTACGCGAAGATGGCGAACATGGACGACCACGTCTCGAACCGCATCGACCTGCTCGCGGTGAAACTCTCCCACGACCTCTCGCCCGACGACCCCACTGCCAACCAGCTGTTCAAGATCGGCGACGGCTCCGAACACGAGGACAACTACGCCGTCCTCGTGCGCGAGACCGTCGGGAACGCCGACCTCGCCACCGCGGACTACGGCGACCTCCTCGTCTTCGACGGCGTGCTCGCCCTCTGGAACGACGACGAGGACTCCTACAACCTCGTCGTCGACGAGGAGACCGTCGTCGACCGCATCCCGAAGCCGGTCTGAGCGCGCCAGGCCAGCCTCCGGACCCGAACATCCTCACAACCATTCCCACCCGCTGAAAATCTGCGAGGGTGACTTTTGAGTCGCCTGGCAACCGGCGGGTATGCCAGTGGACGACCGACAACGCATCAGCGATGCACCGCGAGCGACCGACGGCTCGGAGTGGGAGGTCTTCGTCCGGGAGACCAGTACCGGCCCGATGCAACACGTCGGGAGCGTCACGGCCGATAGCTGGGACATCGCCTACGAGCAGGCGGGCGCGCTGTTCTCGTTCACCGCGGACGACCTCTGGCTCTGCCCTGCCGAGGCTGTGCACCGGTTCACTCCCTCGACGCTCGACGAGGCCGCGACCCCCGCGGACGACTGACCATCACGAACCATGATATCCGTCTCGAAGCTACTGTGTGGGCTCGACGCCGAGGGCGACGGCCTCCGGTACGACGCAGCCGACGAATCCGACAAAGAACAGATCTCCGAGGAGAAACAGCGGCGACCGGTCGTCGTCTGGAACACGACGCGCGGCTGCAACCTCTACTGCGAGCACTGCTACGCCAGCGCCTGCGACAGCGGGGCCGACGGCGAGTTCTCGACCCGTGAGGGGAAACGACTGCTCGATGACCTCGCAGACTACGGCGTCCCGGTCGTCCTGTTCTCCGGTGGGGAACCCCTCGTCAGGCCGGACCTCGTCGAACTCGTCGACTACGCCGCCGACGTGGGCCTCCGCCCGGTCCTCTCGACCAACGGGACGCTCATCACCGCGGACCGTGCCCGGGCGCTCGCCGACGCGGGTCTCGCCTACGCCGGCATCTCTGTCGACGGGATGGCCGAGACGAACGACCATTTCCGCGGACAGGACGGCGCGTTCGACGCCGCGGTTCGAGGCATCGAGCACTGCCTCGACACCGGACTGAAGACCGGCCTCCGGTACACCATCACGCAACACAACCGCGACGACCTCCGCGACATCGTCGACCTGCTCGCCGACATCGGACTCGACCGCTTCTGCTTCTACCACCTCGCCTACGGCGGCCGCGGTGCGGACATCTCGGACACCGACCTCTCGACGGCGGAACGACGCGAGGCGGTCCGCGAGGTGTGCGACCTCACTCGCGCCTACCACGACGAGGGTCACGAGATAGAGACCCTCCTCGTCGGGAACTACGCCGACGCCGGCTACATCACCGAGTACGCCCGCCGCGAGATGGGTGAAGGCCGTGCCCGAACGGTTCGCCGGTATCTCAAGACCAACGGCGGCGACCCCGCCGGCGAGCGCGTCGCCGACATCGACTACCACGGCAACGTCCACCTCAATCAGTTCTGGCAGTCCTACAGCCTCGGCAACGTCCGCGACCGTTCCTTCGGTGCAATCTGGGAGGACGACTCGAACCCGCTCGTGAACGCGCTCCGCTCCCGCGAAGACAGGCTCCAGGGACGCTGCACCGACTGCCAGTACGCCGATATCTGCAAGGGTGGCTCGCCGCTCCGGTCGCTCGCGGTCCACGACGACCCGTTCGCACCCGACCCGCAGTGCTACCTCACGCCGGAAGAGCGTGCGCCCGATACCGGCGGACTGCAGCCGACGGACGCCGACTGACCGACACCCACACCGCTCCTGACGCCTTCGGAGTCCCCGAACGGTGCCCTTTTGCCCACCCACTCCGAGCCACCCGGCATGGACGACGACCTCGAGATCCTCCTCACCAACGACGACGGCATCGAGAGTCCGGGGTTCAGAGCCCTCTACGACTCGCTCTCGGACCTCGGTGACGTCACCGCCGTCGCACCCGCGACCGACCAGAGCGCCGTCGGTCGTGCGATCTCCAGCCGGGTCGACATCGCCGAGCACGAGCTCGGCTACGCTATCGAGGGCACCCCCGCGGACTGCGTCGTCGCCGGCCTCCAGGCCATCTGCCCGAACCCCGACCTCGTCGTCTCCGGCTGCAACAAGGGGGCCAACCTCGGCCACTACGTCCTCGGCCGCTCCGGCACCGTCAGCGCCGCCGTCGAGGCCGCGTTCTTCGGCGTTCCCGCCATCGCAGCGTCTCTGTACGTCCCACTCGACCCCAACGACGACCGGGAGTGGACCGACGTCGACGTCCCCGAATCGAAGTACCGCGAGGCGACCCGTGCCACCACCTACCTCGTGAAGCACGCCCTCGGAGCCGGCGTGTTCGACCACGCCGACTACCTCAACCTCAACGCACCCGTCCCCGACTACTGCACCGGTGACATCGAGATCACCCGCCCGTCGCACATGTACGACATGGACGCCACCGTCGACGACGGCATCGCCTCCCTCCACGACCGCGTCTGGGAACGCATGGCAGCCGGTGACGTCCCCGACCCCGAAGGAACCGACCGTCGCGCCATCGTCGACGGCCACGTCAGCGTCTCCCCCCTCACCGCCCCCCACACCACCGAGCACCACGAGGCACTCGACGCACTGGCGGCAACCTACAACTCCGACTGAGGACCCGCTCCGGCTCGACCCCGTTGCTTTTCCACCGGCGGCCCGAACCCCCGCCCATGACCGACATCGAAATCGAGTACTGCGTCCCGTGTGGCTACCTCAACCGCGCCGAAGACGTCCAGCACGTCCTCCTCTCGAACTTCGGCGAACAGATCGACAGCGTCACCCTCCGAACGGGTGACCACGGCGTCTTCACCGTCAACGTCGACAACGAGACGGTCTTCGACAAAGCAGACGACGAGTACGACGTCGACGAGATCGCCCGACTCGTCCGCGAACAGCTCTGACTACCGACGCCGCGAGAGCACCGACACCACGAGCAGGATACCGACCAGCATCACGCCCGCGACCACCGCGACGGGCTTCAGCCGCTCGCGCCAGATCTCGTCGTTCTTCGCCTTGACCGTCGCGTTCCGGTACTGGTACTCGTCGACGTCCCGGTTCGCGTAGTCGATCTGGATCGGCTCGAACTCGCGGTCCCACACCTCCGTCTCACCGTCCACCGTCCCCTCGAACTCGACCTGGTCAGAGATTCTGGACTCGTTGTGGATCCAACCCGTGAACAGTCTGACCTCGCCGGCGACGATCATCTCGGGCTCTTCGTTCAGTGGGATGACGATGGTGCGGCGGTTCTCTTCGTCTGGGATCCCGACGATGTGCGATTCCGAATGCGTCTGGAGCGACGTGACTCGTATTTTTGGGTTGTACTGCACGTTCGCCTCGTTCCTGACCGTAACTCTCGCTGCGGTTGTCTCCTCGCCGTCAATCGTAGTCTGGACTACTTCGACGTTCTCTATTTCCGGGAGTGGGACACCGTTCGGGGACGACGAGTTTATAGCCAAATTGAAATTATACCTTGTTGAGTTGCCAATTGTCCCAACCAAGATGTGGTGGCTCTCACGATCCGCAGCAATTGACCCGTTAATATTATACGAGAAATGCTGTGTCTCTCCCGCGGATAGATTCAGCCCGCCATTTCTTATAATACTTCTATCAACTTCGATATCAAGCCATGAGTTTACTGCTTCTTGTCTTGGATTGTAGGCTGACACATTGATTACCCTTTTCTCGGAATCAAACTCAATATTATATATGACTCCCTTAAATGACTCAATAGTTCGTTCTGATTCAGGGGCCAAATCAATTTCTTCGGCACTAGTGACTGATGCGACCCATATCGACGACTGGAAGCTTAGTAATACTACGAACAACGCCACAGTGATTTTAGTCTTCACAATAGTCACCCGTCAAGCAGTTCGATTCTTGACTACTAACCGACCGGATTAGGTAGTATGTAGACACAACCCCATCCCGAATAACCTCTTCCCTGAACGTGTCAACTGTCACTACCTCAGTCTCGGCAGTGATTGGGTTAAATTCTCTCTCCCTCACCTCGCCAGTTACGATGGCAATCGTCTCAACAACGTTCGTGGGATCCTCGTATTCGGAGACAACTTCCGTCGTCTCACCACGCGTTGCAACTGTCCAAGTTAGTTCTTGCTCCACATTACCCACACGGATGTCGTCCCGCTTAGCAAATTTCTGTGCAATGACCTCGTTTTGCACTGTTTGGTACGTCTCCCACTCTTCGACCGTCTCAGACTGTGTCTGGGTCGCGAAGAACGTTTCTCTAGTTACCTGCCCCTGACTCTCGACCGCAAATCTATACTCCTGTACCTGTCGGGATTCACTCACTACGACCTGCTTCGTTCGGCCGGTTGGCGAGTCTCCTGGCGATTGAGGAACCGTGCTCCAATAGGTCGACGTAGTCCACCATGTTTCCTCGACGGGCGTTGGAACCATCCGATAGTCGGTGACGGTATCGGTAACAGTCTCAGTAACCGTTACCTCATAACAGCCTACCATCTGGTTACACCGAGTGACGGGTCGCTCCGAAGTCCGTCGGACGGTGTGTTCGTACGGTGTACGAACCATTTCGGTTTCCGTCTGGGTGTGCCTGACCTCGGTTTCGTACTGGGTAAGGGTACGTGTCTGAGCTGGAATCGTACGCATCCTCGTCTGATCCGTGTACGTTCCGGGGCCACCTCGACTATCTCGCCAAACGTACTCCGTTTGGGTTTGTGTCACAGCACGTGAACCAGCAGAACGGGCATTGGCGTTCTCCCGAAGGTACTCCGCCCGGTCTTCCTCTGTGCCGAACGAAATCCTTGACGTGTGTTCTTCCTCGCGTTCTATACGCCGCTCTAACAAGACACCAGTGGTCCGTCTAGTCTCGCTGACGATCTGATATCCTTCCCTGATATACACCTGTAATTCACTTTGATCGGTTACGACCTGATGTTTCGTCCCGTTCTCGCGTCTGACCTCGTATGCGAGACTCTCAACCGTGATGTTGTCCCTGAACTGTTCAGTAGTCGTCTGGTTCCGAACTTCCACCGTCGGGAGCGTGACGTTGGTTCGCACCCGGTCTGGGTGCGCATCATTGTACAGTGCGACCGTGGGCTGAACAGTATCCTCACTAAGTGCAGCGGCTTGTACTTCAACGATAGTTCGCTGGGAATATTGCCGTTGTTCGTCTCCTTGTTCTTCCGTCCTGTACTCTAATGGGGTCTCGTCATTCGATAGAACGGTAACATACCTAGATTCAGACTCATAAGAGAGATCTACATCGTAGTATCCACCGGAGCTCTTGGTGAATCCCCAATTATCCGATGAGATCTCGAATTGAACGATATCTGTGGCATTGAACGGCCCTTCGTTTAACTGCTCAACGGACTCGATTTGGGGAACAAAGAATTGCATGAAACAACACCGTTGGGCACTGAAGCCATCGTTTCCATCGCGGACCTCTAGTTCACCCATTCCCATCCTGTCAAACTCGCCAATCATAGGATTTCCTGGAGTGGGATTCGCCCCTCCACTCCAATCGAATCGGAGTCTTGTATGATCTGGATCGAATGACTGAGTTGCATCGACCACGACACCCCAGTCATTAACCTCTGGCTCTGTTCCGTCAGTAAGGGTCGTAAGTACTAGAACAGGGTCACTAGGCTCTACTGTGAATTGTGAATTACCGACTAATGACTCTGAACTCGGACTATCATTTTCTATTAGATAAGTGATGGTATAATCTCTTGGTGTCTCTGACGTCCAGAATGAATGAATAACGAGTACGTCTTCACCGCTTCTCTGAATCAACTCCCTATTCGAACTGTCATTAGAAATCATATCTACACCTGTGGTACCAGAATAATACGTTTGTAAATCATCTGGCGAGTTACCATTCAACCGCACTTCAATCACGTGATGCGCCGTATACCGGTCAGGATCGAGTCGCTCGTGGTACGAGTCCACGGGGGTATTCACGAACTCGGCGCGGACGACCTCGATCTCGCCAGACGACGCTGCGTCGCGCCGAAGCGTCGCAGTCTGTCCACGGCCGTCGGTCGCCCGAACGACGACCTCGTGCGTGGAGTTCGGCTCGACATCGGCGAGCGCGAATTCGGACTCGACACGGGAACCAAGCGTGGGGCGGCTCCCAGCACGGCTGGCGTGACGTTCGTAAACGGTCTGTCCGTCGATCTCCACGACGACGTCGACGAGGTTACCGTAGTTGTCGCCGGCGGTGAAACTCCCGCTAACACGGCCGTCAGCGTCGAGTTCGGAGAGTGCGAGCGAGGGCTGTGGGTCGGCTACGACGGTGGTCCGACCGTTCGGGAAGGACACCACGTCGGTCGAACCGTCGGTGTAGTCGACGAGGGCGAACAGCCGATGGTCGCCGGGTGACCAGTCGACGCGGGTGGAGTCACCCGAGTCGAACCGCCCGGAGCCGCGGAACCAGACGACCTGCTGGAGCGCCGCAGCTGACGGGGAGTTGCCAAGACGGTAGGATGCACTGAGAGGTCGTGAGCCAGTCACGACCTGGGGGCCGCGGACGACGGGGTCGTACTGTTCCGCGAGGGTGCTGGCATTACCGCCACCGTTTCCAGGGGCGCCGGGGGCCCCAGGACCACCGGGACTACTGGGACCACCGGGATTGCCTGGACCGGGGAGGACAGGCACACTGCCGTTCGGAGTGGTTCCGTTACCCGGCGGTGCGGTTCCGGTGACCGAGATCGGTCGTGTGTCCGAATCCGACCGGTTGGAGGCGTCGAACACGCGTGCGGAGACGGTGTAGGCTCCAGAGCTAGGGAAGGTTCCTTCCAGGGTCGCATTCTCGGTAGCGCCGTCGAGGTCCCGCGTGGCGACGACGGTGCCGTCGACGCGCCACTCGATGCGGTCGAGTTCGGCACTCCCTGCCTGGGCGTCGGCGACGAACTCGGTCGTGGCTCCGGCCGTGGTGGTCGTTGGCCCGGAGAGCGAGACAGTCGGCCCGTTCCCGACCGTCACTTCGACGAATAGCGAGTCCGAGGTGCTGGCTCCGTCGTCGTCGCTGACGGTCAGTTCGACCTGGTACGTGCCCGTCTCGTTCGGAGTGAACGTGGTACGTGGACACGTCGGGCAGTCCGGTGTGACCAGCGAGCCATCAGGCCTGGTGACCGTCCACTCGAAGCCGGTGATGTTTCCGTCGGGGTCTCGCGACCCGCGGCCGTCGAGGAGGACCGTTCGACCGTGCGGGACGCGCTGATCCAGTCCCGCCTCGGCCAGCGGCGGTTCGTTCGGCGTCGTGAGAGCCCGAGTCTGTTCGTCGTCCGCAGCGGCGACCGCACCGGGGAGGACGGCCTGCGTCAGGAGCAGCAGGGCGACAGCATAAATTCTCATTTCTCGGGTTAAAATTTACTCGCCATCAATTATAAAGACTAGCAATCGCTACCGAAGTGGGAGGGATGGCGAGGTGGAGACGGCTGGGGTCGAGTGAGGCACCGGGCGGGCTCAGTTGTCGGTCATGAACTCGGCGACAGCGCGGGGACGCGGTCGGACGTAGGGGAGCCGGGACGTGACCAGATAGGTCACCTTTCGGCTGGCACCGACGCCGTACTGGATGGTGCTCCGGTGGACGGGCGTCCGCATCCCGTGGACGCGGGTCCGGCCCGTCCGGAGCGCGTCGACGACCTGAGCGACGGCGACGTCGCTGACACGGTCGACGGGGTCGTCGAGGTCGATGACCGTCACCGCGCGCCCGACGTTCATCAGGTGGTGTGCGTCGCTCCCACCGACCTCGGCGTAGTCACGTGCCCGGGCGAACCGTCTCGCACGGCGGTTCTGGTAGCCGGTGAACAGCATCGAGTTGTACGTCTCGATGGCGTCGCAGTCGGTCACGTTCCGTTTCCGGACGCCGTGGCGGGTGCGCTGGAACGGGTGCGGGACGACGGCAGCCCCGCCGAGCTCACGCGTACGCTCGACGGTCTCGTCGAAAGGTTTCCCCGCCGGCGGGCGTTCCTCGACACCGATGGCGAGGAGGTGGCCGTGCTCGGTGGACACCTCGACGCCGGGGATGCCGACCAGCCCGAACTCCTGGGCGAGTTCCGCGGCTTTGCGTGACGCCTCGATGCGGTCGTGGTCCGTGATGACCACCCCGTCGAGGCCGATGTCGGCCGCGTGTTCGAGAACGAGTTCGACGGGTTCGTGACCGTCGTAGGACGCGTCGCTGTGAACGTGGAGGTCCAGTGCGATTCGGTCCGTGTTCCCGCCCATAGTTCGAATGGTGTGTCGGGGCCGAGTATACTTTTCGACTGTGTGACGTTGGCCCGCAGCGGAAAGCACGTCACTCGCTGGCGAAGCGCCATCACTCATGGGCGACCGGTCCTGGACCCTCCTCGGTCGCGAGGTGGGGGCCGTCTTCGTGCTCCTGCTGGCAGTCTACGTCCTGCCGAACCTTCGCCTGCATCCCGCTCATGGTGTTGCTCTTCCTGGGATACGCCTCCCTGCTGTCTGTCATCGTCGCGACGCTCTGGCGGGTCGGTGCCGATACGTATCGTGGAGCGCCGTGATGTCAGTACAGCCCCGAGAGGATCAGGGGGTCGGTGCGCTCCTCGAGGGAGTGACGGCGAGGAAACGAACCCGTGACGGGGTGAAGCGACGGAAGGAGTGAGTGGACTTGCCGGGATTTGAACCCGGGGCCTCTCCCATGCCAAGGGAGTGATCTACCGCTGATCTACAAGCCCTCGAAGGCAGTACAACGTAGACCGGGAGGTATTGATAAACCCCTCGAAACTCCGGCGAGGGAGTGGCGGTCTCGCACACAAACGCGAGTAGCAATCCTTTTACTCGCGACGCCGAAACCAGTGTTCGGGAACAGCACGGCCGCAAATCTGACTCGCCATCGGCTTCGATGGCTTGGGATTGCGGAGGTGCTCCCGGTCGCCAGTGCCGACAGACAGGCGACCGGATTCGTCTCGCGCGGTCTGTTGTTCCTATCCTCAGACTATGGCACGAATGCATACACGCCGTCGTGGGCAGTCCGGTTCGGACAGACCCGTGGCGGACGAGCCGCCGGAGTGGAGCGACGTCGACGCAGAGGAGATCGAATCCCGCGTCGTCGAACTGGCAGAGCAGGACTACGAGCCGTCCCAGATCGGCATGAAGCTGCGTGACGAAGGTGTCACGGGCACGCCGGTCCCGGACGTGAAGCTGGCCACGGGCAAGAAGGTCACCGAGATCCTCGACGAGCACGACGCTGGCTCGGACCTGCCCGAGGACCTGGCCAACCTGATGGAGCGCGCCGTGCGCCTCCGCGAGCACATGGAGGAGCACCCGCTCGACCATCAGAACAAGCGCGCCCTGCAGAACACCGAGTCGAAGGTCCGTCGCCTGGTGTCCTACTACCGTGGCGACGAGCTCGACGAGGACTTCACGTACTCCTACGACGTGGCCGTCGAACTCCTCGAGTAACTGAATGTCGCACACGGGTCGCATCACGGACGGGGGCACGCAGTCGGCGAGCGACGTCGCCGCCGACCTCGCGAGCGCCCCGTTCGTCCACCTCGTCCCCCGTGCCGACGGCGACAGTCTCGCAGCGGCGGGGCTGGTCGCACGCGCACTGGCGGACGATGGAATCCCGTTCCAGGTGAGCGTCGGGCGCACCGTCGCCGAGCGCACCGAGCGCGCGGGGGCTGTCGACGACCGCGACGGACGGACGCTCGTCGTGGGCGACTCCGACGCCGATGCCGTCCACCTCGACCCGGCCGACGAGCCGGCGAGCGTGGCTGCCTGGCGGCTGGCGAACGACCTCGGGGGCGCACCCGACGCCGTGCTGGCGCTGGCCGGCGCGGTCGCGGCGGGTGCGGCACCGGGCACGGGCGCGACCGAACGCCTGCTCGATGCGGCGGAGACGACGGGCCGCGTGGTCCGCCGTCCCGGCGCCGTCCTGCCGACCGAGGAACCCGCCGACGTGGCCCACTCGACGTGGCTGCACGGCCCGTTCTCGGCCGGTGTCGACGCGCAGTCGACGCTGACGGACGTGGCCGCCGAACTCGGGCCGGACGCCGACGAGTCGGCCCGCCGGCGGTTCGCATCGCTGGCCGCGGTCGAGACCGTCACCGACGCCGACGTGACCGACCGCGCCGGCACCGCCGTCGAGCGCGGCCTGCGACCGTACGCGACGCCGGATTCGCCGACCGCGTCGGTCGGCGGGTTCGCCGACGTACTCTCGTGTACGGCCGCGAGCGCGCCCGGGACCGGCATCGCGCTGGCGCTCGGGCACGACGTGGCCGACGCGGCCGTCAGGGCGTGGCGGGACACCGCCACCCGGGCCCACGAGGCGCTGGCGACGGCGACGACCGGCCGGTACGACGGCCTGTTCGTCGCCCGCGTCGACGACGACGCGCCCGCGCCGGTGGTGGCGCGGCTGCTCCGGGACTTCCGGTCGCCGGAGCCGGTCGCGCTGGCGCTCGCGGACGACGACGCCGCCGCAGCAGCGGTCGACGACCGTGGTATCGCCGGCGCGATGGCCCGGACGGTCACGCAGACCGGCGGCAGCTACGACGGCACCGCCACGACGGGGTACGCGACCTACGAGTGCGAGACGAAGGAGTTCATCCACGCGTTCAGGGAGGCACTATGAGACGAGCGACGGTCCGGACAGAACACGAGCGCCCGCAGCTGATCGCGGCAGCGCTCCGCCCGGACAACACCGACGAGATGCAGAGCGAGGTCGAGGGAGACACGGTCGTCACGCACATCGAGCGCGAGACGACCGGTGGACTCCAGTCGACCGTCGACGACTACGTCGTGAACGTCGACGTCGCGGACAGAGTGGTACAGCACGCATACCGACACAACAAATCCAAACCATGAGCGAACGATCCGTTTCCCGCAAGAAGCAAGAGAAGCGGTGGTACACCGTGCACGCCCCGGAGCAGTTCGACCGGGCCGAGCTCGGTAGCACACCCGCAGACGAACCGGAGAAGGTGCTCGACCGCACCATCGAAACCACGCTGGGCGACCTGACCGACAACGCCAGCGAGAACAACACCAAGCTGACCTTCAAGATCACCGACGTCGGCTCCGATGCCGCGTACACCGAGTTCGTGAAGCAGGAGCTCACGCGTGACTACCTGCGCAGCCTGGTCCGCCGCGGCGCGTCGAAGATCGACGCGTACGTGACCGTGCTGACCACGGACGACTACCGCGTCCAGATCCAGCCCGTCGCGTTCACGACGAAGAAGGCGGACCACAGCCAGGAGCGCGCCATCCGCGAGACGATGATCGACATCGTCGAGGAGGCCGCCGCGGAGCGCACCTTCGCGGAGCTCGTCGACTCCGTCGTCGAGGGGCGTCTCTCCTCGGCCATCTACGGCGAGGCGAAGACCATCTACCCGCTGCGCCGCGTCGAGATCAAGAAGGCGACCCTCGAGGCCCGTCCCGAAGAGGTCGCCGCGGAGGAGGAGGCCGCAGTCGACGTCGACGAGGAGGACGTCGACGTCGCAGCCGACGAGGACGACGAAGAGTAAGCGTTCGACGGACTACTCCGTCACGACGATTTTTCCGGTCATGCCGCCGCGTTCGTGAGGGATACAGACGTAGTTGTGCTCGCCGGGCACCTCGAACGTGTGTTCGAACGTCTCCCCGACGGGGATGGCGCCGCCGCGGCTGTCGAACCAGGCGTCGCGTGCGGCCTGCTCGCCGTCGAACCCGCCCGAGGCGAAGAAGGCGGCGTCCTCGGGGATGGCCCCCTCGTAGGCAGTCACAGTGTGGGCCTTGCTGGAGGTGTTCTTCCAGACGACGGTGTCGCCGACCGATACCTCGAGTTCGCCCGGGCGGAAGGCGCTCGCCGACATGCCGATGTCGCAGGCCTCGCCGCAGTTCGTCCGGCTCGTCGAGGAGAGAGCGAGACAGCCCGAGAGCCCGACTGCGGTGGCGGTGCCGACCGACGCGAGGAGTGTCCGGCGGTCCATACGCGCGGGTAGGGAGGACCCACGCATAGGCGTCACGGTTCGTCCAGCGAAGTGGGAAACGGAGCGAACGGCTACTGCTCCTCGACGCAGTCGCGGATCGGCCCCATCACGTCGTCGGCGATGGTGTACGGGTCGGTGTCGCCGGCCATCACGTCGTCGAGGAACGCGCCGACGCCGCCGTGGTCCTCGAGTTCGGCCGCGACGAGCCCGGCCGCGTCGTCGCGCAGGAGCGTCCGTATCTCCTCGGCGACGCGCTGGCGACGGCGGCGGGTGAGCTCGCCCGAGTCCTCGAGGAACTGCCGGTGCTCGGCGAACGTCTCGACGAGGTCGACGACGCCCTCGCCGTCGATGGCGATGGTCTCCACGATAGGTGGTTTCCACGGGTCGGTGTCGGTGGGCATGTCGAGGTCCATCTCGACCTCGTCGAAGCCGTGGTGGCCCGCGTCGACCGTCGTCGAGCCCTGGCCGAGGTGGACCATCTCGGTCAGCTCCTGCACCGTCCGGTCCGCCCCGTCCATGTCGGCCTTGTTCACGACGAACACGTCCGCGATCTCGAGGATACCAGCCTTGAGCATCTGGACGTTGTCGCCCGCGCCGGGTGGGACGAGCACGCAGACCGTGTCCGCCGCGCCGACGATGTCGATCTCGTTCTGGCCCGCGCCGACCGTCTCGATGATGACCTTGTCCTTGCCGAAGGCGTCCATCGCCTTCACGGCGTCAGCCGTCGCGGTGGAGAGCCCGCCGAGGTTGCCCCGGGCGGACATCGACCGGAAGAACACGTCCATGTCGCCGACGTTCGACGCCATCCGGATGCGGTCGCCCAGCACCGCACCGCCGGTGTACGGCGAGGAGGGGTCGATGGCGACGACGCCGACGGTCTCGCCCTGCTCGCGGTAGTGCTCTGCGAGCTTGTCGACCAGCGTGGACTTCCCCGCGCCGGGGCTGCCCGTGATGCCGATGACTTCGGCGTGCCCGGTGTGTTCGTAGAGGCCGGAGACGAGCTCGCGGTAGCCCGGGTCGTGGTTCTCTATCTTCGTGATGACACGGGCGAGCGCGCGGTGCTTGCCGGCGAGCAGGTCCTCGAGCAGTCCCGCCGACTCGCTCATCGTTCCGGCGCGTTCTCGCGGACGTACTCGACCGTCTCCTCCATCGGCGTGCCGGGGCCGAACACCTCGGAGACGCCGAGCTCCTTCAGTTCGGCCTTGTCGTCGTCGGGGATGACCCCGCCGACGAGGATGAGCGTGTCGTCGAACGCGTCGTACTCCTTCAGGCCGGCGACGATCTTCGGGACGAGCGTGTTGTGGGCACCGGAGAGGATGGAGATGCCGAGCACGTTCACGTCCTCCTGGACCGCCGCCTGGACGATCTCGTCGGGAGCCTTGTGCAGCCCGGAGTAGATGACCTCGAAGCCGGCGTCGCGGAACGCCCGCGCGATGACGTGTGCGCCGCGGTCGTGGCCGTCCAGCCCGACCTTGGCCACGAGACACCGAATCGACCGCTGCGACTGGTCGGTACTCATACATCCACGTTCCCCACGCCCGCGTTTTACTTTAACGGAACTCACGCCGCCGCCAGCGCCCGTTTTTCAACTAAATCTGTAGTAAATCAACGAGAGTGGCAGTTCGGACGGCCCGCCGGAAGCGCAAGGCCGATGAAACCCCGCTCCTAACCCCCGACAATGGCTACCTCGAACGCACGCGGGCTGGTCCGGGAGAACGTGCTGACGACGACGGTCGTCCTCTCGGCGCTCGGCTACGCGCTCGTCCTCGGCACGTTCGCCGGGCTCTTTCCCATCTACCCGGAGATCGGCAGGGAAACGACGGACCTGCTCTCGCACGCCATCGCGGTCGTCAACACGATTGCGACGGTGTCGCTCGCGCTCGGCTGGTACTGGATTCGCAACGGCGACGTCAGGAAGCACCGGGCCGCCATGCTGACCTCGTTCAGCCTCATCCTCGTCTTCCTCGTGCTCTACCTCACGAAGGTCGGCGGCGGCGGCGAGAAGGCCATCGTCGGCGCACCGGACCTCGTCTACGGTGCGTACCTGCTCATGCTCGCCATCCACATCGTGCTCTCCGTGGTCTCGGTGCCGGTCGTGCTGTACGCGCTGCTGCTCGGGCTCACGCACTCGCCGGCGGAGCTCCGGGACACCGCGCACAAGCGCATCGGCCGCATCGCCGCCGGCTCGTGGATCCTCTCGCTCACCCTCGGCGTCGTCACCTACGTCATGCTGAACCACATCTACAGCGCCGAGATGCGACTCGTGAGCCTGCTCGTCTGAGCGCCGAGACCGACCGACTTTTGACGACCACCTCGGTACCGACTGGCAGTGCCGACAGAACGACACGACTCACCGGACGCCGAGACCATCGAACGCGTCGTCAGGGCGGGCCAGCGCGACGGCGCGATGGTCACCTGTCTCGCGGAGTGCGAGGTGGAGTACGACGGCCGCAGCGGGGGCTACCTCGGGCCGGGCGACCGGCTGGTCGTGGCCAAACCCGACGGCACCCTCCTCGTCCACCGGCCCTCGGGGCACCAGCCGGTGAACTGGATGCCCGCCGGCGCGACAATCAAGGTGGAGGAGGACGAGGGCGCGCCGCTGCTGTACGCGCGTCGCTCGAACCCGAACGAGTACCTGCGGGTGTACCTCCACGAGCCGTACCTGCTGACGCGGTTCGACGCCGACGACCCGGCGACGTACCAGGAGCGTGGGACCGAGGCGGAGATGCACGAGTACATCGAGCGCAACCCCGAGACGGCCATCGAGGAGGGCTTTCGCGTGGTGGAGCACGAGCGCGAGAGCGTCTACGGCTACATCGACTTCTACGGGAAGGACGCGGAGGGTCGGCCGGTGGTCGTCGAGGTGAAACGGCGGCAGGCGACGCTGAACAACGTCGACCAGCTGAAGCGGTACATGGAGCTCTACAGGGAGTCGAACCCGGACGTGCGGGGCATCCTCGTCGCGCCGTCCGCCAGCGACCGGGTGCGGCGAACGCTCAGGGACGACGGGCTGGAGTTCGTCGAGCTGTCGGAGTTCGCCGTCGAGAAGCGCGAGTCCAGCGAGAAGACGCTCTCCGATTTCCTCTGAAGCTCAGTCCGTCACGGGAATCGCCCGTGCGCCGAGCGCGAAGAACACGGCCGCGAGCACCGCGAGCAGCGCCAGCGATTCGATGGCGTCGAGCCCCAGGATGACGGTTCCCGGGTCGGCACCGGACCAGATCGCCTGCCGGAGCCCGTGTGCGAAGTACGTCAGCGGCGAGAGTGCAACGAGCGGGTGGAACCAGTCCGGGAGCATCGACGGCGGGACGAACGTCTCCGAGAGGAACAGCAGGGGGAGCCCGATAGCGTTCGCGGCCGTGATGGCCCCGTCCTGGGAGTCCGCGAGCGCGCCGAGCAGCGCGCCGACGCCGCAGAAGCAGACCACGCCGACCGGCACGTACAGGAGGAGCAGCGGCGAGAAGGTGATGCTCGCGCCGGTCAGGACGACGGTCAGCGCGAGCAGCGCGAAGCCGGCGATGGCGATGATGACCGTGTTGACGAGCGTGTGGGCGAGGAGCCACTCGGCCCGCGAGAGCGGCGTCGTCGCGAGCTTCTCGAAGCGGCTGCCCTCGCGGTGCCGGGCGACCTCCGAGCCCATGCGCGAGAGGGGCGTCTGGAGCACCACGGTCGCGAGGTAGCCGGGGACGTAGTACGCCGGGTCCTCGGCGAACAGGCCGCCACCGGTGGGGTTCGTCTGGACCAGCGCGCCGAAGATGCCGACGAGCAGCACCGGGAAGAAGAACGTGAAGAACACGGCGACCCGCCGGCGCAGGAACGAGTGCCAGGCTGCGACGAACTCGGACCGGACGCGTCTCGTCGTCGTCATGGGCGGGGCTCGGGTCCGGGGGCGCTAAGGCCCACCGGTTTCGGCACGACCTGGATTCGGGAGCGCTACTCCAGCGGGTCGAGCCTCACCGACCGGGCCTCGTAGTCCTCGATGAACGCGCCGGGACCGCCCACCGAGACGCGCTCGCCGTCGATGTCGAGGACGAGCGCGTTCTCGACGGCGAAGGTGCTCCGGACCGGGTCGACGAGCGACTGGCGGACCTCGACGACGCGGCCGGTCAGGCTCCGGAACTCGCTGCCGTCGTGGACCGGTCGGGCCTCGACGGTCGCGACGACCTCCGTCCCCTGGTTCCGGTGGCGCGTCGCGGCGAAGACGGCGTGCCGGAAGCTCTGGAACGACTGCGGGAGCGGCGGCGGGGAGGCGACGACGGCCTCCTCGGCCATCGGCCAGTAGTTGCCGAAGAAGGAGCCGACGAGGATGGGGACGAGCTGCTCCTGCGCGATGGTCACCGCCTGGGTGCCGGTGTTCGAGCGCGCGAGGAGCTCGTAGGGCGCGAACAGCCCGAGCCGGGTGTCGACGGTGAACAGCACGGGGGCGCGCTCCGCCCAGACGCGGACGACGCTCGCGACGGGTGTCTCCCGGTCCAGGTTCGCGCTGGCGGACTCCTCGCCGGTGAGCATGAGGAAGACGAGCACGTCGCGCTCGACGGTCTCGCGGAGCTCGTCCTCGATCTCGGGGAGCAGCTTGGCGGGGATGGAGAGGGTCACCTCGTCCTCGGCGGTCGCGAGGAACTGCCGGAGGCGCTTGATGACCGTCGCTCGTGCCTTCAGGATCTCGAACTCACGCTCCTGCTCGGTGACGCGGTTCCAGCGCGCCGAGAGGTCCGGTCCCAGCGACTCCAGCTCCGCGGTGAGGCGCTGGACGACCTCGTCCGGCGGGTGGGCCTGGATGAGCGTCGGGACCGCATGGTCGTTCACCTCGACGAACCCCCGGTCGGCGAGCTTCTCGCTGACGCTGTAGACGTAGCGCTTCGAGACGCCCGCGTCGTCAGCGATGGTGCTCGCCTTCGCCTCGCCGTGGTCCAGGATGGCGAGGTACGTGTCGATCTCCTTCTCGGAGAGGCCGAGTCGCTCCAGCCGGTCGGTCAGTGAGGTGTCCTCCATGGTGTCTCCCGGGTGTGTCTCGACACCACGGCACTCCAGCCCTTACCGCTTTCGAGAGTATCGACCCGGTCACCCACGTTCGGCTCGACCGAGCTGTCCCACGCGTCGGTCGACCCGCGGTGGTGACGGCGGCCGTCCGTGGTGGCGTGACGGGCCGCCGCCGCACCGGACTGAATCTATGAAATACAATTACAACAAGATTTATGATTCGGGACGGGAACCACGAAGCAATGAATCTCCGCGCCTCGATCCGCGACTACAGGCGGACCCGGGACCACCCGACCCGGTTCCCCGGCGAACTCCGGACCACGGACGGCCGGTTCTCCGGCGTCGACGGCCGGCTCGTCTACGTCGGCCGCGACGGCCGGCTCGCGGACTTCTCCGCGCCGCTCTCGACGCTTGGCGGGCTCGCCCGGGCGCGTTTCGGCGTCCGGGTCGACGGCGAGACGCGCTGGCTGGACGGCTTCGACGCCCGCGAGCAGCGCTACGACGACCACACGGCCCTGGTCGAGACGACGTTCGACGACGGCGACGTGCGCGTCGACCGGCGGGACCTGACCGCCGGCACCGGGCACGTCACGCACGTCGACGTCGACGGCCCGGCGGACGCGCTCGTCTGCTACGCCTCGTTCGTCCCCGACTGCAGGGAGACCCAGGTGGGCCAGCTCGCCCACCGCGACCGGAACGTCGTCGAGGCCTACCACCGCACCGAGCACGACTTCCTCGCCGCCGACACCGGCTTCGAGCAAGTCGAGGGCCGCCGCCCGGCGGACTTCGAGGAGCTCCTCGCCGAGGGCCCGCCCCCCGGCCCCGAGATCGGCGAGGACGAGCCGTACGAGTCCGGACAACTCGGCGGGAACGTCCTCGTCGTCGTCCCGCTGGTGGACGGCGCGGCGACCGTCGCGAGCCTGCTCACCGAGGGGGACACCGACCGCGAGACGGCCATCGAGCGGGTCACCGGACTCGCCACGGACCACGACCCCGACGGGCTCGCCGCCGTCGCCCGCGAGCAGCTTCAACCGCCGGTGACGGGGGGACCCGAAACCGTCGCCGCCGACCTGCGGGCGCTCCGACTGCTCACCGCGCCGGGCGGCGGCCGCGTCGCCGGGCCGGACTTCGACCCGAACTACGCCAACTCCGGCGGCTACGGCTACACCTGGTTCCGCGACGACGCCGAGATCGCCCGCTACCTGCTGGACGCCGACGCCGAACTCGACCTCGGACTCGACGCCGAACACCACCGGAGCGCGTGCTTCTACCTCGACACGCAGCTCGACGACGGGAGCTGGCCGCACCGCGTCTGGCCGTCGGACGGGTCGCTCGCGCCCGGGTGGGCGAACGCGACCCTCGAGGGCGGCGGCGACGACTATCAGGCCGACCAGACCGCGAGCGTCGTCGCGTTCCTCGCGGCCTACCGCCGGCGGCTCGCCGCCGACGACCTCGCGACGGCCGACGCGCCCGCCATCGATGCACTCGACGACGCGCTCGCCGCCGGCGTCGACGCACTGGACGACTGGCTCGGCGACGACGGGCTGCCGGTCGCCTGCCAGAACGCCTGGGAGGACATGACCGGCCGGTTCACGCACACCGCCGCGACGTACCTCCAGGCGTACGCGGCGGTCGCCCGCGCCCCGGTTGGCGAACTCGCTGACCACGCGGACCGGCGGACCCGCGAGGTGTTCGACGGACTCGACGCGCTCTGGAGCCGCGAGCGGGAGGCGTACGGCCTGCGACTGGTCGACGGCGACCTGGACGCGCGGTTCGACTCCAGTTCGTTCGCGCTGGTCGAGGCCCATCGGGCGGCCGCCGCGCTCGGCGTGGTCACCGACGACCGGCTCGATCGGCTCGCCAGCCACACCGAACACGCCGTCGCGGGGCTCGCCCGCCGGACGGACGACGTGTACGGGCTCGTCCGCTACGAGGGTGACGACTGGCGCGCTCGCGAGCAGGACGACCCGAAGGTCTGGACCGTCGCGACGGCGTGGGGTGCCCATGCGGCGGCCGAACTCGCAGGGCTGCTCGACGCGCAGGGCCGGCGGGATGGCGACCAGTTCGCCACCCTTTCGGCGGCGCTGCTCGCGGAGCTCTCACCCGGCGGGAGCCTCTGCACGGCTGGCGGGTACCTGCCAGAGCAGGTGTTCGACGACGGCACCCCCGACAGCGCGACGCCGCTGGGCTGGCCGCACGCCATCCGGCTCGTTGCCGCCGCTCGGGAGGACGTGCGGACGGCACAGACATCGGCAACGGTGGGCGAGGACGACTGACCCCGGGGAGAGTCGACGGCAGTGGCAGGAAACGGCAGGTGTCGGAACGCAGAAGGGGGCGACGCTGTTCTAGACGGTGTGTGCTTCGGCGCGGCGTTCTCCGACGGCGACCGCCTCGCCGGTGTCGGTGTCGAACAGGTGGAGTGCCGACTCGTCGAAGGCGACGGCCATCGACTCGCCGGGGGCCGGTTCGACCGTCGAGTCGACACGGGCGATGAACTGGTCGGCCACGTCGAGGTAGATGTAGTTGTCGCTGCCGACGGGTTCGACGACCTCGACCGTCGCGGTGAGGCCCGTGCCCGTGTCCCCGCTGGCCGGTGCGACGTCTTCGGGCCGGACGCCGAGGACGAACTCGTCGTCGGCCGGCAGGTCGTCCGCGACTGCTCCGGACAGTTCACAGGTGAGGTCGTCGCTGGCGAGCGTGGTCGTGCCGCCGGTCGTGCTCGCGGTGACGTCGACGAAGTTCATGCTCGGCGAACCGACGAAGCCGCCGACGAACCGGTTGGCCGGGTTCTCGTAGACGTGCTTCGGTGCGCCGGCCTGCTGGAGCCGGCCGTCGCGCAGGATGACCATCCGGTCGCCCATCGTCATCGCCTCCTCCTGGTCGTGCGTGACGTAGACGGCGGTGATGTCCAGCTCGTTCTGGAGGCGCTGTATCTCGGTGCGCATCGTCGTCCGCAGCTTCGCGTCGAGGTTCGACAGCGGCTCGTCGAACAGGAAGACGGCGGGCTCGCGCACGATGGCACGGCCGAGTGCGACGCGCTGTTTCTGCCCGCCGGAGAGCTCGCCCGGCTTCTTCTCCAGCAGCTCCTCGATGTCCATCATCTCGGCGGCCCACCGGACCTTCTCGTCGCGCTCCTCCTTCGAGAGATCGGTGCTCATCCGCAGGCCGAAGCCCATGTTCTGGGCCACGGTCTTGTGCGGGTAGAGCGCGTAGTTCTGGAACACCATCGCCACGTCGCGTTCGCGGGCGGACTGGTCGGTCACGTCGTCGTCGCCGATGTGGATGCTGCCGGAGGTGCTGCGTTCCAGCCCGGCGATCATCCGCAGCGTCGTCGTCTTCCCACAGCCCGAGGGACCGACGACCGTGACGAACTCGCCGTCCGCGATGTCCAGCGAGAGCCCGTCCACTGCGACGATGGAGCCCTTGTCGTACTCCTTGCGCAGGTTGTCGATGCGAAGACTGGCCATTGTACTGTGTGGGTGCGTGCCAACACATAACTCTTTCCCAAATCTGTGAATCTATGATTGATTATTTCGTAATCTTTTTCGAGCGTGGGGTTGCGTACCACTGCATGACTCGACGGACCGCTGGTGGACACGAACGGCGCACGCTGCTCTCGGCGCTCACGGCGGGCTGCCTCGCCGGACTCGCGGGCTGCGGAGGCAGAACCGATATCCGTGGCGAGGGGCTGTCAACGCAGGAGACGATGGACGGACCCCGGACCCGGACCGACGGAGGGACGGTGACGACCGACGAGGGAGCCGAGCCCCGGCGTGCCGACCCACACTGGACGACCGGTGCGAAGCGGGGCGTCGGCACGGTCGCCGACCACCACGTCGACGACCCGTCGAGGGTCTGGTTCACCCTCACCGACGGCGCGCTGACCGAGCCCCGGTTCCCCCGCATCGACACGCTCGACGCCCGCCACGTCGGCTTCCACGTGACCGACGGCGAAGGCTACGTCGCCCGCACCCACTCGCCGCCCGGTGAGGACGACTCGCTCGAACGGACCGTCGAGCCGACCGCGTCGGACGCACTGACGTTCCGGCAGACCGTGACGGAGACGGCCGACGAGTACGACTGGACGCTCACCGTCGAACACGTCGCCGACCCGGCCCGCGACGCGCTCCTGCTGGAGGTGACCTTCGAGGCCGACGCACCGCTCGACTGCTCCGTCGTCGCAACACCCACGCCGTCGGGGCGCGCCGAACACACGACGGGGGAAGGTCGGTCTCTCGGTGACAGCAACGCTCCAGACGACGCGCTCACGGCCGCCGACACCGGTGCCGACGGCATCGTGACGCAGGATGCGGACGGCGAGCCGGTCGTCGTCGCGCTCGCGCTCGCGGCCGACCGCGGGTTCGACGACATCGCCGTCGCGGAGTCCGCCGCGCCCGGGATGCAGCACTTCTTCGAGACGGGTACCCTCCCGGCCGACGCGACCGCCGCCGAGGGCGTGCTCACGCTGGTCGGACAGCTCGCGTCCGGAGCCGAGTCCGCCTCCCGGACCGTCGCGCTCGGGTTCGCCACCGACGGCGACGCCGACGCGGCACTCCGGACCGCACGCGACGCGCTTGCCGACGGCTACGAGACCGCCCACGCGGGCTACGTCGACTCGTGGCGGGAGTACCTCGCGCCGGTCGAACTGCCCGCGTCCGTCGCCGACGACGGCTTCCTGGCCGACCAGTACCGCGCTGCCGCGATGGTGCTGAAGGCCGTCGAGGACAAGACGTTCGCCGGCGCGGGCATCGCCAGCCCGTCCGTCCCCTGGGGCTCGGCGGTGAGCGCCCGCGAGTCCAGCGACCACGGCTACAACTTCGTCTGGGCCCGGGACCTCTACCAGGTGTTCACCGCGTTCGACGCGATGGGCGACGTCGAGAGCGCGGTCGACCACCTCGAGTACGTCTTCGACCACCAGCACGACGGCGAGGGGTTCCTCCCGCAGAACACGTTCCTCGACGGACGCACGCGCTGGGGCGGCGAGCAGCTCGACGAGATCGCCTTCCCGCTCGTGATGGCCGCCCAGCTCGACGCGCGCCACGGCTACGGTTTCGACGACGCCGGCTACGACTACGAGTCGGTGCGCGCACTGGCCGAATATCTCGTCCACGGCGGCCCGCGGACCGAACAGGAGCGCTGGGAGGAGGAGGACGGCTACTCCCCGAGCACCATCGCGGCCGAGGTCGCGGGGCTGGTCTCCGCAGCCCGACTCGCGGCGACGACCGGGCAGGACGAGGACGCACTCGTCTACCTGGGCCTGGCGGACCACTGGGCCCGCTCGGTGACGGAGTGGTGCGCGACGAGCACGGGCACCGACGACCTCGGGCCGACGCCGTACTTCCTGCGCGTGACCGACGATGCGGACCCGGACGACGGCGCGGTCCGCTCGCTCGCCAACGGCGGCGCGACGTTCGACGAGCGGGGCATCGTCGACGCGGGGTTCCTCGAACTGGTGCGTCTCGGGGTGATGCCGCCCGACGACTCCGTGGTCGAGAACTCGCTGGCGGTCGTCGACGACACCATCCGCGTGGACACGCCGAACGGGCCAGCGTGGTACCGCTACAACGGCGACGGCTACGGCGAGCTCGGTCCGGACAGCGGTGTCGGCGCGGGCGCGCCCTGGTCCATCACCCACCAGGGCCAGGGCAGGCTCTGGCCGCTCCTGACGGGGGAGCGCGCGGAGTACGAGCTGCTCGCCGGGACGGAGTCCGGTCCCCTCGCGCCCGACGCGTTGCTGCGTGCGATGGCCGACTTCGCCAACGAGGGCCGGATGATCCCCGAGCAGGTGTGGGACCGGCCCGAACCGACGGCGTTCGGCTGGGGGTTCGGCGAGGGCACCGCGAGCGCGACGCCGCTGGCGTGGAGCATGGCACAGTACGTCCGCCTCGCGCACTCGATCGACGCGGGTGCGCCCGTGGAGACGCCGGCGTTCGTCGCGGACCGGTACGTCGACGGCACGGACGGCACGGAGAGCGCGGACGGCGGCGCGCCCGAGCCGCCGACGCTCTCGGTCTCGTGGCCGGGGAGCGTCGTCGACGCGTCCGAGGTGACGGTGTCGGGGACGACCGACGCCGCGCTGGTGCTCGTGCGGACGCCGGACGGGACCCGGCGCGTGGAGCCGACCGACGGCGAGTTCTCCGTCCCGTTGTCGCTCGCCGACGGCCGGAACCCGGTCACGGTCGTCGCCGCCACCGACGGGTCCCCCGAGGAGGCGCTCGACGGGGCGCTGCCGGACCGCGAGTTCGCAGCGCGACAGCGAACCGTCTCCGTGGTCGACAGCGGCCGTGAGGGGGCCGAGGGGACGGGTGATACACAGTCACACCCGAAGAACTAAATACACGAACACATATTTCATCATAGATTCAGACATGAGTCAGCACAGGAGGAAGCTGCTTGCGAAGATGGCGGCCACGGCGGCGCTCGGGAGCGTTGCAGGATGTCTGGGCGTCCAGGAATCGGGCGAATCGAACACCGAGGAACCGGACGAGTCGACGGAGACGACCACCTCGGGTGACAGCGACGACAGCGACGGCTCGAACGAGCAGGAGAGCCTCCCGATGCTCGAACCCGAGAACTCGGGCGGGTCGGCCACGCTCTGGCACGCGCGCCGCGAGGCGGAGCGTCGTAGCCTGCAGGACCAGGTGAGCCGGTTCAACGACGACTACGACCAGTCCGTCAGCGCGGACGAGGTCGCCGAGCTCGGCACGCGGACCGAGACCGCCATCCCGGCGGGTCAGGGGCCGCACTCGTTCGACCACGCGCACGACTGGGCCGGGAAGTACTACCAGAACGGCTGGGTCGTCGACGAGAGCGACTCGCTCCGGCTCGACCTCTCCGAGTACTTCACCGAGGTCGCCGCACAGGCGGCGCAGTTCGACGGCGCGACCGTCGGCCTGCCCTACGCGGCCGAGACAGTCGGGCTGGTCTACAACACCGAGATGGTCGACGAACCGCCGGAGACCGTCTCCGAGATGCGGTCCATCATGGACGAGCACCACGCACCCAGCGAGGGGACCTACGGGCTCAGCTACCCCGTCGACCCCTACTTCGTCAGCGCGTGGGTCCACGCGTTCGGTGGGTTCTACTACGACGACGCGAACGACGAGCTCGGGCTGGAGAACGACGCGACGGTCGAGGGACTCCAGTACTACATGGACAACTTCGCGCCGTACATGCCGGACTCGCCGGACTACGGCGCACAGGCCGACGTGTTCAAGCAGGGCCGCGCGCCGTTCGCCATCAACGGCCCGTGGTTCCTCGGCAGCGCGGCCGACGCCGGCATCGACACGGGCGTCGCACCGCTGCCCGCCGCCGACGGGAGCGAACCCTCGCCCTACACGGGTGTGAAGCTCCTCTTCTTCTCGAAGAAGATGGGCAGTGGCGCCGACGCGGACGCGACCGCCAGCCGCGAGTTCGCCGAGTGGTACACCACGAACACCGACGTGCTCCGCACGCTCGCCGAGGAGCACTCGTACATCCCGGTCCACCGTGACCTGGCGGACAGCGACGACCTGCCCGACACCGTCGGCGGCTACGCCGCGGCCGTCCAGCAGGGCTACGCGATGCCGACGAACCCGAAGATGCAGGGCGTCTGGGGCCCCGTCGGCGACGCCATCACCCGCGTCTACAACGGCCAGGCCGAACCCGCGGGTGCGCTCTCGACCGCCGCGGACGAGGTCCGCGACAACTGGAACAGCTGATACGCGATGTCCACCGCCAACCGCCTCGCACAGCGCGCACGCGAGTCCAGCGTTACCCCCTGGGTTCGCGACAACGTCGGGCTGTTCCTGGTGCTCCCCGGACTGTTCCTGTTCTCGGCGTTCATGTTCTACCCGGTGCTGTACCTGCTGTACCTGTCCTTTACGAAGGCGACGAACGCACCACCGGCGAGCATCCACAGCGGGAACGAGCAGTTCATCGGCCTGGAGAACTACGTCTCCATCCTCGCGGACCCGAGCTTCTGGAACTCGATGGGCGTGACCTGGCTGTTCGTGGCGACGAGCGTCGTGCTCAAGCTCGCGTTCGGTATCGTCATCGCGCTCGTCCTCACCGGTGAGCGCGTGCGCGGTCAGCGGTTCCTGCGTTCGCTGGTCATCCTGCCGATGGGGCTGCCGGCCGTGTTCTCCATCACGGTCTGGTCGAAGATCTTCGACAACGCACGCTACAGCCTCTCGAACAAGCTCCTGCTCGAACTCGGGCTGGAGAAGGCGAACTGGATGACCGAGCGCTGGCTCGCCTTCTTCACGTACAACGTGACGGAGGTGTGGCTCGCGTACCCGTTCATCGTCATCATCACCGTCAGCGCCCTGCAGGACGTGCCGGAGGAGCTCCACGACGCCGCGAAGGTCGACGGCGCGGGCTACGTCCACCGGTTCCGGCACGTCACGCTGCCCGCGATCAGGCGGCCGGTGATGTTCGGCGGCATCCTCACCTCCGCGGCGTCGTTCCAGCAGTTCCTCATCCCGTTCATCTTCAACGACGGCGGCCCTGGTTCGGCGAACTCGCTGCTCATCCACTACGGCTACACCGAGGCGTTCGGCCAGACGCCGCCGGCGTACGGGCGTGCGGCGTCCATCATGATGCTCACGCTCCTGTTCATCGGCGCGTTCATGTGGTTGAACGTGAAGAAAGGCAAACTCGCCGAGGGGGTGGACGAGCGATGAGCCTGTTGCGCTCGGTCGCTCGCAGCGTCGGCGGCGACGTGCGGACCGTCATGACCGCCCCCAAACGCGCCTTCGACGAGCTGCGCTACACGGTCGCTGGCCTGCGCACCGGCGACGTGCGGCCACGCGACGTTGCGTGGTCAGCCGTCTCGACCGTCGGCGCGCTGCTGGTCGTGTCGCTGCTGCTGTTCCCCATCTACTGGGTGTTCAAGCTGGCGCTCTCGGGCGGGACCGGCTCGTTCTTCGCGACGACCGGCATCAACCTGCTGCCGACGGACCCGACGTTCCAGACGTTCGTCTGGGTCCTCGGAGACCTCATCCTGCCGAGCTACCGCATCACGCTCGCCATCCCCGGAACCGGCTCCGAGGTGTTCCTGCAGACGCCGAAGCTCGTGGTACTCGACGCCAGCGCCCACGGCGTCGAGTATCCGAGCCGGTTCCAGAAGTACCTCTGGAACAGCGTCACCGTGGCCGTCCCGACGGTCGTCCTCGCGATGTGTATGATCGTCCCCGGCGCCTACGCGCTGTCGCGCCGGGAGTTCATCGGCCGGGGGAAGCTGCTGTACGGCTACGTCCTGTTCACGCAGGTCGGGGGCGGCATCGGCATCGCGAGCCTCATCGCGCTGTACGCGCTGTTCGTGCAGTACGGGCTGACCGCGGACAAGTTCGCCCTGGCGTTCTACTACGCCGCGACCGCCGTGCCGTTCAACACGTGGCTGCTGAAGACGTACATGGACGGCATCCCCAAGTCCTACGAGGAGGCCGCCTACGTCGACGGCGCGTCGACGCTCAGGGTCGTCTGGGAGGTCATCCTCCCGCTGTCGAAGGCGGGGCTCGCGACGGTGTTCATCTTCACCTTCCTCGCGGGATGGACGGAGTTCGTCGTCGCCCAGACCGTGCTGACGACCGACCAGTACACGCTCCCGGTGGGGCTGTACCTGCTCGTCAGCGAGTACTCGACGCCGTGGCCTAAGTTCTCGGCGTTCGCGCTCACCTTCGCGCTGCCGATCATGCTCGTCTACCTGCTCGCACAGCGGTACATCGAGGACGGGCTGTCGTTCGGCGGCGTCGAGGGCTAAGGGCACGTCCCGTCCTCCCGTTCGGTCTCAGTCGTCCGTCGTCGGCTCCGACGCCACCGGTTCCCGGCGTCTCGGCTCGAACCGCTCCCCTGCGAGTGCCAGATACACGTCCTCCAGCGACGGCTCCGCCCACGCCAGTTCGGTGTAGTCGACGCTGGCACGGTCGAGCGCGTCGACGATGCCGCCGATCTCACCCGGTTCGACGCCCTCGGCGACGACGTGGTCGCCGTCGAGACGCGTCTCACGTCCGAGCGCGTCGGCCGCGGCGGTCGGGCTCCCGTCGACCGTGATGGTGAGCCGCCGGTCGCCCCCGTGCTCGCGGACGAGTTCGCCCGGGCTACCGACCGCGACGAGGTCGCCGTCGGCGAGCAGACCCACGCGGTCGGCGAGACGCTCTGCCTCGACCATGTCGTGAGTCGTCAGGAACACCGTGGTCCCACCCGCCGCGAGCTCCTCGATGCGCTCCCAGAGGGTGCGGCGGCCGGCCGGGTCGATGCCGGTCGTCGGCTCGTCGAGGAACAGCACGTCCGGGTCGTTGACGAGCGTCGCCCCGAGACAGGCCCGGCGCTGCTGGCCGCCCGAGCAGTTCTCGTACCAGGTGTCCGCGGCGTCGGTGATGCCGACCTCCGCCAGCACGTCGTCCACGTCGCGGGCGTCGTCGTACAGGCCGGCGTAGTAGGCGACGACCTCCCGTGCGGTGAGCCGCCCCGGCGGCGAGAACGACTGCGGGAGCACACCGAGACGTGACTCGGCGGCGTCTCGGGGACCCGTCCCGAGCAGCTCCACCGTCCCCTCGTCCGGCTCGACCGTCCCGGTCAGCGAGCGGACGAGCGTGGTCTTCCCCGCGCCGTTCGGGCCGATGAGCGCGAACACCTCGCCCGCCTCGACCGACAGCGAGACGCCGTCGAGCGCGGTCGTCCCCCCGTACGTCTTTCGGACGCCATCGGCAGCGAGTACCGTCGTCATGTCACCGGCTTCGTCTCCCACGGGGTAAGACCCTCCGGCTTCCCGCGACCCGCCCGGAAAATTCCAACTGTCGGCAAGATTAAGTTACAGCGCGCCGAAGTTCACGTATGAACCTCAAGAGGGCGCTCGCGTCGGCAGGCATCGCCGTCGGTGCCGTGGCAGCGACCAACGAGCTACTGTCGCGACGCGCCGAGCCACTGGAGCCCGCACTCGAGGGCGAGCAGCGGACCTACCGCTGGCGCGGGATGGACGTGGCCTACACGGAGGCCGGCGACCCCGGGGCCCCGGACCTGCTGTTCGTCCACGGCGTCAACGCCGCCGGCTCCAGCCAGGAGTGGCACGAGATCTTCGAGCCGCTCTCGAAGGCGTACCACGTCGTCGCCGTGGACCTCCCCGGCTTCGGCCGCTCCGACCGGCCACCCATCGACTACACCGCCGCGCTGTACGAGGACTTCCTCACGGACTTCGTCGACGACGTCACCGACAGCCCCGAGATCATCGCCGCCTCACTGTCGGGCGCGTACGCCGCCACCGCCGCCAGCCGGACCGACGTCTCCCGGCTCGTGCTCGTCTGCCCGACCGACTCCTCGATGCCCGGCGGGAGGAAGCCGCTGCTCAAGCGCGCCGTCCGCTCGCCGCTGCTCGGCGAGGCCATCTTCAACGGCATCGCCTCGAACCCGTCGCTCGAGTACTTCAGCGCCGACCACGGCTACTACGACATGACGGGCTACAGCCGCTCGAAGCAGTCCTACCAGTGGCAGACAACCCACCAGGCGGGCGCCCGCTTCGCCCCGGCGTCGTTCATCAGCGGCTACCTCGACCCAGACACGGACCTCGAGACGACGCTCGGGAGCCTCGACATCCCCGTGACACTCGTCTGGGGCCGCGAGAGCGACACCACCCCGCTCGCGGAGGGTCGAAAGCTGGCCGACTCGACGGGCGCGAAGCTGGTCGTCATCGACTACGCCCGGCTGCTCCCCCACGACGAACACCCCGACAAGTTCGTCGAGGCGATCGAGGACGACCTCCCCGAGATCAGCAGCGAGGTGTTCGCCGAGGAGCGCCGCCAGAGCCTCGAGCGCGAGCGAGCCGAGGGGCACGAGCCCGACCCGAACGTCTCCGTCGAGGCCGAACACGACAACGACGCCGTCGAGATCGACGTCGAGGACACCGGCTCGGAGAACTGAACTCCCTTACTGCGGTCTGAAGACGACCGCGCGGTCGCCCGTCGTCTCCGTCTCCATCACACCGACAGCGACCGTCATCCCGACCTCGACGTCGCCGGGGTCGGCCTCGACGATACCGGTGATGCGCGCCGGCCCGAACCGCGCGATGGCCGTCGCGAACGGTGCGTCCTGTTCGAAGGCGGGCGTCGGTACGTGGACGACGGTGAACGTCTCCACCTCGCCCGTCTCCGGCAGCTGCTTCTCGGTCAGCTCGCGCGAACCCGTCGCGGGGTCGACCCGCCGCGGCGGCAGCCAGCCGTCGCCCTCGGGGCCTTCGAGGTAGTACGCCTCGCCGTCTTCGACCGCGTCGAGCCAGTCGTCGTAGCCTGCGTCGTAGGTCTCGTCGTCGCTCATTGTTCGACCTCCAGCACGTGAACCACTGCACTCGCGACCGTGCCACCCGCGTTGTGGGTGACGCCGGTCGTCGCTCCCTCGACGTACTCGCTGTTGGGGTGGTCGCCCCGGAGCAGCGAGGCCATCTCCGCGAGCTGAGACGCGCCGGTCGCGCCGACCGGATGGCCCTTCGCCTTCAGGCCGCCGGAGAGGTTCACCGGCAGCTCGCCCTCGCGGGTCGTCTTCCCGTCGCGGGCCGCCGAGATGCCCTCGCCGACCTCGAACAGGCCGAGCGACTCCATCGCGAGCACCTCCGCGATGGTGAAGCAGTCGTGCACCTCCGCGAAGTCGACGTCGTCGGCCGAGATTCCGGCGTCCGCATACGCCTCTGCGGCCGCCTTGTCCGCAGCGGGCGAGCGCGCGAGGAAGTCGCGGTCGTGCAGCGCCATCAGGTCACCACCCTGTCCGGTCCCGGTGATGGAGACCGGCGCATCGAGGTCGTGTTCCTCGGCGAACTCCTCGGAGGTGAGCACCAGCGCGCTCGCACCGTCCGAGATGGGACACGAGTCGTACAGCCCGAGTGGTTCCGCGACCATCGGCGCCTCGATGACGTCCTCGATCGATATCTCCCGCTGGTACTGTGCCTTCTCGTTCGGGACGGCGTTCTCGTGGTTCTTCACCGCGATGGCTGCGAGGTCCTCCCGCTCCCCGCCGTACTCGCTGAAGTACGCGTTCGCCATCAGCGCGTACGCGCCGGGGAACGTCATCCCGGCCTTGACCTCCCAGAGGTCGTCGGCCGCGATGGCGAGCGCCTCCGTCGCGCCCGCGGTCCCGAGGTTGGTCATCCGTTCCGCGCCGCCGACGAGCACGACATCTCGCTCGCCGTTGCGGATGTTCTTCACCGCCTCGGCCACCGCCACCCCGGAGGAGGCACACGCCGCCTCGTACCGGGTCGCGGGCGCGTCGACGCCGACGGCCTCGGCCATCAGCGGCCCCTGGTGACCCTGGTGTTCGGCGAGCTCCCCCATGAAGTTCCCGTAGAACAACGCCTCGACGTCGTCCTGGTCGACACCGGCGTCGTCGAGCGCGTCCAGTCCGGCCTCCGCGAAGAGGTCCCGACCGGTCCGTTCCGGTGACGCACCGAACTTTGTCAGCCCGACACCGGCGATTCGTACGTCGGTCATCAGGGAGAGATTGTCCACACACGGTTTAATATGTCGTGGTTAATGGGTCAACTCGCGCACGACCGGGCCGGGACGCCCGAGTCATCCGTTTCCGGGCGTCACCCGGACGGGACGGGCAGGCTTCGTGACGTGTTTATAGCTCGATTCCCTAGCCGCGCACATGGCAGACGAGTCATCGGAGGCCGCGACACCACCCCGTCCGAAGGCGAGCGTCTGGCCGATGCTCATCGCGTTCGGCCTGGCTATCTCGGAGGTGGGGGTGCTGTTCGCCGTGCTCCCCCTGTCGGTGTTTGGCATCCTGCTGTTCGTGGGCGGCATCGCTGGCATCGTCACCGAGACAGGCTACGTCGACCAGCCGTGGCCCACCCTCGCCGGGCTCGCGTTCGTCTTCGTCGCCGTCGGTGGCGCGCTGTTCGCGGGCAACGGTGGCGGCATCTTGCAGAACGGCGACGTCATCGCGGTCCCGAACGGCGTCGCCTACCGGGGCATCTCCATCGCCGTCGCCGGCGTCCTCGGGCTGCTCCTCGCGCTCTACGGTCGCCTCCGGCTCGAGATCCAGCCGGCCCGCGCCCGCTGACCGCGCCCGGGCTGCCCGCGGACCGTACGCCTTACTCCCGCGCGGTCGGGAAACGACAACCTATTTGGTCGCCCGTCCGAAGCCTCCGGCAACGATGGAGCAAGACCGGACGATATTCGACAAGGACACGTTCCTCGACCTGACGGTGAACATGATCCCGCTGTTCATCATGGCGTTCTTCTTCGTGCTGTTCCTGCCGATGGTGTACGGCCCCTTCGGCTGGGACTCGACGTACTCGCTGCTCCAGATCGGGCTCATCCTCGTTCCCTTCGGGCTGCTGGCGATCCTGACGTACTTCTCCGCGGTCGCCATCGAGGGCGACGCGAACGAGACCGAGGCGCGCGAGGCGGCCGAAGCCGACGCGGAGGCCGAGGCAGCAGCGGAGGCCGAGACCGTCGACGAGGAAGCCGACGCGGAGGCCGACACCGCCGACCCTGACGCCGACGCCGACGTGAAGACCGAGACCGTCGACGAGGAGTAGTCGTCGTCGACCCCCGGTTCGTTCGTCTCGCCCTTTCGTGACCGTTCGTGCGTGTGATTCCCATACCCGAACGCCCACTGTATAAACTCCATCCCGAACGTTTCTTTAGGGAGTAATCCTGAGGGACTCATATGGATATTAGCGGACAGATAGTGCTGACAGCCCTCATGGCGGTGTTCCTGTTCGGGGTCGTGCTGTTTCTGGCACGGGCCACGGACTGGCGCACATACACGCCGCTGGCTGGTGCCGGCTCCGGCATCGTCAGCCGCGAGGGCGGGTACGGACACGCTGAGAAACCAGCCGGGATATTCCGGTGGTTAACCACCGTCGACCACAAGGACATCGGCATCCTCTACGGCGTCTACGCGATTCTCGCGTTCGCGTGGGGCGGCATCGCCGTCATCATCATGCGGGCCGAGCTAATCACGCCCGGCATCGACGTGACGCAAGCGCTCGCGTCCTCCATGGGCGTCAGCAACGGGCAGAACCTCTACAACGGGCTTCTCACGAGTCACGGCATCACGATGCTGTTCCTGTTCGGGACGCCCATCCTCGCCGCCTTCTCCAACTACCTCGTCCCGCTCCTCATCGACGCGGACGACATGGCGTTCCCGCGCATCAACGCCATCGCGTTCTGGATGCTCCCGCCGGGCGCGGTGCTCATCTGGGCCGGCTTCTTCATCGCTCCATTCGTCGACAGCGTCGCGCCGTCGATGGCCTCGTGGACGATGTACCCGCCGCAGTCGGTCTCCCAGACCGCACAGGGCGGCGCTGCGTCGAGCATCGCCCAGCTCAACGCCGGGACGGACCTGATGCTGCTCGGCCTGCACCTCACCGGTGTCTCGGCGACGATGGGTGCGATCAACTTCATCGCGACCATCTTCGCAGAGCGCGGTCCCGAGGTCGGCTGGGACAAGCTCGACATCTTCTCGTGGACCATCCTCACCCAGTCCGCGCTCATCCTGTTCTCGTTCCCGCTCCTGGGGAGCGCGCTGGTCATGCTGCTGCTCGACCGGAACTTCGCGACGACGTTCTTCACCACCGACGGCGGTGGCACCATCCTCTACCAGCACTTGTTCTGGTTCTTCGGCCACCCCGAGGTGTACATCCTCGTGCTGCCCCCGATGGGTATCATCAGCTACGTGCTGCCCCGGTTCTCCGGGCGGAAGCTGTTCGGCTTCAAGTTCGTCGTCTACTCCACGCTGGCCATCGGTGTGCTCTCATTCGGTGTCTGGGCGCACCACATGTTCGCGACGGGCATCGACCCGCGCATCCGCGCCTCGTTCATGGCGGTCTCGCTGGCCATCGCCATCCCGAGTGCGGTGAAGACGTTCAACTGGATCACGACGATGTGGAACGGGAAGATCCGCCTGACGACGCCGATGCTGTTCTGTATCGGCTTCGTCGGCAACTTCATCATCGGCGGCGTCACGGGCGTCTTCCTGGCGTCCATCCCCGTCGACTTCCTGCTCCACGACACATACTACGTCGTCGGCCACTTCCACTACGTCATCATGGGCGCTATCGCCTTCGCGGTGTTCGCGGGCGTCTACTACTGGTTCCCGCTCGTCACCGGGCGGATGTACCAGGTCACGCTCGCCAAGGCCCACTTCTGGCTCACGATGGTCGGGACGAACCTGACCTTCTTCGCGATGATCCTGATGGGCTACGCCGGCATGCCGCGTCGCTACGCGACGTACGACCTCATCACGGTCGGCCCCATCGACCTCATCCAGACGATGCACGTGCTCGCGACCGTCGGCGCGTTCATCCTGCTGGTCGCCCAGATCATCTGGCTCTGGAACATGGTCCAGTCCTACATGGAGGGCCCGCGCGTCGGTCCCGACCCGTGGAACCTCGAGGAGGACGGCGTCGACTCCCGCGAGTGGGACTGGTTCGACGACCGCCTCGACACGGCACTGACTGACGGCGGCGAGCCCCAGGACACAGAAGCAGACGCGTAACGCGGTTCGACTCTCCTTCGTCGTCTTCCCGAACGTCGAGCGTCAGCTCAGGACGAGCACGAACCCGGTGACGAACATGAGCACGACGATGCTGCCGAGGACGAGACCGATCAGTTCCTTCTCGCTCATATCCAGCCCTATGGAGCACAGAGGGAAAGGCTAATCGTTGGCCGGTCCCCAGTCCCGTACGTGACAGCAACCGTCAGCGACCGGCTCCGGGGCAGGCGCGTCGTCGTCGGCATCTACCTCGCCGTCGTCGCCCTCGCGGGAGTCTTCGGTGCGGCCGTGGGCGTGCTGCTGCCCGTGGAGTCCGGCCGGGACATCCAGCAGGCGAGCTTCGCCGGCATCGAGTTCGCGGTGACGCCGCTGAACTTCGCCATCTACGGTATCGTGATGGTCGGCGTCGGTCTCGGCCTCCTCCTCCTCGCGGTGCGGTTCGTCTCCCGCTTCGACGACGAAGCGGTCTAGGAGAACTAGTCCCCGCCGACGCGCGACGCGATGTCCTCGACGACATCCGGATTCCGCAACGTCGACGTATCCCCGAGCTCGTCGCCGTTCGCGATATCTTCGAGCAGCCGCCGCATTATCTTGCCCGAGCGGGTCTTCGGCAGCTCGGGCGTGAAGATGACCGCTTCCGGGCGGGCGATGGGCCCGATGGCGTCCTCGACACCCTCGATGATCTTCCCGCGGAGTTCGTCGTTCGGGTCGTAGCCATCCTCGGTGATGACGTAGGCGTAGACGGCCTCGCCCTTCACGTCGTGGTGGCCGCCGACGACGGCGGCCTCCGCGACACCGGGAACGCCGACGATGGCGCTCTCGATCTCCATCGTCCCGAGCCGGTGGCCGGAGACGTTGAGCACGTCGTCGACACGCCCGAGCACGGTGATGTAGCCGTCCTCGTCGAGCTTCGCACCGTCCTCCGGGAAGTACACCCAGCGGTTGGACTCCTCGTCGGAGTACTCGCTCCAGTACTCGGAGACGAACCGCTCGTCGTTGTTGTACAGCGTCCGGAGCATCCCGGGCCACGGCCTGTTCACGGTGAGGTAGCCGGCCTCGCCCGCACCGACGGGCTCGCCGGAGACGTCGACGACCTCCGCGGAGATACCCGGGAGCGGCGGCCCGGCGGAACCGGGCTTCATCTCGCCGATCCCGGGCAGGGTGGTGACCATCATGCCGCCGGTCTCGGTCTGCCACCAGGTGTCGACGACGGGACACTCCTCGTCGCCGATGTGCTTGTAGTACCACTTCCACGCCCGGGGGTTGATCGGCTCGCCGACCGTGCCGAGCAGCCGCAGGCTCGATAAGTCGTGGCGCTCCGGGAACTTCGTGCCCCACTTCATGAACGCCCGGATCGCGGTGGGCGCGGTGTAGAACTGGTCGACCTGGTAGCGGTCCACCATCTCCCAGATGCGGTCGCGGTCCGGGTAGTCCGGCGTCCCCTCGTACATCAGCGTCGTCGTCCCGAGCGCGAGCGGCCCGTAGACGATGTAGGAGTGCCCGGTGATCCAGCCGATGTCGGCCGAGCACCAGTACGTGTCCTCCGGCTTGATGTCGAGCACCGCGTGGCTGGTCCACGAGACGTAGCTCAGGTAGCCGCCGGTGGTGTGTTTCACGCCCTTCGGCTCGCCAGTGGTGCCGGAGGTGTACATCAGGAACAGCATGTCCTCGGCGTCACGTGGAACGGGGTCGACCCGCTCGCCTGCGTGGGCGTCGACCAGCTCGCCGTAGTCGTGGGCGTGCTCGCCGAGGAAGACCTTCAGCTCGTCGCCGAGGCGGTCGACGACGACCGTCTCGACGTCGTGCTCGACGCCACGGAGCCCCTCGTCGGCCTTCTCCTTGTGGTTCAGCGCGTCCCCGCGGCGGTAGTAGCCGTCGCAGGTCACCAGGTACTCCGACTCCGCGGCGTTCATCCGCGTGGCGAGTGCGTCCGCGGAGAAGCCGGCGAACACGACCGAGTGCGGCGCGCCGATGCGGGCACACGCCAGCATCGCGATGGGGAGCTCCGGCACCATCGGCATGTACATGGTGACCACGTCGTCCTCGCCGACGCCGAGGTCGCGCAGTGCGGCCGCGAACTCGTTCACGTCGTTGTAGAGGTCGAGGTAGGTGTACGTCTTCGTCTCGCCGAGTTCGCCCTCCCAGCGGATGGCCGCCTGGTTCTTGCGCCCGTTCTCGACGTGGCGGTCGACGCAGTTGTACGAGGCGTTGAGCTTCCCGTCGGTGAACCACTCGTAGAACGGTGCGTCGCTCTCGTCGAGCACCTGGTCGTACGCCTCGTCCCAGTCGAGCAGGTCAGCGGCGCGCTCCCACGCCTCCGGGTCCTCGAACTCCTCGTAGATGCCCTCGTCCGACACGTTCGCCTGCTCGACGAACGCGTCCGAGGGCTCGAAGGTGTCCTGTTCCGCCAGTCGGGCCTCCAGTTCCACCTCTCCGTCCTCGGTATCGTCTGCCATAGTTCGTTGTAGACCGACGACCATAACCGGGATAAGCGTTCCCCCGGTGCCGGTGGCCGGTTAGCCGGGTTCCCCGGTGGAAAAGAACAGCTACTCGGTGCTCCACCGACGAGCAACTCGCAATGAGTTCAGCGTACACGGTCCACGGGGACCGACTCGACGCCCGCCTCGCCGACGCCGAGTTCGCCATCGCGGTCGTGACGGCGACGAAACCCGACTTCTACAAGCAGGCCCCGGTCGTCACTGCCGCCGACGAACTCGACGTACCCTGCTTCATCCTCCACACCGGCCAGCACTACGACGACCTCCTCGGCCACGGGCTGGCGGAGTACGGCGTCGAGGACCACATCGGCGTCGACCTCGGCGTCCGCGGTGGCCTCTCCCAGAAGACCGCCGAGGTCACCAGCCGCATCGACCGGTTCACCGACTACCTCGACGAGCACTACCCCGACACCACGGTCGTCCCCCTCGTCCACGGCGACACGCACGCCGCCGCGACGGTGCCCCAGGCCTGGGCGTTCGCAACCGGGCAGCAGGTCGCCCACAACGAGGCCGGCCTTCGGGGCATGGCTCCCGACTACGACGCCGTGGACCGTGACGCGCTGGCCGTCGGCGACGCGGACGCCGTCGACGCCTTCGTCGACGCCCAGTGGAACGACGACTGGCACGTCGACCGCTCCGAGCCGTTCCCCGAGCAGTACGACACGTTCGTCGGCTCGGCAGCGTCGCTCTATCACTTCGCCCCCGTCGAGTTGAACCGTGAACACCTCGTCCGCGAGGGCTACCCCGAGGAGCGCATCCCGGTCGTCGGCAACAGCGTCGTCGACGCGATCGAGGCAAAGCGCGAGGCGGAACTGGACGAGAGCGTCTTCGACGTGTACCCGGCACTCGAAGCCCGCGACGACTGGCTCCGCGTCGACATCCACCGCCGGGCGAACCTGCTCCCCGGCCGGTTCCGCGCCATCGTCGAGGGCGTCGTCTCGCTCGTCGAGGACGGCTACAACGTCAACTTCGTCGAGCTGAACGCCACCCGGAACGCGCTGGAGGCGACGGGGCTGCGCGAGACGCTGCTCGAACTCGACGAAGCACGCGAGAACTTCCTGTTCACCGGTCTCTGGAAGAAGCACGCCCACGTCTACGAGTTCCTCGAATCCGGGCAGTGTCTCGCCGAGTTCACCGACTCCGGCAGCATGCAGGAGGAGCTGAACCACATCACGGAGACGGCCTGTCTCACCGCGCGCTTCAACACCGACCGTCCGGAGACGGTGTTCGAGGCGAAGACGAACCTGCTCGTCCCGCCGGTCTCCGGCGAGTTCGTCGCCACCGCCATCCGACGCGTCTGCGAGGACGACGCGCTGCTGGAGACGATGCGCGACGGGCCCGCACTCTACGGCGAGAACGTGGGCGAGGAGCTGGTCTCGTTCATGGACGACCACCGCGACGAGCCCGTGGAGTGGTCACACGAGCGCGCCGGCTTCGAGCTCGGCGAGACGACCGGGATAGACTACCTCTGAGAACAGCTGGCAGACCCGCCCGGCTCAGGCCAGACCGATCTGCTCGGAGTACGCCCCGTACTCCGCCTCGAACACCTTCATTATCTCGCCCATCGTCGCGTACTCCTTCACGGCGGCGACGATGTACGGCATGACGTTCTCGTCGGACTGGATGGCCGCTTCGAGGTCGCCGAGTGCGTCCTCGACTGCCTCGTCGTCGCGCTCCGCTTTGACCTGCGCGAGCCGGTCGAGCTGGCGCTGCTGTGTCTCCTCGTCGACCTTCAGGATCTCCGGCTCGGTGTCCTCCTCGATGGTGTACTTGTTCACGCCGACGACGATCTCCTCGTCCGCCTCGACGCGCTCCTGGTACTCGTAGGAGGCCTCCTGGATCTCGCGGAGGAAGAAGCCCTGGTCGATTCCCTCGAGGACGCCGTCGCGGACCGAGCCGTCGCCCATCTCCCGAATCTCGTCGATGTACTCCATCGCCTGCTGTTCGACCTGGTCGGTCAGCGCCTCGATGGCGTAGCTCCCGCCCATCGGGTCGACGATGTCGGCCGCGCCGGACTCCTCGGCGATGATCTGCTGGGTGCGCAGCGCGACCCGGACCGCGCGCTCGGAGGGCAGCGCCAGCGCCTCGTCGAAGCTGTTCGTGTGCAGCGACTGCGTGCCGCCCATGACGCCAGCGAGCGCCTGGATGGTGACGCGGACGACGTTGTTCAGCGGCTGCTGGGCGGTCAGTGACTGGCCGGCCGTCTGCGTGTGGAACTTCAGGCGCTTGGACTCGGGCTTCTCGGCGTCGTACCACTCGTCCATCACCCGAGCGTAGATGCGCCGTGCGGCGCGGAACTTCGCGACCTCCTCGAAGATGGCGTTGTGGGAGTTGAAGAAGAAGGAGAGCCGCGGCGCGAACTCGTCGACGTCGAGCCCGCGGTCCATCGCGTCCTCGACGTAGGCGAAGCCGTCGGCGAGGGTGAATGCGAGCTCCTGCACCGCGGTCGAGCCGGCCTCCCGGATGTGGTAGCCCGAGACGGAGATGGGGTGGATGCGCGGGGTCTCCTCGGTGGCGAACTCGACGGTGTCGGTGACCACGTCGAGGCTCGGCTCCGGCGGGATGACCCACTCCTTCTGCGCGATGAACTCCTTCAGCATGTCGTTCTGCATGGTCCCGCTGATCTCGTCCCGGGGGACGCCGCGCTGGTCGGCGAGAGCCACGTACATCGCGAAGATGACCGGTGCGGACGGGTTGATGGTGAAGGAGGTGGAGATCTCGCTCAGGTCGATGCCGTCGAACAGGATCTCCATGTCACGCAGCGTGTCGACCGCGACGCCCTCCCTGCCGACCTCACCGTCGGAGAGCGGGTCGTCCGAGTCCTTCCCCATCAGGCTCGGCATGTCGAACGCCGTCGAGAGCCCCGTCTGTCCCTCGTCGATGAGGTAGTGGAACCGCTCGTTGGTCTCCTCGGCGGTGCCGAAGCCGGCGAACTGCCGCATCGTCCACGTCCGCCCGCGGTACATCGTCGGGTACGGCCCCCGCGTGTACGGCTCCTCGCCGGGGAAGCCCAGGTCGTCCTCGTAGTCCAGGTCGGCCACGTCGTCCGGCGTGTACAGCCGTTCGACGTCCATGTTCGACACCGTGGCGAACCGGTCCTTGCGCTCCCCGAAGCGGTCCAGTACCGGGTCCAGCGTCTCGGACTCCCAGTCTTCCCGGGCCTCGCGGATCTCGGCGAGGTCGTCGTCGTCGTACATGCGCGTAATTTTTGCCGGACCGGGCAATAATGGTTCGGTCCCGGCCACCCGCAGTCGGCGCGGCCCGTGCCGGAGTCGGGTTCGAAGTCCGTTCCGACGTGACCGCCCGGAGCGTCAGCGGTGCTACGCGCCGGCGTCCTCGGCCCGCTCCGCCTCGGCCAGCGGCAGCGTGACGACGAAGACGGAGCCCCGCGGCTCGTTGTCCTCGATAGCGACGGTGCCGCCGTAGCCGGTGACGAGGCTGTCGACGAGGAAGAGGCCGATGCCGGTGCCGGGGCTGTCGATGCCGCGTTCACCCCGACCGAAGACGTGTGTCTTCCGCGAGTCGGGGATGCCGGGGCCGTCGTCTGCGACGGAGACGATGGCGGCATCGTCGTCGAGTTCGACGTGGACCGTGACAGTCGGGTGGTCGTCGTCGTGGTGGATGACGGCGTTGCTGAGGAGGTTGTCGAGGACGGACGAGAGCATCTCGTTCCCGCTGACGGTGACGGCCGGCACGTCGCCGTTCACCGTGAAGGTGACGTGTCCGAACTTCTTCCTGTTCTTGGCGAGCTGGTCGCCGAGCACGTGATCGAGCTGCGTCGGTCGGGTCGGGAACTCCTCGCCGCGGGTAATCGCCTCGACGAGGTCGCGGACCTCCCTCGTGAGCTCGACGGTGTGTTCCACGGCGTCGACGATGTTCTCGAAGGCCTCGCGACCCTCGGGGTCGACGTGGGGCTCCAGCTCCTCGGCCCAGCCGAGGACGACGCTCATGTCGTTCCGGATGTCGTGACGGAGCACGCGGTTGAGCACGTCGAGCTCCTCGGAGAGCTCGGTGAGGCGCTGCTCGCGTGCCTTCTGTTCGGTGAGGTTCCGGACCACCATAACCGTCTTCCCCTCGTACCGGACGAACCGAGCATCCACCGGGACCGGCCCGTCTTCGCCTTTCAGTGTGATGTCGAGACGCTCCGACTCGGAGTCCTGGCTCTCGATACGGTCGAAGGCGGCCGCCAATCGCTCGTGGTCCTCCAGGGCGACGTAGCGCTCCTGAAGGTCCTCGAAGGGGCGACCGATGAACTCCTCGCGCGGTCGCCCGCTCACATCCCCGACCCGAGCGTTCGCGTCTATCAGAACCCGGTCGTCGTCGAAGATGTACACCGTGTCCTGCAGCGCATCGTACAGGTCGTCGAGTACGCGGTGTTCGATCCCGTCGGTCATACCACCTCCATGTAGCTCCCGTTGTAAGAAGTATCGGCCCGGCGGGTCAGTAGTGACCCATCACGCCCTCGCGACGTGCCCACCGCTGACAGTAGGTGAACGCGGCGAAGCCGAGCCCGAGGTAGAGGGCGGCGGTGAGGACGAGCACCCCGAGTTCGTCGGCAGGCAGGTTCCAGAGGGGGATGCCGTCCTCCATCGCGCGCCGGAGGAGGTAGCTGCCCTGCGCCAGCGGGAGCCACTTGAGCAGCGGGTACTCCCCGACGGGGGCGGAGATGAGCCCGATGAACAGGAACTGGACCAGCTGGAAGGCGTTCTCGATGCGCTTGAAGCGGATGGCCAGCCCGCCGAAGACGAAGCCGACGCCGACCGCCGGGAGGATGGCCAGTACGCCGAGCGGAAGCACCGTCAGCGGATCGAGGGCGAGTGACTGTCCGGTGACCAGCAGCATGAACGCGAGCGTGGCCGTGCCCCACAGGAACGCCTCGGCGAGGTTCGTGAGCGTCTTTCCGAGCATCACTCGGCCGAAGCCGAACGGCGACATGAACAGCTGTTCGAGCGTCCCCCACTGCGCCTCGCGAGTCACGTTCCACGCGAGCCCGGAGTACGCCGAGATGGCCAGACTCCACAGCAGGTAGCCGACGACGAGCCCCCCGGTGGTGTCCTCCATCGCCGCCGGCGCGAGCGCCTGCCCGCCGAAGAACAGCACCAGGAACACGAGGAAGATGGTCCCGAGCATCGAGAGCGTGTTGACCGGGTAGCGCCACAGCAACACGAGGCGCTTCCGGGCGGACTGCCGGAGGAAGCCGAGGTAGCCGCGGAGCCCGCTGTCGATGGTCCCGGTGTCGGTGACGGTGCTCACGACTCGTCACCTCCGTCCGCACGCCCGGTGACCTCCAGGAAGACCTCCTCCAGGTCGGGGTCGTGGCCGTCGATGTCGACGAGACTCAGCCCGGCGTCCCGGAGGACGTCCAGCACGTCGTAGAGGGCGTCGCCGTCGGTGAGAGTGACGTCGAACCCGGTCCGATCACCGGTCTCGGTCCAGTCACCGGCATCGAACTCCCGGTGGAGCCGGCTGCGCGTCGACCCGCTGACCGTCCCCTCGACCGTGACCCGGTAGGCCTGTGTCTCGAACACCTGCACGAGGTCGTCGACCGAGTCGTCGGCGATGACCGACCCCTCGGAGAGGATGACGACGCGGTCGCAGATGTCCTCGACGACGTCCATGTCGTGACTGGAGAGGACGATGGTGATGTCCTCCTCGTCGGCGAGGCGACGGAGCTCTCGTCGGAGTTCGAGCGACGCCTCCACGTCGAGACCGAGGGTCGGCTCGTCGAGGAACACCACGTCGGTCCCCCTGGCGAGGGTGCAGGCCAGCGACACCTTCTGCTTCTGGCCGCGAGAGAGGCCGTTCACCGGCTGGTCGGCTTTCCCGGCGAGGTCGAAGGCGTCGAGCAGCCGGTCGTGGCGGTCCCGTGTCCCGGCGACGGACTGCCCGCCGAGAGCGGCGAAGAACTCGAGGTTCTCCCGCACCGTGAGCTTCCAGTAGACGTTTCGTGCGCCCTCCAGCATCGCGCCGACGTGGCGGTACACCGCTCGGGGCTGTTCGTGAGCGTCGATACCGGCGATCTCGACGGTGCCTGCGTCGGGGAGGACGAGTCCGAGCAGCGACTTGATCGTCGTCGTCTTTCCCGCCCCGTTCGGGCCGAGGATGCCGACCGTCGTTCCGCGTTCGATGGTGAGGTCGACAGCGTCGACGGCCCGGACCGCGTCCTCGCCGTCGCCGTACACCTTCGTCAGACCCTCGACGGCGATGGCAGGCGTGGACTCGGGTCCGTCGGTGTCGGCCGCCGCTGTCCCCTCCCGCCGTCTTTCGTGGGACGCGTTCGTGCTCATGGCTCTTCGTTGTGGAACCCACCCATTAACGATTTTCAGAAGGACCTTTCTGTAGGAAATCGTATACGTTTGGTCGAAACGTTTTGGGGTGGGCAACACGGGTACGGAACCATGGGAGAGTCCGACGAGTCCGACCCCGGCGACCGGCCAGTGCCACCGGACGAGCCCGCGCCGCCGGCCGACGCCTTCGAGCGGCTCGGCCACGAGATCCGCCTCGCGACCATCGAGGCGCTGGCCGAACAGCGCCGGGAGTCCTGGCTCCCACACGGGCTGCGATTCTCGGAGCTCCGCGAGGCGGTCGGGGTTCGAGACACGGGACAGTTCAACTACCACCTCGACCAGCTCCGCGGCTCGTTCGTCAGCCAGTTCGGCGACGAGTACGTCCTCACGAACGCCGGCTTCGAACTGGCCGGGGCGCTCCGGGCGGGGACGTTCGACCAGACCGCCGGACAGGTCGAGCGCCGGGCCGAACTCGACCACACGTGTCCGATCTGCGCCGACTCGCTCGACGCCGTCTACGAACACGGCTACCTCAGGGTGCTGTGTCCGGATCACGGACGGATACTGACGACGACGCTTCCACCGGCCGCCGTCAGGGGTCGCGAGCTGTCGACCGTCGTGGACCTCGCCAACGCCCGGACCCGCGACCAGGTCCAGCGGGTCCGCGCGGGTGCGTGCCCCCACTGCTGGGGGCGGAGCACCGTGACCGCGCCGGCGGTCCCGAGCGAGGAGTACCTCCGGACGGTCGTCGGCGACGATGACGACTGTGCGGATGCGGCCGACTACGAGCACAACCCCGACGAGGACGCCGTCCTCGCCGAGTGCTCCTGCGAGGACTGCGGAATGCGGTTCTGGCTTCCCGTGTCGGTCTGCGTGGCCCACCACCCCGCCGTCGTCGCGTACTACCACGACCACGGCGTCGAGATGGACGCCAGCTACCTCGACATGCCACACGCCACCGGCTCGAACGGCACCGTCGTCTCCGAGAATCCAGTCCGAATCGAGGTCGAGGTCGTCGTCGACGACGCCGACGAGAGACTCGTGCTCACGCTCGACGCCGCGACCGAGGTCGTCGACCAGCGGCTCGCCCCGACCGGCTGACTCACTGGAGCCGTTTCGTCGTCTCGACCAGCGGGTGTCGCGCGTAGTCCACGACCTGCACGTCTGCCAGCGACTCCAACCCCTCCTTGCGCGCCGTCTCGGCCATGCCCAGCTCCAGCGCCTCCGCCACGACGATGACGTAGGCGTCCATCTCGGTCATGTCGAGGCGCTCCGCCGCCATGACGCGGTGGTGGCCGTCCGCGAGCAGCAGCGTGCCGTCGTTGTCGATGACCACCAGCGGCTCTGCCAGCCCGCGCTCCAGCTCGTAGCGGCGTCCCTCCAGCTCGTCGGCGTACACCTTCTTCTGGGTGGGGATGAGCCGGTCGAGTTCGACCCGGCTGTGCTTCTGGTCCAGCGTCACGCCGTGGATGTTCTCCAGCGTGCGTCGCAGCTTCCCGACCTTCTCCGGCGTCGCGCGCTCGATCTGGCTGCGGATGACGTCCGCGTTCGAGATGATACCGACGAGGTTGCCCGCGTCGTCGACCACTGGTAGCTTCTGGATGCCCGACCGGAGGATGACCCGGGCGGCGTCGGTCACCTTCATCTCCGGGTGGGCGACGATGAGGTCCGTCGTCATCACCTTGAAGATCGGTTCGTCGTCGCCGGCAAGCAGCAGGTCGCGGGCGCTCACGAACCCCTCGACTCGACGACGTTCACAGACGGGGAACCCGCTGTGCTCGTTGCTCTCGTCGATCCGCTCGGCGATCTCCCGTACCGTCGCGTCAGGCGACACCGTCACCACGTCCTGGGTCATGTAGTCCCTGACCCGGGGTTTCCCGTGCTCACTCGACTCCTCGTCCATAGCACCCGGTAACCGTTCCGTGGGCAAAAACCTGCGTCCTCGCGACGGCGTTCACGTCACCCTTCCACAACAATTATATTGCACATTGCATTGCGTAAGTTCATGTCTGATATAGACGATAGAATCGTCGGGGTCGGTGTCGCGTTCGTCACCACGCTGTGGTCGTGGGTCGTGTTCTCCGCGACGATGGCGCTGTTCTCGGGAGACCGGGCGACAGCCGCGATACTCGGGCCGAACTCCACGCCCGCGATGTACGACCGCGTCGGGCCACAGATACCCGGGTACTGGGGGACGTTCGTGCGGACGCTCACACTCGACGGCCGTCAGTCCTGGGTGATCCAACAGGGAGCGCCTGGATGGGAACTCGTCGGCCAGTCCGCCGGGCGGACGATGAAACTCGTGGTCGTCGCGCTGGTGCTCGCCCTCCTGATCGCCGTTCCGCTCGTCGTGCTGTCACAGGTGGACGTGGGCCGACGGGCCGTGGCCGGCTTCAGTCTCCTCGGTGGCATCCCGACGTTCATCTGGTGTCTCTTCGCGCTCGACTTCGCGAAACACCCTGGCAGCCACATCATGCCTCGGACGTACGCCGAGATGCTCGTGCCGGGTGCGACACTGGCGATTCCGCTGGGCCTCGGACTCACACGCATCGTGAGCCGCTACGACGTAACCGATGTCAGGACGATGGTCCGCGACGTCCTGCTCGACGGATGGCTGTACGTCGTCTGGATTCCCGGTGCACTCGTGGTGGTCGAGACCGTCTTCGCGGTGAACGGCGTCTTCTACCTCTGGTTCCAGGCGCTCGTCCAGGGTGACTTCCCGCTCTTTACGCTGCTCTCCTCCGTGTTGGTCGCGCCGGTGTTGTTCTGTGCGTTCGTGAGAGACGTCCTCCTCGCGGTCATCCTTCCGGAGAGCACGTCGTCCACCCCCACACGGAGCGTCGCTGCAGACGGTGGCACCACCTCGGTACTGCCACCACTCCTCTCCGCGGTCCGCCACAGCCGAGTCACGCAGGCGGCCCTCGGGCTGTTCGGCCTGCTCTCCGTGGTGGGCCTCGTCGGGTCACAGCTCACTAGCCGCCCGGACCGATGGGCGAACAAGCAGACGGTCCAACCGTACCAGCTGTTCGACGCCCTCGCCGCCGTCACGCTCACCGCCGTCATCGTGTTCCTGGTCGCGGCGGCCGTCGGCGTCGGACTCGGCCTGCTCGCAACAGGGACGTCGCTCCCTCGCCACCTGAATCGGGTGCTCGACCCCGTCGCGAACCTCCCCTTCGCGGTGTTCTTCGTCGCCTGGCTCATCTACCTGGAGTCGCCCGACCGCCTGGTGACACAGCTCCTGTTCGGTGGTGTCGGCGGCCTGGCCGTGGCCCCCATCGTCGCCCGACGGTTCGAACGCGAGGCGACTGAGGGGCGGGGCGAGACCGCCGTACTGGCGGCGACAGGGGTGGCGATCAGCGGAGCGGCACTCGTCGTCTTCACCGTCACCGAGCTGAGCTTCCTCGGGTACGGACTCGGCGACCTCTGGCTGAACACGACCGACGTCACCCTGGAGTCACGGCTCTGGAGCTGGCTCGGCGTCCTGGCCGTCCCCGCGGTCACGCTGTTCCTGCTCGGCGAGGGGCTCCGCCGGTACGAGCCGACCGCGTGACGGTCAATCGCCGCCGTCGTCCGGCTCCAGCGGGATGCCACCCGGCTTCGGCTCGGTCACGAGGGGGCTGTCCCGCGGCCGTTCGTACCACGCGTCGAAGAAGCGGTCGGTGATGACGTCGCGGATGGCCTCGTCGCGTTCGTCGTCGCCGTCGAACTCGCCGAAGGCCTGTGTCACTGGAATCTGCGCGCCGGCCATGTCGGCGTGCCCGCCCGCGCTGCCGATCTGGTCGAACGCGGCCCGGAGCGTCTCCCCGAGGTCCACGTCGGTCCCGCGGGCACGTGACGAGACGTAGGTCGTGTCGTCGATGAAGCCGTACACCAGCGTGCAGGTGATGCCGTCCATCGTCAACAGCTTGTCCGCAGCCTGGGGGAGCGCGTCCCGGTCTGAGATGGAGCCGACGCCGGTGACGAGCACCGAACCACGCACCTCGCGGTTCTCGATCGCCCGGGCCAGCGTATCCAGGGTCTCACCGTCGACGCTCGGCGACTCGATGCGGTCGAGCACCGCCTCGTCCACGAACGGGAGCAGCCGGGCCGCGGCCTCGAAGTCCAGCCGCGAGGCCTCCCGTCTGAACTCGTTCGTGTCGACCTGGATGCCGTACAGGAGCGCGGTCGCGGTGGACTCGTCGAGCGGGACGCCCAGCCGACTGAAGTGATCTGTCAGCAGCGTACTTGTCGAACCCACGTCCGTCCTGAGGTCCTGATAGCGGCCCTGGACCGGCCCGCGTGGCGGGTGGTGGTCGATGACGATGTCGACGTGGAGCTCCTCGGGCAGCTGGTCGTTGACGCTGGGACGTGCGTGGTCGACCAACGCGAAACCGCCGAACTCCCCGATGTCGTCATCGGGGCCGAGCGTCCGCAGGTCCAGGTCGAGCAGGTTCACCATCGCGCGGTTCTCCTGATGGGAGATCTCTCCGTAGTAGCACGCCTCCGCGTCGGTGCCCGTGGCCTCGGCCAGCCGACACATGGCGACGCCGCTCGCGATCGCGTCCGGGTCCGGGTTGTCGTGCATCACGACCGCGAGCGTGCCGTCGATCTCCGCGAGCACCTGCCGGAGCCGGAGAGAGTCCTCGGCCGCCTCGCCCGAGACCCGGTCGACCGCCCGGGTCGCCACAGCATCGGTCGGGTCCACGACGCGGTCGGCGACCGACCGGAGTGCCTCGGCATCACCCTCGGGGCCCGCGTACGCCAGCAGAAAGGCACCGGGGAAGCGCCGCCGTGCGGCGACGGCGACGCGCTGGTTCTGTCGAGCGTCGTCGCTCGCGACCACGACAACGCCCGCGTCGTCCAGCGCGGCCAGCGTCTCGGGGTCGCTCGGGTCGCCGACCGTCGCGTCGACACCCTCCTCGCGGAGCGTGGTGACGCGACTCTCGGCCTCGCAGACGACCCGCTCCGTCCCGGTCCAGCCCTCGGTGGCCTCCAGCAACCGCTGGCCGACGGCCCCGCAACCGAGGAAGAGCCGGGTTACCATACTGCGGTGGTTCCACTCCGCGGGCTAAAACGTATCGACACGAAAGAGGAGTCGGCCGGCCTACAGCAGGGCCGCGGCGGCCTCGACGGCCGCGTCCGAGACCGGACCGAACACGCCGTACATCGCGGTCGTGACGACCGCAGCGAAGATGACGGCCGCGTACAGCCCGACCGGGCGACTCGAGATCTCGAGCGGCTTCTTGTCCGCCGGCCGCTCGTCGAACCAGAGCGCCTTGACGAGCTTCGAGTAGTAGTAGAGGCTCACGGCGCTGTTGACGATGGCGACGGCGGCCAGCCAGACGAACCCGCTGTTGACGGCCGCACCGAACAGCAGGTACTTGCTCAGGAAGCCACCGAACGGCGGCAGCCCGGCCAGCGAGAACATGAACACCGTCATCGCGACGGAGGCGACGGGTGCCTGCCGGCCGAGGCCGGTGAAGTCCTCGAAGGTGCGGCCGACGTCCCAGTACTCCGCCAGCGCGATGAACAGGAACGCCCCGGTGTTCATGAACCCGTAGACGAACAGGTGCATCATCCCGCCGGCGAGCACGAACTGGCCGGCCTCGATCTTCGCGGTGGCGGACGCGCCGCCACCCGAGAGCGCCGCCAGCGACATCAGGACGTAGCCCGCGTGCCCCACGGAGGAGTACGCGAGCATCCGCTTGACCTTGTCCTGTGTGACGGCGGCGAGGTTGCCGAGCGTCATCGTGACGACCGCGAGAATCTGGAAGACGAGCACCCAGTCCGCACCGAGCACGAGGAACTCGCCGCTGCCGACGCGCAGGAACGCCTCGGTGAACACGCGGAAGGCGATGACGAAGCCGGCGGCCTTCGACGCCGACGAGAGGAACGCGCTGATGGGAGCGGGTGCGCCCTCGTACGCCTCCGGGGCCCAGAAGTGGAACGGGACGGAGGCGGTCTTGAACGCGATACCGCCGACGACCATCACCACGCCCATGCCGAGCAGGCCCGTGAAGTCGCCGGTGATGGCCTCTTGCACCGCCGTCAGCTGGAGCGAGCCGGTCGCGGCGTACACCAGACTGACACCGTAAGCGAAGATGGCGCTGGACAGCGCGCCGACGAGGAAGTACTTCAGCCCCGCCTCGACGCTACCCTTGTTCTCCTTCAGGAACGCGACGAGTGCGTACGACGGCAGCGACGCGAGCTCGAGCGCCACGAACACGGTGACGAGCGAGTTGGCCGACGCCATCAGCGTCATCCCAGTCGCTGCCAGGAGCACCAGCGCGTAGTACTCCGCCTGGTAGCTGTGCTCTGCGAGGTAGTTGTAGCTCGCGAGGGTCACCATCGCCGTGACGCTGGCGACGATGACCGCGAACAGGAGGCTCATGCCGTCGACGACGAGCGCGTCGCCGAACGGGTGGACGGCCTCACCGCTGAAGGTGAACAGGTACGCGGCGGCGACGCCGAGCGCGCCGAGCGCGCCCGCCGTCGACAGCCCCGCGATGAGGCGGCGGTTGCCGGTGGCCGGGTCGACGAACAGCGCGATCCCGAACATCGCGAGCAGCGTGAAGCTGACGAACGACCAGCCTGCGGGCCCGAGCCCGAGCGCGTCGGGCAGCGCGATGGCGACGCCCGCCACCGCGAGCGAGCCGACCAGCGTCAGCGCGGCGATGGGGCCCTTCGTCGACCGACCGATGCTGTCGACGTACAGCACGAGCAGCCCGGTCAGGCCGAGCAGGAACGCCGGAGCCAGCGTGAGCCAGGTCGTGTCCGCCATCAGGCACCACCCCCGACGAGGTCCGCGACCGGCCCACTCGCCTCACGGATCATCTCGAAGAAGATGTCCGGCTGCGAGCCGAGCGCGATGATCAGCACGAGCAGCACCGCGAGCGGTGCGATGTCGTGCAGCGGTGCGCGACCGACCTCGTAGTCGGTCTCGAGGCGGTACTCGCCGAACAGCGTGCGTTGCATCGCGAACAGCAGATAGCCGGCGACGATGACGATGCCGAACATCGCCACCGCGGTGAACGCCGGCAGCAGGTCGTAGTTCGGCACGTCGAACGCGCCGGCCTGGAACGCGCCGAGGAACACGTAGAACTCGGCGGCGAAGCCGGACATGAGCGGGAGGCCCATGTAGCCGAACGCGCCGGCGATGAAGATGCCGACCGTGTACGGCATCTTCGACGCCATGCCGGACATGTCGGTCACCATGCGCGTGTGGGTCGTGTTGTAGATGACGCCGACCGCCATGAACATCAGCCCCGAGATGAGGCCGTGGGAGATCATCTGGAACGTCGCGCCGCCGACGCCGTACAGCGTGTAGGCGGCGAGTCCGAGGATGACGTAGCCCATCGAGGAGACGGAGGAGTACGCGACGATGCGCTTGAGGTCCGTCTGTGCCAGCGCGAGCATCGCGCCGTAGATGATGGAGACGACGGCGAACGCGGCGATGATGAGGATGTTCGCACGTGCGACGTCCGGCAGCATCGTGAAGTTGAACCGCAGCAGCGCGTAGGTCCCCATCTTCAGCAGGACACCCGCCAGGAGCACCGACACAGGCGTCGGTGCCTCGACGTGGGCGTCCGGCAGCCAGGTGTGGACCGGGACGACCGGGACCTTCACCGCGAAGCCTGCAAAGAGCGCCGCGAACGCGGCGACCTTCAGCGTCTCGCCGCCGACGAACGCCAGCTCGTCGGGCTGGACGTTGTCGACGACGAGCGCCTGTGCGGTCTCCGGCAGCGCGAACGTCGAGACGGCGTCACCGAGCCCGAAGACGAGCGCGGTGTAGCCGACGAACATCACCAGCGAGGCGACGTTGGTGTAGACGAACATCTTGATGGCCGCGTACTTCCGGCGCGGGCCACCCCAGACACCGATGAGGATGTACATCGGGACGAGGACGGCCTCCCAGAACACGAACCAGACGAAGAAGTCGAGCGCCGTGAAGACGCCGAGCAGCCCGGCCTCGAGGAACAGCACGAGCCCGTAGAACTGCGACTGCCGTTCGTCGATGGGCGTCCACGCACTCACGAGTGCGAGCGTGACGAGCACGGTCGTCAGGACGACGAGCGGCATGCTGATGCCGTCGACGCCGACGAACCACTCGATGTCCGGCAGCGGACCGAGCGCGAGCCAGGTCTCCCGGCTCGTGAAGGCGGTGTCGCCACCGAGCAGCGCGTTGCCTGTTGCGTCGTACGTGGCCCACATGCCCAGACTCCCGACGAGGGGAATCAGGCTGAAGGCCGTCGCCAGCTTCGCCGCGTAGCGGTCGGAGCCAGCCATGACGACGAGCGATCCGACCAGCGTGACTGCGATGAGCGCCTCTATCGTTCCATTCATCATGCGAACCACCCTCCTGTGACGCCGACGATGAGCAGCAGGGCGACGAGGCCCAGCGCGAGCAGCGCGGCGTAGTTGGTGACGACACCGGTCTGGATCCGCTTTACGTACGAGCCACCGGTGAGACTCGTGCGACCGACGCCGTTGACGACGCCGTCGACGATGCCCTGGTCGAACCGGTCGGCCACCTTCGCGAGGGGCAGCGTCAGTCCCGAGGCCAGCCAGACCTGGTACTCGTCCTGGTAGTAGTTGTTGTACCAGAGCGTCTTCAGCGGCCCGAGCTTGTCGGTGTGCTCTGCGGGTTCACCCGTGTAGAGCATGAACGCGACGCCGACGCCGATGACGGCGAGCGCCAGCGACGCACCGGCCGCGATGAACACCGGGAAGTCCGCCGCCGTGATGTGGGCGTACTCGTGGAGCAGCCCGTTCTCGCTGCCGGTGTAGTGGTGCGCCGACAGCAGGTGGATGGCCTCGTTCTGTGCCTCCTCGCCCTTGTCGAGGAAGTGGTGCAGCTCCTCGATGCCGAGCGGGACGGCGTTGACGAAGCCGGCCACGGTGGCCAGCACGCCGAGGACGACGAGCGGGACCTTCACGTTCCAGCGGACCCCGTGGGGGTCACGAGCCGTGTCGGACCGCGGCTCGCCGTGGAAGGTGAGGAACACCATCCGGAAGGTGTAGAAACCGGTGAACAGCACCGCGAGCAGGCCCATGGCGTAGGCGGCGAGGAACATGTTGCCGACCATGCCGCTCGTGCCGAGACCGTGGACGAGCGTCTCGTAGAGCGCCTCGTCCTTGGACCAGAAGCCCGCGAACGGGACGATGCCAGCGAGTGCGAGCGACCCGGCGAGGAACGTCGCGTAGGTCACGGGCATCTTGTCCTTGAGGCCGCCCATGTCCCACATGTCCTCGTTGTGGTGCATCGCGATGATGACCGACCCCGCACCGAGGAACAGCAGCGCCTTGAAGAAGGCGTGGGTCATCAGGTGGAAGGTCGCCGCGACGTAGCCACCGCCGCCCAGCGCGAGCATCATGTACCCGTACTGGGAGATGGTGGAGTACGCGAGCACCTGCTTGATCTCCCGCTTGACGACGCCCATCGTCGCCGCGAAGAGCGCGGTGAACCCGCCCGTGAGTGCGATGACCGCGAGCACGGTGGGCAGCAGCGCGTAGAAGCCGTACATCCGGGCGACGAGGTACACGCCGGCCGCGACCATCGTCGCCGCGTGGATGAGGGCGGAGACGGGCGTCGGGCCCTCCATCGCGTCCGGCAGCCACGTGTGCAGCGGGAACTGCGCGGACTTGCCGACGACGCCACCGAGGACGAGCAGGCCGAGGATACCGAACCACGCCTGGGGACCGAACCCGAGGAACGTCGTCGCGGCACCGGCCGTGCCGTCGAGCGCCTGCTGGGCGAGGACGGGGAAGGACTCCTGTCCCTCGGTCCCGACGAAGCGGGCCGTCCCGAACGTCGCGACGATGCCGACGACGCCGATGAGGAAGAAGTAGTCACCGAAGCGGGTGACCAGGAACGCCTTCTTCGCCGCCGACGGCGGGCCGTCCTGACGGAACCAGAAGCCGATGAGCAGGTACGAGCAGAGCCCGACCAGCTCGAAGAACATGAACGCCATCAGCAGGTTGTCCGCCATGACGAACGCGAGCATCGAGAACGTGAACAGCCCCAGTTCGGAGTAGTAGCGGGGCAGTCCCGTCTCGCCCTCGTCGTTCATGTAGCCGAGACTGAACACGTGGACGAGGAAGGCGATGAGCGACACGATGACGAGCATCATCGCCGACAGCGGGTCGATGAGGATGCCGAAGTGAAGCGGCACCTCCTCGGCGCCGGACCACGTGAACAGGTCCTGGTGGTGCGCTGCGCCGCCGTACACAGTCACGAGCGCGAACAGCGAGAGCACCAGCGAACCGCCCGTCGCGGCGATACCGGCCGACGCCCCCTTCTTCGGCATGTAGTTGCCGAGGGCGAGCGCGACGAGGAACGACGCGAACGGGAGCGCCACGATCGCGGGCGCGAGCTCGAATGCGAGTTCTCCTGCCATCGTTACCACCTCATTGTTGCAGCCTCAGCCACGTCGATGTCTTCGAAGTTGCGATACAGCACGAGGATGATGCCGATACCGACGGCGACCTCCGCGGCGGCGAGTGCCATCGTGAAGAGCGCGAACACCTGGCCGGTGAGATTGCCGTAGTACTGGCTGAACGCGACGAGGTTGATGTTCGCCGCGTTGAGCATCAGCTCGACCGACATCAGGAACAGCAGGGCGTTCCGCCGGGTCAGGATACCGAACAGGCCGGTACAGAACACCGCCGCCGAGAGGATGAGATAGTAGGTCGTGTCGACTGCCATTCAGTTGTCACCTCCGTCTTCCGTGCCGCCGTCGGCGGCGACCTGTCCGGCACCGGTGCCGGTCGGCTCGTCCACGTCGCGCAGGCCGAGTGCGGTGACGACCTCGCCGCCTTCGTCGCGGCGGGCGAGGACGACCGCGCCGACCAGTGCCGCGACGAGCACCAGGTCGATGATCTCGAACGCGACGAGGAACGTCTCACCGGGCGCCGAGCGCTGGTCGCTGTCGATGCCGAACATCAGGTACCCGATGTTCTCGGTGATGCTCGTCCGCGAGATCGCGTAGACGGTGTCGGTCTCGCCGTCACCGTTCGTGTCGACCTCGCGGAAGTCGACCCCGACACCGGGGTCGTTCGCGACGGAGACGTTCGCCGCCTCCGAGCCGTCCTCCGTGTTGTACGCGACCGCGTACGTCGAGCCACCGGCGCTGACGGTACCGTAGTCGCCGGTCGGCGAGTCGGACTGCAACGTCTCGTTCTGGATCGCCGTCGCCTCGTCGAAGCCGACGGGGTCACCGAGCGGCGCGCCGACGAACACGACCGCCATGATGACGAACAGGGCGACCGCGACGAGTCCCGGGGCCAGATGGCCACCGAGTCGTAGTTCCGGGCGTGTTGTCATGCCTCTACCACCTCCGTCGTGTCGTCTTCACGCATGAGCATCACGGCGAACGTGATCAGGACGAGTACCCCGCCGACGTAGACCAGAATCTGCATCGCGGCGAGGAACTCGGCCTGTTGCATCACGTAGTGTACCGCGACGCTGAGTAGCGCGACGCCCAGGAAGAGTGCGGAGTGCCACACGTCTTCCACGAGGACGACGCCGACGCTACTCGCCACCGTGACGGTGGCGAAGAGCGCGAAGGCGACGAGTTCTGCGAGTGCCATTGTTTGGGTTCTCCTATCGCTGTATGTTGAAGATTTCGAGACGGCCGTACCGTCTACTGGTAATCGACCTCGCCGTCGCCCTCGCCGATCCACGCACCGCGGTCCGGTTCGCGGGACTCGAGGGGGTCGATGTCCTTGTACCAGGGGACGCTCTTGAGCTGTTCCTTGTTGTAGACGAGGTCGTCCTTCGTGTCGCCCGTGAACTCGAAGTTCTGCGTGAGCAGGATCGCGTCCACCGGGCAGACCTCCTCACAGAGCCGGCAGTAGATGCACTGGCCGATGTGGAGGTTGTACTCCTCGCCGTTGCGCTGTGCGTCGGTCACGATGTGGATGGTGTCGTTCGGACACACGTTCTCGCACTGACGGCACCAGATACACCGTTCCTGGCTGAACTTGTGGATGCCGCGGAACCGCGGCGAGACCTCGGGCGGTGTCTCCGGGTACTCGACGGTGAACGTCTCACCGTCCAGCGCGTGCTTCATCGTGGTCGCCATGGATTTGAGTATGCCGATCATGCAATCACCCCGACAAGGAGTGCGGTCAGCAGCAGGTTCGCGAAGGAGAGCACGAGCATCCCCTTCCAGCCGATCTCGATGAGCTGGTCGATGCGAACACGCGGGACCGCCGAGCGTGCCCACTGCGTGAACAGGAACACGCCCCAGATCTTGGCCGTGAACCAGAGGAAGCCGATGGACTCCGGACCCGGGCCGGCAGCGCCGCCCAGGAACAGCGTCGCGATGATGGCGCCACCGAGGAAGATGTGCAGGAACTCGCCCAGGTAGATGAGGACGAAGTAGACCGAGGAGTACTCGGTCTGGTAGCCTGCGACGATCTCGGTCGGTGCCTCCGGGATGTCGAACGGGTTACGCCCGACCTCGGCGAGGTTCGCGACCATGAACAGCGCGAACGCGAACGGGTTCACGAACGCGAACCACGAGGGGATCGAGAACCCCGCGATGGTCACCAGCGTCTCCTGCTGGACGGCGACGATCTCGCTCATCTGGAGCGACTGCGTGAACAGCACGACGGACGCGCCCGTGAGGACGAGCGGGATCTCGTACGCGAGGTTCTGTGCGATGGCGCGCAGGGCGCCGAGCATCGAGTACTTGTTCGACGACGCGTAGCCGGCCATCGTCAGGCCGAGCGTCGCGATGGACGCGACCGCGAACACGTACACCAGCCCCGACTCGGGGTCGGCGAGCTGGATGTTCAACGGGCCGAGTCCGCCCATCGGGATGACCGCGAAGCCGAGCATCGCCGAGCCCGCGACGACGACCGGTGCGAGGTCGTACGCCGGGCGGTCGGCGTTCTCGGGGATGATGAGCTCCTTCGCGAGGAGCCTGACCGCGTCGGCCACGATGATGAGCAGCCCGAACGGTCCGATGCGGTCGACCGCGATGCGGTCGGTGAACGCGGCGGTGATCTTCCGCTTCGCCCACGGGCCCGCGACGCCCGTGTACGCGAGCATCACGTTGCCGACGAGGAACGCGGCGATGAACGCCGCGATGGCCTGGCCGAGCACCGAGTCGGGCAGGCCGATCATCGTCCGGAGTGTCTCCGGGAGCATCTGCTCCGTCACCATCAGCGGTCCACCTCCCCGAGCACGATGTCGAGGCTACCGAGCGAGGCGATGAGGTCCGGGATGTACTCGCCCTCGGACATCTCGCCCAGCGTCTGCAGGTTGGAGAAGCACGGGCTCCGGATCTTGAACCGGCCGGGCTTGTCCGTGCCGTCCGAGCGGATGTAGATGCCGAGTTCGCCTTTCGCGGCCTCGACGGCGCGGTAGGTCTCGGTGTCCGGGTCCGGCTTGAGCGTGCGGGGGACGTTGGACTGGATGGTCCGGTCGTCCTCCGGCCACTCCTCGAGCAGGTCGATGCACTGCTCGATTATCTTCGCGGACTCCTCGACCTCCTGCATGCGCACGAGGACGCGCGAGAAGTTGTCGCAGCCGTCCTCGGTGACGACGTCCCAGTCGAGCTCGTCGTAGTAGCCGTACGGGTCGTCGCGCCGCAGGTCGTAGTCGATGCCGGAGCCACGGGCGACCGGTCCGGTCGCGCCGTAGCTCTTTGCGACCTCGGGTTCGAGGATGCCGGTGTTGACACAGCGGAGCTGGAAGATCTCGTTGCCCGTGATGAGGTCGTGGTACTCCTCCAGCTTCGCGGGCATCTCCTCGAGGAAGTCACGCGTCTTCTCGAAGAACTCCTCGCGGGGCTCGGGCAGGTCCCAGGCGACACCGCCGAGGCGGAAGTAGTTGAACATCATCCGCTGGCCGGTGAGGTCCTCCAGGATGTTCTGGATGACCTCGCGGTCGCGGAACGAGTACTGGAAGATGGCCGTGAAGTCGCCGAAGACGTCCAGCGCGAACGTCCCGAGCGCGAGCATGTGCGCGGCGATGCGACACAGCTCGGCGGACATCGTCCGGATGACCTGCGCGTACTCCGGCACCTCGATGTCCGCGAGGTCCTCCGCGGCACGGGCGTACGCCCACTCGTTGAGGATGCCGGCGGAGACGTAGTCCCAGCGGTCGGGGTACGGCATGATCTGGTGGCGGTAGGTGCCGTTCTGGCACATCTGCTCCTCGCAGCGGTGGAGGTAGCCGATGTCCGGGTCCACGTCCGCGACGGTCTCGCCGTCCAGCACCGTCTTGACGTGCAGCACACCGTGGGTCGCCGGGTGGTGCGGGCCGATGTTGAGGAACATCGTGTCCGCCTCGTTGTCCATGTGGTCGTCACGGAGCGGGTTGTCCCACTCGCCGAGCGTGACGATCTGCGGGCTGTCCTGGTCGTAGTCGTGGCCGAGCGGGTGGCCCTGCCAGGTGTCCGGCAGCAGGATGCGCCGCGGGTCCGGGTGGCCCTCGTAGTTGATGCCGACGAGGTCGTACGCCTCGCGCTCGTGCCAGTCGGCGGTCCGGAACACCGGCTCCGCGGTCTGGCTGACTGGCTCGTCCTTCGAGGCCGGGACGACGACGCTGACCTCCTGGGTCGGGTCGTCGTACTGCTTCATGTGGTAGATGGACTCGTAGCGGTCCTCGTACTCCTGGGCGGTGACACACGAGAGGTGGTCGTAGCCCATGTCGTCCCGAAGTGCGAACAGCGCGTCCTGCACCTGGTCCGGCCGGACGACAACGGACGCGTCGGCGTTCAGGTGTTCCTCGGTGTTCTGGACGGTGTCGCCGAGCGTCTCGAGCACCTCGTCCTCGACGGTGGAGCCGGCTTCGATCTCCGGTGTCTCCTCGGTCTCCTCGACGCTCATGGCGAATCAACCCAGTTGTACCGCATCGCGAGGGTGTCCTCGTCGATCTGGTCGGCGAGCTTCTCGACGACCTCGTCCTTGGGCATGTCGCCGAACTGTTCGAGCTCGTACGGCTTGACCACGACGGGCGAGGACTCGCCGTTTGCGATGCGCTCCTGGAGCTTCGCGACGCCGTAGACCAGCGCCTCGGGGCGCGGCGGGCAGCCGGGGACGTGGATGTCCACCGGGATGACCTCCTCGGCGCCCTTGATGACGTTGTACCCCTCCTGGAACGGGCCGCCGGAGATGGTACACGAGCCCATGCCGACGACGAACTTCGGCTCGGGCATCTGGTCGTAGACGCGCTTCATGCGCGGGGCGAACTTGGAGACGATGGTCCCCGGCACGATGATGACGTCCGCCTGTCGCGGCGACGCACGCGGGATGCCCGCCCCGAAGCGGTCGAGGTCGTGCTTGATCGCGTACGTGTGGATCATCTCGATGCTGCAGCACGCGATACCGAACTGCAGCATGAACATCGACGACCCGCGCACCCAGTTCATGAACTTGTCGAACTTGGTGAGGATGAACGGGGACGAGCCGAACGCCTCACGGAGCCGCGAGTTGAAGCGGTCGTCCAGCCCCTCGCCCATGCGGGCGTCGCGTGTGTCTGTCAGCATGTCTGTACTCCCGCCGTCGATAGGGTTGTCGCTACTCATCGTTTTGCCTGTACCTGCGATTCCGAGCGCGCGCTCTTGGCCCACTTCACCGCGCCGTTGTGCCAGGCCCATGCCAGACCAGCGACGAGCACGGTGATGAACACCAGCATCGGGACCAGTACGGGGCCGAGTGCTGTCCCACCTTCGAGTGCAGAGCCGTAGATGACCGTCCACGGGAAGATGAGGACGGTCTCGATGTCGAAGATGACGAACAGCAGTGCGACCATGTAGTACTGGATGTTGAAGCGGATGTGGGTCCCTCCTGTCGGGACCTCACCACTCTCGTAGGTGGCGCGCTTGCTGTCTTCAGGAACGCTCGGCCTGAGCAGTGCCGAGACCGACATCATGCCGACCGGAATCAGCACGCCGACGAGCGCGAGCGCCCCAATGGCTATCCATGGATTCATGCCGTATTCTCCGTAACATCCGGGGCTTTGAAGCGCACCCATATAAGGGTTGATTCTTGCGATTTCCCGAGGTTTGCCCCGGTTCCAGTCCCGGAAACGTTCACGGCCGAGTGGGTACGGGAGTTTTTAAGTGAGGCTCCGGGCAGCGGAACTCCCCGACGGACTGCCGGGAGAGTAATCGGGGTCGGGCAGTGGCCTCGTCAGTCTCGCCGTTCCTTGAACCCGGGCGTACCGAGCTCGTGGAGGTCCCGCGAGGTGCGTGCCACGTCGCCCTTCAGCCCCTCGTGGTAGTCGACGAGCCGGTCGCGAAGTTCGGTGTGCTCCCGTGCCAGGATCTGTGCGGCCGAGAGCGCGGCGTTGAATGACTTCCCGGCGTCGACGGCGGTCAGCGGCGCGCCCTGGGGCATCCCGATGACCGAGTCAACGGACTTCTCCTGCACCGGGACGCCGACGACCGGCACCGGGTAGGCGATGGACGCGGTCATGTTCGGCAGGTCGGCGGACTTCCCGCCGGCCCCGGCGATGACGACGTCGATGCCGCGGGCCTCGGCGGTCTCCGCGTAGGCGTACATCAGTTCGGGCGTGCGGTGCGCCGAGACGACGTACGTCTCGAAGGTGAACCGCTCCTCGGGCGGGTCGTCGTAGTCCGTCACCTCGGCGAAGCCGAGTTCGTCCACGAGCGCGTCGTACGCGCCGGGACGGCCCGTCTCCGAGCCCATCATCACGTCGAGGTCGGAGTCCGAGCCCATGACGATGCCCACGTCCGGGGTGTCCTCGTCGGGTCGGTCGCGCTGTGCCTCCGCGTGCAGGTCGTCGATGAGGTCGTCGAGTTCGTCGGTCATGTGATGTCGGTGGTTGCGGGTCGCAGGTGGTCAGTCGAAGCCGAGGCCGTCGACGAGCGAGCGGGCGCTCGCGAGCAGCTCTTCGCGCGATTCGTCGCCGGTCGCGACCTGTGTGACGTGGCCCATCTTCCGCAACGGCCGGGCCTCCCGTTTGCCGTACCAGTGCAGGTTCGCGCCGGGCGTCGCGAGCACCTCGGAGACGCCGCCGACCCGCGCGGGACGGGAGTCGTCGCCGTCGGCGAGGACGTTCTTCGTCACGGTCGGCGCACGGAGGTCGGTCGCACCGAGCGGCCAGCCCACGACCGCGCGGAGGTGCTGTTCGAACTGCGAGGTGAGTGCGCCCTCGATGGACCAGTGCCCGGAGTTGTGCGGTCGCGGGGCGATCTCGTTGACGAGGATGCGCCCGTCGGTCGTCTCGAACAGCTCGATGGCGTAGACCCCGCGCCCGTCGAGCAGTTCGAGCACGTCACGTCCCACCTGCTCGGCCGCCGCGAGCACGGCGTCGGACGAGCGCGACGGGACGACCATCTCGCGGAGTATCTCCGCCTCGTGGATGTTCTCCCCGACGGGGAAGACCGAGACCTCGCCGTCGCCCTGCGCGGCGACGACGCTTATCTCGCGCTCGTAGTCGACGAACGCCTCGACCATCGCCGGCCCGCCGACGGCGTCCATCGCGTCGGCGGCGTCGTCGACGGACTCGACCGGGACGTTCCCCCGGCCGTCGTAGCCGCCGGTGCGGGCCTTCAGCATCGCCGGCGTCCCGAGCTCGTGCAGCGCGGCACGCAGTTCGTCTGCGTCGTCGACCCGGCGGAACGGCGGCACCGGAACCCCGGCGTCGGCGAGTGCCTCCTTCTGGTGGAGCTTGTCGTGGATGAGCGACAGCGTCGCCGGGTCGGGGTGACAGGGGACGCCGGTCGCGTCGCTGACCTCGTCGAGGCTCTCCTGGTCTGCGAGCTCGATCTCGAAGGTGAGGAAGTCGGACCGTTCGGCGAGGTCGCGGATGGCGTCGGCGTCGTCGAAGTCGGCGACGAGCTGGTCCGTCGCGACCTGGGCCGCCGGCGCGTCCGGCGTCGGGTCGAGGACGACCAGTTCGATGCCCAGGGGGGCAGCCGCCTCCCCGAGCATGCGTCCGAGCTGGCCACCGCCGACCACGCCGACCGTCGGGCCTGGTAGGCTCGCGGGCATGTGGTCGGGGGTTCCGAAGGCGCGCGCTTAACGCTTGCTCTCTCGCCCGGCCGACGCGTTCACGAAGACGACGGTGTTCGTCCCGTTCACCGTCAACTGTACCGGGTACTGCTCGTAGCCACCACCCAGCTCCCGGGCGACGGTGTCCCGGTGGGCGGCGCGTGTCACGACGACGGGCGGCGGCGACTCCAGCGCGGCGCGGAGCGCGGTCGCGTTCCGGGCGCTCGCCGTCTCCAGGCCCTGCTGTTCGAAGTACCAGGGCAGCGGCAGCCGGTTGTACCACGCCTCGTTCCGGGCGAGCTGCCGGTAGGTGTCGTCGCGCCAGCCGTACTCGTCGGTCACGGGAAGCGAGTCGGCGGCGGACTCGTCGTCCATCGCGAAGTACGCGCCGTAGTAGAGCACGTCGGGGCCGTCGTCGTGGGCCGCGGTGGCCGCCGAGACGTGGGCGAGCGCCGGGTCGAGGTCGGTTCCGGGCTGGCCGGGCTGGACGAGCCCGTTGTCAGGCGACGCCGACGAGTGGTACGAGGTCGCGACCGCAGCGCCGACTGCCGTTCCTGCGCCACCCGTGAGGACGAGCACCGCGAGCGCGGCCGAGACGGCGCGGCGGTCGGCGACAGCGTCCCGGCCCCAGCGGTACACCAGCGAGAGCGCGACGGCGGCCGGCACCGCGAGCGGGACGGCGACGTGGACCGCGTGCCACGGCCCCATCCCGTACATGACGACGGGGTAGACGACGACGCTCGCGAGCCCCCAGTAGCCACAGAAGGCGACGAGGTCGCGCGCACCGCCGTCGCGGTAGCGGTCGAGCAGGAGACCGACGACGCCGAACACGCAGGTCACGGCCGCGCCGGCGAGCAGCGTCTTCACGAAGAAGATGGTGTACGGGAGGACGGACTGGTCCTGGACGGACCCGAACCAGAGGTCGCTGGCGGCGGTCCAGCTCCCGAACAGCGCCGACTCGACGAGGTCGGCGAGCAGCAGCGGGTCGCCCGCGAGCGCCCCGACGCCGGTACCGCGTGGGAGGTACAGCGCGGTGACGACGACGGTGAACACGACACCGGAGAGGAGTACGGGCCCACGCCACAGGCCGAGCGTCCGGCCCGCGTCGGTGCCCCGGAGGAGCACCCCGAGCACGTACGCGGCGGCGACGAGCCACGCGACGGCATACGTCGCCACGACCGCGTCGCCGACGAAGACGAGCAGCGAGAGCACGGCGACCCCGACGCCCACGATGGCCGGGAACGCCTCCCCATCGCGGGGGACGACCCAGAGCGCACACCGCAACACGACCAGCAACAGCACGATGGCGACGACCCGCCCGACGCCGGGGACCAGTGCGACGACCAGCGGGTTGAGCACGGCGAACAGGACCACGGCCTCGTCGACACGCCCGCGGAGCCAGTCCGGCGCGGCGAGCCGCCGCTCACCGTCGCCGACGAGCGACCAGCGCTTCCAGAACAGCCGGTGGTCGACGAGCAGCGCGCCGGCTCCGAGCCAGCAGGCGAGGTACACCAGTGCGTTCTCCTTCGACGCCACCGCGAGGGCGAACGACACGCTCGCGGCGTAGAGATAGCCCGGTTCGCGCGTGTCCAGCAGCCGGACGACCAGCCCGACCGTGACGAAGGCGAACGTCGCCACGAGCAGGTCCGACCGGGCGAACCGCGAGTAGTAGAGCAGCGCGGGGTTCACCGCCAGCAGGGCCGCGAGCGCGACGACCTCGCTCCGGCGGAGCCGCTCTCTGAACAGCCACGCCGACAGCGGGAGCAGCCCGCCGAGCAGCGCCGGGAACAGCCGGGCGACCGCGTCACTCGCCCCGAAGACGCCGAAGAGCAGTTCGTTCGCGTGCGCGAGCAGTGGCCCGTGGAGGATAGGTCGGTACTCCCAGACACCCGTCGCGCCGTACCGGAGCACCGCGTAGCCGTGGCGAGCCTCGTCCCAGTGGGCGGTCCGCACACCGAGGTGGACCAGCCGGAGGGCGGTCGCGAGAAGGGAGAAGGCGACGACAGCACCGAGGAGGGAACGGTCGACCGACTCGGACTCCGGTCCGGAGTCGCCCCCGGGTTCGGAGCCGTCGTCGGTCGCCGAGGCCGTCGCCGCGTCTGCCATTGCTGTCGAACTGGCCACCCCTCCGGCATACGCTTTCCGTTCCTGTGTCGAGTTGTCTGGGTGTCACGCGGCTGCGCCCAGGGTGCGAACGCCATGCACCAGGGGTGGGAACGCCTCCTCGAAAGCCCACGCTCGCTGGCGCGCCCAGTTCGCAGTCGCGGTCCTCACTCGCTGTGCTGTTCGAACCGCGCACCGCTCGTGCAGTCTCACCAGCCGCGGGCCAGCCGCTGGGCTAGCCGTCGAGGCCGGCAGTAGTTTACGATACTCGTAAACCCTGGGCCGGGCTACCGGCACGTTCCCGTCGGCGCGACACCGCCAAGCCCGGCCCCATTCAAACCCCTCGCTACCGCCTCGCATTGTCCATAACGGTAGACCTTTGACGGACGGTTCCGACGACTCTCGCATGACCTCGCTCGGACTGGTGGTCGCGGAGTTCAACGCCTCGGTCACCGAGGAGATGGAGTCGGTCGCGAGAGATGCGGCGGCCGAGGCGGACGCGACGGTCGCGGAGACCGTCCACGTCCCGGGGGTGTATGACGCCCCGCTGGCCGCCGACCGGCTGGCACGCCGGGACGACGTCGACGCGGTCGCCGTGCTCGGTGCCATCGTCACCGGCGACACGGACCACGACGACGTCATCGGGCACGCGACCGCCCAGAAGCTCACCGACGTGAGCCTCGACCGCGACACGCCGGTCACACTCGGCGTCACGGGCCCCGGCATGAGCGGTGCCGAGGCCAGAGAGCGCGTCGGGAACGCCGCGAAGGCCGTCGAGGGTGCTGTCAAACTGGTAGAACGACTATGAGCATGGATTTCGCAGAGAGAGTCACGAGAGTCGAACCGTCCGCGACGCTGGCCATCTCCGACGCCGCCTCCGAACTGGAGGCCGAGGGCGTCGACGTGGTGGACCTGAGCGTCGGCGAACCGGACTTCCCCACCCCGGCGAACGTCGTGCAGGCCGCGAAGGACGCGATGGACGCCGGCCACACCGGCTACGCGCCGTCGAACGGCATCCCGCAGCTGAAGGAGGCCATCGCCGGGAAGCTGGCCGAGGACGGGCTGGACTACGACCCCGGCCAGGTCATCGTCACCCCCGGCGGGAAGCAGGCGCTGTACGAGATCATCAACGCGCTCATCGACGACGGCGACGAGGTCGCGCTGCTGGACCCCGCGTGGGTGTCCTACGAGGCGATGGTGAAGCTCTCGGGCGGCTCGCTCACCCGCGTCGACACCGCGACGCACGACTTCGCGCTCGAACCCGCGCTCGACGACCTCGCCGAGGCGGTGTCGGACGAGACGGAGCTGCTCGTCGTGAACTCGCCGGGCAACCCCCACGGCGCGGTCTACTCCCGGGAGGCCCTGGAAGGTGTGCGCGACCTCGCCGTCGAGCACGACTTCCTCGTCATCTCCGACGAGATATACAAGGAGATCACCTACGGCGACGCCGAGCCCATCTCGCTCGGCACGCTCGACGGGATGGGTGACCGCACCATCACCGTCAACGGCTTCTCGAAGGCGTACTCGATGACGGGCTGGCGGCTCGGCTACTTCGCCGCGCCCGAGGAGCTCGTCTCGCAGGCCGGGAAGATACACAGCCACTCGGTCTCCTCGGCGGTGAACTTCGTCCAGCACGCGGGCGTCGAGGCGCTTTCGAACTGCGACGAGGCCGTCGAAGAGATGACCGAGGCGTTCGAGGCGCGCCGCGACATGCTCGTCGACCTGTTCGCAGAGCACGGCGTCGACGTCGCGGTGCCGGAGGGGGCGTTCTACATGATGCTCCCGGTCGACGACGACGACTCGGCGTGGTGCCAGGGTGCCATCGACGAGGCCCACGTCGCCACGGTGCCGGGGAGCGCGTTCGGCACGCCCGGCTACGCGCGGCTCTCCTACGCGGCCAGCGAGGAACGGCTCCGCGAGGGCGTCGAGCGGCTCGCCGAGCACGACTACATCTGAGGCGGCTCCCGTTCTCCCGCCCGCTCGCCCGTCAGCGGCGGCTCAGACGAACTCGACGCCGGCTATCTCGAAGCAGGCCCCGGGGTCTGACGACGGTGGGTCGACCACCGCGACCGTCCAGCCGTGTGCGGCCGCGATGCGGTCGACGATGGCGAGCCCGAACCCGGTGCCGGAGTCGTGCGTCGTGACGCCGTGCTCTAGCACCTTCTCGCGGTTCTCGGGCGGGATGCCGGGGCCGTCGTCGACGACCCGGAACCCGTCGGGCGTCCGCGCGACGTGGACGGTCACCGGGTCGTCGTCGGTGGAGCCGTGTTCCACCGAGTTCCGGAAGAGGTTCTCGAACAGCTGCTGGAGCCGGTCGGGGTCCGCGAGCACCCGTCCGAGGTCCGGCCCGACGTCGAGCTTCGCGTCGCCCGAATCGACCGTGGCCCACGCACGGTGGACGACGGGTTCGAGGGGCGTCCGCGTCGGGTCCTCGACGACGGCCCCCTGTCGGGCGAGCGCCAGCACGTCCTCGATGAGATCCGCCATCCGGGCCAGCGCGTCCCGGGCCTCCGCGAGGTAGGTCGCGGAGTCCCCGTCCGACGGCTCGACCATCTCGAGCGTGGCCTGTGCGACGTTCAGCGGGTTCCGCAGGTCGTGGCTGACGAAGCTCGCGAACTCGTCGAGCCGCTCGTTCTTCGCCTCGAGTTCGGCCTGGTACGCGTGGGCCTCGGTCACGTCGCGAGCGAGGAAGACGACGCGACCGCCGCCGTCGCGTTCGAGCAGCGTCGTCCGGGCCTCCCAGACGTACGTCTCCCCCTCGAACGGGACCGAGTACTCGATGGTCTGGCCCTCGCCGGTCTCGATGGTGTCGCGGACCGCGCCCAGAACCCTGTCGGCCGTGTCGTGGGGGAGCAGCTCGTGGACCGTCCGGCCGAGGAGCACCTCGGACTCCGCCAGTCCGAGCACCGGCTCGTTCGTCAGCACCTCCTCGTAACGGCCGTTCTCGTCGTAGACGATGACGAGGTCGGGGATGGCACCCGTGATGGCCTCCAGCCGGTTCCGGCTCTGCCGGACCGTCTCCCGGTCGCGTGCAGCCTGGATGGCGTGGGCCGCGTTCTCCGCGATGTCGGTGAGCAGCTCCCGGGCCTGTTCGTCGACGTCCTCCCGGTTCGGCGAGTGGACGACGAGCAGCCCGAAACAGCGCTCCTCGTACACGAGCGGCGCGACGGCCACGCCGAACGGGCCGTCGACGCCGTCGGGGCGGAACCGCTCGTCGAGCGGGGCGTTCCACGCGACCTGTGTCTCGTGTGTCGCCAGCGCGGTCGCCAGTGGGCCGTCACCGTCCACACCAGTCGCCAGCGGCAGGACGTCACTGTCGGAATCGGTGTTCCCAGCGACCGCACGAATCTCGTTCGGACTCCCGTGCCCCGACGCGACCCAGGCGAGCGTGTACCTGGTGCCGACCAGCCGTTCACAGACGGTGCGCTCGATCTCCGCCTGCGAGGTCGCCCGCACGATGGCGGTGTTCACCTCGCGGATGAGCGCGGTGTCGACACGGAGTCGTTCCGTACGGACCTCGTACTCGTGGACCTCGATAGCCGAGTCGACGACCCAGGCGAGCGTCGCCGCCGCGGAGTCGTCGGTGACCCGACAGACGCCCGAGACCGGATACTCGCCCGTGTGGACCGCCCGCTCGACCGCCCGGTCGCTCGTCGCGACGACGACGGGGTCGAACGACCCGAGCTGGGTGGCGTCGAGCACCGCCGGGTCGTTCGTGACGAGCACGATTGCGTCCGGTGGGTCCGCCGTCGCCCCGAGGAGCGAGAAGCACCGTTCCGCGTCCGACCCGACCGACAGCTCGCACTCTTCGACCGTGAAATCCCTGTCGTGGAGCGACGCAGTCAGGTCGATGGAGAGCGATCCGGCCCGGAGCAGGCAGACCGACCGACCGTGGTCGCCGTCCGGCCGTCCGGATGACATACCGGAGCAGACGATACCGACCGTAATGATGGTACCGGCGGCCCGTCGGTCCTCTCAGCCGTCGCGCAGTTCGAGGATGCGGTCGACGATACGACCCGTCGAGAGGAGCTCGCCCTCGTACTTCGGCTCGCGGGCGCTCGCCCGGCGCACCTCGCAGTCGATGCCGCGACTCGCCAGGGCGTCCGCGATGGCGGCCTCGTCGTGGTGCTGGTCGTGGCCGAGGACGATGCAGTCCGGGTCGATGCGCTCGATGGGGACGAAGATGTCCTCTGTGTGCCCGAGGTGTGCCTCGTCGACCATCTCCAGTGCGGCCACCATGTCGCGTCGCTGGCGGTCCGGCAGGATGGGTTTCTCCTTGTGCGTGACGTTCTCCCGTCGGGCGATGATGACGTGGAGCTCGTCGCCCAGCGCCGCGGCCTCCGAGAAGTAGTGGAGGTGCCCCGGGTGGAGGATGTCGAACGTCCCCTGTGCGATGACGGTCGTCGGATTTTCGGTCATTTGTCTCGTCGCAGTTCCGCGTCGATGTCTGCCTGTGTGAAGTCGAAGAACTCCTCGTGGTCCTCCAGGTCGACGTCGAGCACCGGGAGGTCCCGGTACTCGCCGTGCTGGTCGAACGCGCGCCAGTCGTTGCGGCCGTACGGCGCTCCCATGATGATGTGGACGGTGCCCGAGGTGAACGTGCCCAGGTCCTCGTCGCTCGGCCGGAGGACGCCGTTCGGGTGCGAGTGGATGCTCCCGAGCGAGCGCATGTCGTTCGGGATCATGTTCGAGTCGACCGTCGCGCTCACCGGGTTCGACCGGGTGCCTGGGATGACGAGGATGTCCGTGATGACGTAGCCCCGCTGGTCCATGTCGAGGTGCTTCGCGGGCGTCCCACGCAGCATCCCCATGTACTCGTTGGGGTGGGTGTCCTCGGCGGACTCCAGCGCGAACTCGATTGTGTCGCGGGCGATGCCGACGACGCCCTGGCGCTGGAAGAACCGGTCGAACAGTCCCATGTCCTTCCCTCGCGCCTCGCCGGTGCTAAACGTTCCGAAAGCAGCGTTCGCCGTTCGGCGCGTGCGTTCGTCTTGACAAGGGTTATACGCGGTCGTTTCGAACTCACAGCCAACATGACAACCGACTCCGTCGGCGACGACGCTGGCGACGGGGACGTGCCGGTCGTCTACGACCTCGCACCCGACTGCACGGTCGAGGACATCGAATCCGACACGCCCTATCTCGCCACCGTCAACGGCATCGTCGAGTACGGTATCTTCGTCGACCTCTCCGACTCCGTCTCGGGTCTCGTCCACGAATCGACCCTCGACGGCACGTACGCCGTCGACGACGAGCTGGTCGTCGAGGTGGACAACGTCCGCGACGACGGCGACATCTCCTTCGCGCCCGTCGACATCGGGGACTACCGCGTCGAGGCCGTCGACCACGACTACCGTCCGACCGCGACGACCGCCCTCGACACCAACCTCGGCGAGCAGGTCCACGTCGAGGGTATCGTCACCCAGATCAAGCAGACCGGCGGCCCAACCATCTTCCAGGTCCGCGACGAGCACGGCGTCGTCCCCGCGGCCGCGTTCGAGGCCGCGGGCGTCCGTGCCTACCCCGACGTGGCCGTCGACGACGTGGTCCGCGTGACCGGCGTCGTCGAGAACCGGGAGGACGCCGTCCAGCTCGAGGTCGGCTCGCTGACCGGGCTCGCGGACGACGAGGCAGCCGAGGTGCGCGAGCGCATCGACGCCGCGACCGCCGAGTGGGCCGAACCCCACGACGTCGAGCCGCTCGTCGAGTGGGACGCATTCGAGAAGCTCCGGGACGACATCCGCGACGTCGCCCGGCTGCTCCGCGAGACCGTCATCGAGGGCCGCCCCATCCGCGTCCGGCACCACGCAGACGGTGACGGGATGTGCGCCTCGGTCCCGGTCCAGCGCGCGCTCGAAGGCTTCATCGCCGAGGTCCACCAGGACCCCAGCGCGCCGCGGCACCTGTTCAAACGCCTCCCCAGCAAGGCACCCTTCTACGAGATGGAGGACGCGACCCGCGACCTCAACTTCGCGCTGGAGGACCGCGCGAAGCACGGGCAGAAGCTCCCGCTCGTGCTCATGCTCGACAACGGGTCGACCGAGGAGGACGTCCCCGCCTACGAGACGCTGGCGCACTACGACATCCCCATCGTCGCGCTCGACCACCACCACCCCGACCCGGAGGCCGTCGACCCGCTGCTCGACGCCCACGTCAACCCGTACCTCTACGACGAGGACTACCGCATCACGACGGGCATGATGTGCGTCGAGCTCGCCCGGATGATCTACCCGGACCTCACCGACGACCTGCGGCACGTCCCCGCCGTCGCCGGCCTCTCGGACCGCTCGAAGGCCGAGGCCATGGACGACTACCTCGAGCTCGCCGCCGCGGAGGGCTACGACGAAGCGGACCTGCAGGCCATCAGCGAGGCGCTCGACTACGGCGCACACTGGCTCCGCTACGACTCCGGCCGCCACCTCATCGACGACGTGCTCAACATCGGCGTCGACGACGAGTCCCGGCACCGCCGACTCGTCGACGTGCTCTCGACCCGCGCCGAGGAGGCCGTCGACGACCAGCTCGACGCCGCGATGGCACACGTCGAGCACGAACCGCTCGACAACGGCGCGCACCTCTACACCATCGACGTGGAGAACCACGCCCACCGGTTCACCTACCCCGCGCCGGGGAAGACGACCGGTGAGATCCACGACCGGAAGGTCGAGGAGACGGGCGACCCCGTCATCACCATCGGGTACGGGCCCGACTTCGCGGTCCTCCGCTCCGACGGCGTGCGCCTCGACATCCCGCAGATGGTCACCGAGCTCGACGAGGAGATCGTCGGCGGTGGCGTCTCCGGTGGCGGCCACCTCGTCGTCGGCTCCATCAAGTTCGTGAAGGGTCGACGGCAGGAGGTCATCGATTCGCTCGTCGAGAAGATGGCCGAAGCAGACCTCGACGAGGACCTCAGCAGTACCTCGCCGCTCACCGAGTAACGCCCACTTCTCGCGGTTCCCCGCCCGTTCTCAGCCCTGTAGCTCGCCCTCGTACTCGAACTGCACCCGTCGCCAGCACACCAGCACCGCCAGCGCAGCGGCCGCGATGGCGGCGACCCAGAGCAGCCGCGGTCGCAGGCCGCCGTCGCCGCCATCGCCGCCGCGCCAGTCCGCGTCGAACGCCTCGGCGTAGTACTGGCCCACCCGGTCGCCCGTCAGCACGACCGCGACCTCGCGGTTGTCATGGAGCGAGTTCGTGTTCCAGTTCACGCTGCCGACGACGACGTGGCGCTCGTCCACGACGACGCCCTTCGCGTGTAGCTTCTCGAACCGGTCGCCGGGGTCGACGAGTCGGGCCTCCATGTCCAGCCCCTCGCCCTCGGCGATGGCGTTCAGCCGCTCGACGACGCGTCCGTTCTCCTCTTCGGCGTACCACGCGCTGCTCAGGAGGAACCGGACCCGACTCCCGTTCCGCGCGGCTGCGATGGCCGCCTGCACGAGCGGCGTGTCGACCCCGCCGACGCTCATCTGCTCGACGCGGACCGACGACTCCGCGCCGGCGACCAGCGACACGAGCGAGTCCTCGGCGTTGTCCGGGGCGACCAGCACGGTCGTCGAATCGACGGGCACCGTCGCCGGCTGGAGGCGCGTCGGATACGAGCCCGCGGCGGGCTCCCGCAGCACCGGGTCGACGGACTCCCGCCGGTCGAGCCACGGGCCGGCGTCGTGTGCCGTCCAGTCGGCGTGGAACGTGCGGTTCAGCGCCGCCACCGGCTCGGAGCCGTTCAGCACGACGCCCCAGCCGCGGTTCGCGTGGCCGCCGGTGCCGGAGGGCTTCCAGTTCTCTGTGAGGACGAGCGCCCTGCCGTCGGCGACGAGGTACTTCGCGTGGTGGTAGTCGTAGCGGGCGGCCTCGCCGCCGAGGAGCCGGACGGAGACGCCACCGGCCTGCAGCCGGTCGAGTGCGGCGACCTCGCGTGCGGAGAGCCCACCGACGGGCGCGTCGTCCACCAGGACCCGAACCGATACCCCGCGGTCGGCCGCGGCCAGCAGCGCGTCGGTCACCCGGTCGGAGGTGAACGTGTATCCTGCCAGCAGGACCCGGTCGTCGGCGGCGGCGATGGAGTCGAGCGGGACCGCGCTGTCGGGCGTGACGAAGGCGCGGACACGTCCCGGTCCACCCCGGGCCGGGTCGAGGTCGGTCGCGCCCCGTGGAACCCACGCTGTGCCGGTCCAGCGCTCGGCCTCGGGCGCGTCCTCGTAGGCCAGTGTGTCCACCCGGGAGCCGTTCCGTGCGAGCGCGACGCGTTCGCCGGCGTTGGCGAGCTGTGGGAAGTCCTCGACCGCGACGACCCGGTCCACCGATGCGTTCGCCCCGGGTGGGAGGGCGGCCGGGTTGGCGGTGAACGCGATTCGCCCCGAGACGGTGACGTTCGGGAGTGATGTGGTGCCATCGTCGTCACCGACCGTCCAGCTCCCGATGGCGGTCGGTTCTGGGAAGCTCGCGACGACGTGCTCGCCGGCGTCCCCTTCCGCGACGGGGTTCGGGAACACGGCGACGAGCCGGGGTGCGTCGGTCTCGGTGCTCTCGTTCGGCGGCCTGACGGCGTCGAACCCGTCGGGGGTGGCGTCGGGGTCGCCAGGAACGGCAGCGTCGGGACCGGTTGCGCCGACCCCAGCAGTCACTGCCAGGCAGAGGAGGACGACCGCAGCGAGTGTTCTCGCGCCGGACACGCGGGGTCTGGCCCCGCCTTCCTACAAAAAGGGTGCGTTCAGACCGCCTTCTTCGCCTCTTCCTGGACGAGGAAGGAGTGGTCGTCGGCGTACTCGCCGACGGCGTCGAGCGCGGCCTCGGTGCCGATGCGGTTCAGCGCCCACGCGGCGCTGGAGCGGACGGTGTCGTCCTCGTCGTCCGCGAGGACGTCCGCGAGCGGCTCGACGGCGCGGGTGTCGCCGATGAGCCCGAGCGCGCGGGCGGCACGCGAGCGGGTCATCGCGTCCTCGGCTGCGAGCTTGTTCGCGATCGCCTGGGTTGCCTCCTCGCTACCGATCTCGCCGAGCGCGCGGAAGGTGACCTTCTGGAGCTCCTTGTCGGAGTCGGCGTCGACGTACTCGACGAGCGTCTCGACGGGCTCGTCGCTGCCGATCTTGCCGAGGATGCTGACCGCCTTCTTGTCGCGGCGCTGGGCGCGCTGCATCATGGGGTCGAGCGCCTCCTCGGGCCCGAAGTTCTCCAGAGCTTCGAGGCAGTGGCGTTCCATGAAGTCCGACTCGAACATCTCGAGGCCGATGAGGATCTTCTCGGCGTCCATGTCGCGTTCGAATATCTTGATGGCGTTCCACTCCGGCGGGAAGTCCTTGCGGTGGTCGAGGACGTCGTAGAAGCCGTGGTAGTCGAGCATCTCCTTCTGGGAGAGGTCGTCCCACTCCTCGGCGTCCTCGAGCCCGGCGAGCAGCTCCTCGCTGGCCGCGAGCAGGCTCGCGATGTCCTCGGTGTCGTCGTCGGGGTCGAGCCCCATCGCCTCGACGGTGGCGGCGGCGTCCTCGAGGAACGTCTCGGCGTCCTCGATGCTGTCCGCGTCCGCACTGACGTCGAGCAGGTCCGTCCCGAGGAAGTCGTTCACCGCGGCTATCACGTCGGGCTCGCCGTCCTCGGTCCAGCGTGTGTCGGCGACCGTGGACTTCGCCTCCTCGACGTTCGCGACGACGTCCTCGCCGTAGGGGCCGCGTTGCTCTTCGAGGTCGTCGCGCGCGTCGGTGAGGTCGCTCTCGAGCGCCTCGGCCGGCGGTTCCTCGTCCTCGTCGTCCGGTTCGGGGAGCTCCGCGGCCTCGAGGTCGCCTTCGAGCGCCTCGATGTCTGCTTCGACCTCGTCGAGCTCGGCCTCCGTCTCGGCGGCGTCGAGCGCCTCGCTGATGTCGTCGAGGCGCTCTCGCAGGGACTCGACGTCCGCGACAGCGACCTCCTCGGTGCTCTCGTCGCCGGCGTCGCCCTCGTCCTCGCTCATAGGGTACCACCCGTTACCGTCACGTTCATGCGCGAGTGTCGGGCCAGCGACTCCCTAAGCGTTTCCATACAATTTCGTGACGACCCACCCGCCGCGCCAGTAGAACAGGGGTCCTGCCACGAGGTAGGCCAGTCCGAGGGTGAGCAGCGCCCAGGGGAACGTGCGGCCGAACTGGTAAGGGATGAGGACGGCGAGCGCGTGGACGACGCCCATGAGCAGCGCGTCACGCGCGAGCAGGTCGGGGTAGCGGACGGTCGAGACCATCAGGTAGACGAACGCGGCGGTGCCGACGAGCAGCAGCATCGGGTCGTGGACGCCACAGAGCACCGTCGAGCCGATGATGGTCGCCGCGAGCGTCGTCGGGACGCCCTCGGTGTACTCGTCGCCCGCGTCGTACGCCGTGTACATGCCGAGCCTGACGACGCCCATGGCGACGAATAGAGCCGGGATAACCGCCGTCGCGGCGGTCTTCGCGGTGAGTGGGTCGAAGGAGACGGGCCACGCGGCGTCCACCGTCGCGTAGACGAGCACCGCGGGCGCGACACAGAACGTCGCCACGTCGGCCAGCGAGTCGAGGTACGGGCCGACCTGCGAGCCGCCGGCGTAGCGCGCGACGACGCCGTCCAGCCCGTCGGCGATGGCCCCGAGCAGCACGAGCCGTGCGGCGAGTTCGACGTCGCTGAAGGCGACGACGACGGCGACGAACCCGAGTGCGGCGTTGGCCGTCGTCACCGCGTCGGCGGGGCCGAGCCGGCCGACGAACCGGGGGAGCATACCCACCGGTTCACCGTCCCCGTTTTACGCTCTTTCGGTCTCGACGGGCCGCCGATGGTGACCGGTTCACGACCCGGCCGGCTAAGGAGTCCCGGACCCAAGTGGGACCCATGCGAGTCGCCGTACTCGGTGCCGGATACGCCGGAGTCACACTCACCAAGAAACTCGAGAAGCGGCTCCCGGAGGACGTGGAACTCGTCCTCGTCGACGACACGGGCGTCCACCTCGTCCAGCACGAGCTCCACCGGGTCGTCCGCCAGCCCTCCCTCGCCGACGTCATCACCATCCCGCTGACCGACCTCGTGGACCGTGCTGAGGTGCGCGAGCGTCGCGTGACCGGCGTCGACCGCGAGGACCGCGTGGTCCGTTTCGCCGACGGTACGACCATGTCCTACGACGTGGCCGCGGTCTGTCTCGGCGCGGAGACCGCGTTCTACGACCTGCCGGGCGTCGAGGAGCACGCGACGCCGCTGAAGCGGCTCGAACACGCCCACCGCATCCGCGAGGAGTTCGACGCCGTGCGCGGGACCGAGGGCCACGTCGTCGTCGGCGGGGCCGGGCTCTCGGGCGTGCAGGTGGCCGGGGAGCTCGCCCAGGTCGCCGCGGACGACCGCGAGGCGAAGATGGAGGCCGAGGCCGCCGAACAGGAGGAGGTCCGCATCTCGCTCGACGAGGCCGACGCGGAGCCCGCGACCGACGTGGACGACGACCCTGCGGACGACGCCGTCGACGCGGCCGAACCGTCGGCGGACCCGGGCGACGACGAGTTCGACACGGGATTCGACGAGGAGTTCGACGACTTCGGCGAGTTCGACACGCTGCCCGAGGCGGGTGTGACCGTGACGTTGCTCGAACAGTTCGACAGCGTCGCGCCGAACTTCCCCGAGCGGTTCCAGCGCGCGGTCCACGACCAGCTGGTCGAGCGCGGCGTGGACGTAAGGACGGGCACGACCGTCGAGCGCGCGACCGCGGACGCGGTCCACCTCGAAGACGGCACCACCATCGAGTACGACCAGTTCATCTGGACCGGTGGCATCCGCGGGCCGGACGCGATGGCGGGCGAGCGGCCGGTCGTCCGGAGCACGCTCTCGCTCGACCGGACGACGTTCGCCGTCGGCGACGCCGCCCGGATGGTCGACGACGACGGCGAGGCCGTCCCGGCGAGCTCCCAGTCGGCCATCCGCGCCGCCCGCGTCGCAGCGGAGAACATCGACCGGATGGTCGAGCACCTCAGCGACGGCGAGCCGGGCGACTTCGACCCCCGGCTCGACCGCTTCGACTTCGAGTCGCCCGGCTGGCTCGTCTCGGTGGGCGACGGCGCGGTCGCACAGGTCGGGCCGACGGTGTTCACCGGCAGAGCCGCGCTGGCGCTGAAGGCGAGCGTCGGTGGTGGCTACCTCTCCTCGGTCGGGGCGGTGAGGAACGCCGTCGACCTCGTCAACCGGGAGCTCGGTATCGACCCCGGCGACGACTGACGCCCGGTCCGCGGGTACGTCTTCGGCGCGTTCCCGCGACCGACTCATTAAAGTGCAGTTGTTCTAGATACGACGTATTGATGTTCCGAGCGAGCCGGGGGCGGACCCGCGGGGGCGACGGTCAGAAACGGCAGGTGACGACGCCGTGAGGCTCGTCGTCGTCGCGGGGTCGACGCAGACGGCGGCCATCGACGGCATCAGCGCCGCAGGTGCCGACGCGGACGCGCTCCGTCACACGCCGAGTGCCGACCTGGAGATTCTGGAGTACGGCGAGCCGGTGCGGTCGCCCGTCGTGCCCGTCAGCCCGACGGGCTGTCCCACCCCCGCGGTCGCCACCCGCGCGGTGCGCGAGCACGTCGGGTTCGACGTGACCGCCGTCGACGCCGGGCTGGCGCGGCCGACGGGCGCACCGACCGTCGACCTTGGGGACGAGCCTGGGGCGGACATCAGGGACGTGGACCCGGTGCCGAACGCCGAGCGGCTGTTCGAGCGGGCGAGGTCGTTCGCCGCTGGGCTCCCGGACGACGAGCTCGCGGTCGCGGAGACCATCCCCGGGGGGACGACCACGGCGCTCGGGGTGCTGACCGCGCTGGGCGAACGCCCCGCCGTCTCCTCGTCGCTCCCGGAGAACCCGCTGGATCGCAAGCGCCGTGTCGTCGAGGCCGCCCTCGTGGCGAGCGACCTCGAGCCCGGCGGGGCCGCCGGCGACCCGGTCGAGGCCCTCCGACGGGTCGGTGACCCGGTACTCGCGGTCGTCGCCGGGTTCGTCGTTGGCGCGACCGAGACGGACACGAGGGTCAGGCTCGCAGGCGGGACCCAGCTCGCTGCCGCCGCAGCACTGGCCCGGCACGCCGGGGTCGATACCGCTCTGTCGCTCGAAACCACGTCGTTCGTCGCCGACGACGACAGCGCGGCGGTCCACGGACTCGCCGACGACCTCGACCTGACGCTGCGTGCGACCGACCCGGGCTTCGAGCAGCGTGACCACCCGGCGACGAACGCTTACGTCGCGGGCGAGGCGAAGGAGGGCGTCGGCATGGGCGGGGCGCTCGCGATGGCTGCCCGCGACGGCGTCTCGATGGCGACGGTCCGCGAGACCGTGGTCGACCTCGTCGAGGACCTGCTCGCGACCCGGGCCGCCGGCGAGCCACAGCCGTGAGAGGCGTCGTCCTCGCCGGCACCAGCTCGGGCGTCGGCAAGACCGTCGCGACGCTCGCGACCATCCGAGCGCTCCAGCGCGAGGGCCACGACGTACAGCCGGCGAAGGCCGGCCCGGACTTCATCGACCCGAGCCACCACGCACAGGTGGCAGGGACGCCGTCGCGCACGCTCGACACCTGGATGGAGGGCGAGGACGGCTGCCGCCGGAACTTCCGCCGCGGCGACGGCGACGTCTGCATCGTCGAGGGGGTCATGGGGCTGTACGACGGCGACGTGTCGAGTACGGCGGCGGTCGCTGCGGCCCTCGACCTCCCGGTCGTCCTCGTCGTCGACGCGAGCGGAGGGATGGAGAGCGTCGCCGCCACGGCGCTCGGCTTCCGTGCCTACGCGGACGAAATCGACGTCGACATCGACGTGGCCGGGGTGCTGGCCCAGCGCGCCCACGGCGGTCGCCACGAGCGGGGTATCCGCGACGCGCTCCCCGACGAGCTGGCGTACCTCGGGCGCGTCCCGCCACAGGAGGGGCTGGAGATTCCGGACCGTCATCTCGGACTCCACATGGGCGACGAAGCTCCCGTCGACGGGGACGCGCTCGACGCGGCCGCGGAACACGTTCGGGTGGGCAGACTGCTCGAACTGGCCTGTGAGGCCCGACGGCCGACGGAGAGGGGTCGGTCTGGCCAGCCGACGACCGACGCCGACCAGCACCCGACCGTCGCGGTCGCCCGCGACGACGCCTTCCGGTTCGTCTACCCCGCGACGATGGAGCGCCTCCGTTCGCTCGCGGACGTGACGACGTTCGCCCCGGTCGCCGGCGACGACCTGCCCGACTGCGACGCGGTCTACCTGCCCGGCGGCTACCCGGAGCGGCACGCGGCCGCACTCTCGGACGGCCCCGCGCTCGCGTCGCTTGCGGACCGCGCCGCCGAGGGACTCCCGGTCCTCGGCGAATGTGGCGGCCTGATGGCACTGTCCCGGTCGCTCACGACCGCCGACGGCGACTGCTACCCGATGGCCGGCGTCCTCCCCGCCGACGTACGACTGCACGACCGCTACCGGGCGCTCGACCACGTGGAAATCCGTGCGACGGCTGACGGCCCGACGGCCGCGACGGGCGACCGGCTCCGCGGTCACGGGTTCCACTACTCCTCGGCCGAGCCCGACGGCGACGCCCGGTTCGCCTTCGCCGTCGAGCGCGGCGACGGCATCGCCGACGGACGGGACGGACTGACCGAGTACCGGACCGTCGGCACGTACTGTCACGTCCACGCGGCGAGCGGAGCGTTCGACCGACTGGTCGGAGTGGCCGCAGGGGACGGCTAACCCGGCAGACAGCGTCGCTCTACGTCCTCTGCCGGGGATGAGTTGGTGTGACGTTCTCTCGGAGGATTTAACCGTCGTTCCTCCCTATATAGGTTGTGAGTGAACACGAAGAGCGGCGAAACCTTCGGATGCCCAACAGCGACGAACTTTTCGCCACAGTGACGGAGCACCTCGGTGGCAACCACGTACGCGTCCACTGTCAGGACGGCGTCGAACGACTGGGACGCATTCCCGGTCGGATGAAGTACCGAACGTGGATCGAAGTGGACGACGTGGTCCTCGTCGAGCCGTGGGACTGGCAGGACGAGAAGGCCAACATCGAATGGCGCTACACCAGTCAGGACGCCGATCAGCTCCGCGCCGAAGGCCACATCCAGTAGACCCACTGTCGCGTGTCGTCAGCGTGAGCGACTTCTGACCGAAGCCGACTCCGTGAGCGACTGCGCCGGACTGCGCTCACGATGACCAGTCCGGGTCTGCAGAAATAACCGCCAGATGGCGAGGGGGAGCGTCAGGGAACAGCTTGGGCTCCGATTCCAGGCCCCGATCGGGAATCCTCGAATCGGCCGGATTCTACCGTTTGGAACCGTCTCTCGGTGTTTCTGTATTTGCTGCAGAACGGGGTAATTTCGAGTGGGCGCTGCAGGATTTGAACCCGCGGCAGCTTGGTCCGAAGCCAAGTACTCTGTCCAGGCTGAGCTAAGCGCCCGTATCTACTGGTAAGAGGACAGTCCCTTTTAACTCCCGCGATTCCAGAGCGGGGGAGGGCGTCACCGTGGGGCAGGAATCTCGACGTCGATGACCGTCACTCGAACGACGACGGTGTCGGCCGAACAGCCGTACTCACCGCTTCCGAGGTCGTCCCAGCCGTTGTCGACGAGATAGCGGTCCCAGGCATCCCCGAACGCGCTGTTCGAGAACGAGAGGTTGACGCTCTCGGCGGCCGAGCCGCTGCCCTGTGCGCTGTACAGCACCTCGGAGCTGCTGGCCCGGGCCTTGACGAGGACGTTGCCGTCCCCGCTCTGAGCGGTCGCGTTGTCCGGCACGAGGACGACGAGTGAGACGACGGCGCGGTCACCCTCGCAGAGTAGCGACGGCTCGTTGTACATCGCCGACGCGTCGCCGTCTCGGCGGAACGCGGCACCGTTCTCGTACCCGATTGTGGTGCCGTCGACGGTGTACTGTATCGAGCCCGTGGTGTTGGTCCCGCTCCAGAGGGTACTCCCACCCGAATCGTTCACCCAGACCTCGAACTCGCTCTCCCGGCTCAGCTGGATGGTGCCGCCGTTGAGCTTGAACTCGCCGTTGCGGGCGACTGCCCGGCCCTCCTGGACGTCGTCGAACACCGTCGACAGGGCGTCGAACGCACGGGCTGCGTTCGTCTTCTGCTCGGACTCCTGGAAGTCGCTCAGGCTGCTGAAGCCGACGCTGTACACCAGCCCGACCGAGGTGATGATGATGGAGAAGACGAGGACGAACGCGAGCACGTCGCTCACCGACCGGTCGTCGAGGGCGTTCATGCGCTCACCCCCGCGACCCGCGGGACCGACGGCGGTGCCAGCGCGGGTGGCCGCTGGCTGCTGATACTGATCGTCGAGCCGTCGTAGACGATGAAGAAGTCACCGCCGCTGACGCTGCTCTCGGTGATGGGCGTCGTGGCCCGGAACGGGACGATGATCTTGACGTCGGCCTGTGGCGAATCCATCACGAGACAGGCAACGTCAGCGTCGCTCTGATACGTGCCGCACTCCGCGGCACCGGTCCCGTACAGCGACACCGCGTACCCCGTTCCCGACACCTGTGTGGGGTGGTTGGTCTGCAGGACGATCTGCCCGCTCGCACCGTCGGCCTCGTGGTCGACGTTCGCGATGTCCTCGGCCATCCGGTTCCCGAGCGTCCGCAACTCGGTCTGGGCGGCACCCGTCTTCCGTTCCTCGAGCAGGCCGCTCGCGCCGAGCAGCAGACCCGCGACGAGGATGGTCGTGATGCCGATGGTCAGGACGTGCGTCAGTGCGATAGAGACACCACGGTCGTCTGTCGGTTCTCGTATCATCGTGTGCTGTTGTAGACGGGGACGGTGGCTGTTCGCGTGTACGATGCAGACGGCGAATCGTACTCGACTACGACGCTCGCTTCCCAGACGATGTAGCTGTAGTAGGGCGCATCACCGCCGGCCACCCCGACACTGGTACCGAAAGACCCAGTCTCGAAGGCGGTCGTGCTCAGATACGCCGCGTACTGGCCCGAGACGTTACCGCCGTTCCGGAACTGCACCTCGTACCCGTCGGTGCTCGAGACGGGGCGCAGGCCGCCGAGGAACTCGAAGCAGTTGCGCCCCTCGATGGAGCCGTTGACCAGGTCCACCTCGGCGGTCGGGCCGACCGAGATGTCACAGACCTCCGTCCCGCCCTCCTCGTACCAATCGAACGAGGTCGTTCTGGGGTCTGTCGCACTGCTGTTCTCGGCGAGATACACCGTGACGTTCCCACTGCCATCACGGGTGAACCAGACGTTCCGCCACTGCCAGTCCCCACTCTCGTTGCTGCCGAGTACCGAGAGGTGGAACGCACCGGTCTGACTGATGTCGAGCGAGTCACGTTCGAGCGTCAGCTCGAACCGTCCGACATCCGAGTGGGTGCCGGTCGTCGGCGTCAGCGTCCAGTTGGCCTGGGTCGGCGACGCGCTCCGTGCCCGGAAGTCGCCGGTCGCCGACTGGGACACCCGCAGTCCGTACTCCGAGCTAGACTCGTCGAGCGAGGCGTTCACCACGGTCGGCTGGGACCGGGCGTACAGCGACTGCCAGACTGCACTGAGGTTGCTGGCGTTGTCGTTGACAGCTGTCGCTAGCTCGCTCGTGGACGCGAATTCTCCCTCGTTCACCCGGTACGCCAGCCCGGCGACGCTGCCACCGCCCGCGTGACGGACCTGTTCTGCCTGGTTCACCGACGAGACGGTTCCGGTCGAGTCGACGTTCTCGGCGTACAGGCTCGTGTTGAACACCACGACGATGCCGAGGACGATGAACGCGATGGCGAGCGCCCCGACGAGCACGATCTGTGCACGCGAGGGCTCCTCGTCCAGTCCTACCATATGATCACCCGGATGACGACCACGTTGTAGATGGGACTGTCCTCGAACTCGTTCGCCTCCGGAATCGGGAAGCCGGTGGTGTTGTATGCCTCGTGGAGGGTGGGACACGTCGACGCACAGTCCCCGAGGATGCGCTGGTCGTCGTACAACGTGACCGTGTAGGTGGTCGATACCGCTGGCGCGTTCTCCGATCCACGACTGACCATGGCCACCTGTTCCGTGTCGGTCCCGTTCCGGTAGGAGACGAAGATGCTGTACTCCTGCTCCTGTTCGCCGAAGGTCTCGTTCAACATCGCGCCGAACTGCGTCCCGTCGGCGTCACACGAACTGACGTTCGGAGGTGGGTCTACGCCGTAGCCTCGGTCCCGCGACTGTCCCTCCGCGAAGTACGGCTCCGACGACTCGTTCCAGTACCGGACCTGACAGGAGAGGTCTCCGTCGTCCGCACTGATGATCATGATGTCGTTGGCGGACGTCCGGAGCTGCTCCTGGATGTCGAGGCTCACCGACCCCGACGTGGTCGGAAGGATGACGACCGACTGGAACGCGAAGAGGATGGCCGTCAGTAGCAGTATCGACCCGATGAACCCCTCGAGCGTGTACGCCTGTGACCTGTCGTCGTTCATCGTATCACCACACCCTCACCACCAGCACGCACTGGACGTCGCACCGGCTACCGGAGACGAGTATCACCCTCGTCGTCGACGCTGCCGGCGTCTGTGAGCGATACTCGTCCCCAGCCACTGTTCGGTTCCCGTTCACCTGCAGTACGGTCCTGCCGCCACCCTCCTGAACGTTCATCACGGTGACGTTGACGTCCGCCGACGCCCGCAAGCCGAAGTACTCCTGCAGGTCCTCCTCGGTCGGGTTCGCGGTGATGAACGCATCGAGCTCGGTCGCGTTCAGCGTCCGTGGCTCGCCGTCGACCGTGAGGTCGCTGATCATCGTCCCCGCGACGCGGTCGGACTTGGCCGTGATGTCGTCGCCGACCGGCGACCCGAACGGGCTCAGGAGCGTCGGCAGGAAGCCGAACGTGAACCCGACTGTCAGCAGGAAGACGCTGATGCCCACCGCGAAGTCCTGCGTGGTCTGGCCCCGGTCCGAACCGCGCTGGAGCGTGTTTCCCGTCGTCTTCATCGTTCTCATGCCACCGCCGCCCACACGACGAGTGCGATCGTCATCAGCACGAGGACGAACTTCAGCCCGCTCAGGATGTCCGCGTCGCGGATGTAGCCCGCGATGAGCCCGGACAGCAGGGCCTGCATCGTCACTGCGTGGAAGAACAGCAGCGAGAGCCGCCCGGTGTTGACCGCACCACCGAGGCTCGGTCCACTGGACGCACCGCCGCCACTGGCGTCGTTCAGCCCGGTCAGCACGTCGAGGAACTGCGTCTTCAGGATCGCCATGACTGCGAGCAGCGTCAGGTAGGTCATCAGGATGATGACGACCTGCATCCTGGTGCGTGACTTGCGCTCACGCTCGATGTCGTCCTGGTTCTCCGACGCCTGTGCGGCCGTCGTCAGCACGTCCGTAATCTGGCTGGAGGCCTCCTGTGCCTTCGAGATGAGCTTGACCGTCCGTGCCATGCGCGGGATGTGGTACTTGTTGTTGAACTCGACGAGGGCGTGCTTGAGGCTCATCCCGTAGTTGACCTTCGCGTGCATCGTCTCGAACTCGGTCGCCATCTTCCCGCTCGTCGTCTCGGAGACCGTCCGGAGCGACTCGAGCAGGGTCTGTCCGGTGTCGTTCGCACTCGACAGCTTCCGCAGGTTGTCGGAGATGCTGTTCGTGATGACGCTGCGCGAGCGGACGTTCCACTCGCGGAACACCGCCAGCGGCAGGACGACGATGTAGGTCGGCATGTAGATGTACATGAACGTCCCCCAGACCGGCTGGTCGATCATCCCGTCCCACGAAGTCGGTATCGCGCCGGAGACCATCGCGACGACCGTGATGACGAGCACGAGCGGGATCGTCAGCGTCAGCGTGTACAGTGGGTTGTCCCGGAAGAAGATGTGCGGTGCCTTGAGCACCTGCATCGTCTCGTAGGTCCCCTCCTTGTTCTTGATGCGGTCGAACATCGCGTACTCGCCCGTGAACTCCTCGACGAGGCCGAGGTTCAGCAGGCCCGACCCCTTCTGGACAGAGAGGCGGTCGTCGGCGTCGGCCGGGTCGAGATAGCCGTCGCCCGGCTCGTCCTGCTTGACCGTCGAGACGAGCACGAGGAACCCCGCGCCCGTCATCGGGATGAGGCCGTACACCGTCGCGTACAGCATCATCGGGTCGGCCTCGCCCAGCATCCGCATGATGACCAGGATGATGATGAGCAGGAGCGGGAACAGCGACAGCGTCATGTACATCTCGCCGAACAGCTCCAGCGTCTCCAGGGTCATCTCCTGTTGCTGCTTGGCGGTCCGCATGTGCTTGTCCTTCTTGTCCTTCAGGAAGTTCTCCATGTCACCGCCTGAGTTGACGATGGAGAGCATGTCGGTGAGGAACTGCGCGACCTCGTCGCTGGGCGTCTCCATCGCCTGGTTCCGGATGGCTGTCCGGTAGTCCGTGTCGAAGTACTCCGTCTCCTGGACGATGGACTGGAACTCCTTCGCCACCTCCCCGTAGGTGTCCTCGGCCTTCGCCATCGCCTCCAGGATCTCGAGCTGGTTCAGCCCGCCGACGGAGAGCGCGTACATGAACGACACCGCGTCCGTCAGCAGCATGTTGATCTCTCGTTTCCGTGCCGACGCCCGCGAGTACGGCACCGCGACGAGCGCGCCGAAGCCCATCGCGAAGCCGATGGAGCCGAGGAACAGCCCGGTCACGACGACCAGCGCGGGGACCTTGATGGCGTTGATGATGTCGACGAGCGTCTGGTTCGGGATGGTCGCCCCGAGGATGTTGTCCGTCGCGACGATACCGGTCATGAACAGCAGGTAGCCGATGGCCGTCCCGAGCGCCCACAGCGCCCCTCCGGAGAGCACTCCGATACCGAGCGAGCGCGAGAGGTACATCTCGACGGTGTCGGCCATCCGGGCCTGTGCGAGTTTCGTCTCCACGTCGGCGACGAAGTCGGAGTTCTCGTCGAACAGCCGCTCGTACAGCGGGTAGAACATGTCCCCGAGCGAGTCGGTGGAGGCGTCGAATCCGCTGCTCTCACCGGCGTCGGTACGGGTCTGGAGGCTCATTCGGCATCACCGTCACCGCGCTCCTCGTCCTCCGCGTCGCCGAAGACGCTGTCCTCACCGTCCGCTGCTCCGTCCGCATCGTCGGAGCCACCGAAGATGGTGTCGTCATCGTCCTCGGCTTCGTCGAACATCCCGGCGTCCTCCTCCTCGACCTCCTCGGCGGCGGAGCCGAACATGCCTCCGTCGTCCTCGTCCGCGTCGTCGTCGCTGCCGCTGAAGATGCCGCCGCTCTCGTCGCCGAAGATGGAGTCGACCTCCTCGTCGTCCTCCTCGAAGAACTGCTCGTCCTCGCCGCCGAAGAACGCCTCCTCGTCGTCGATGGGCGCGGACTCCTCGGATTCGTTCGCGGTATCAGCGTCTGCCGACGCCTCTGCGGACTCGTCACCGACAGCTGCCGCGTCGGCGTCGCCCGCGTTCTCGACGCCCGGTTCCGTCGTGTCCGCGACCGATGCGTCGGTCGCATCGGAGTCGGCGGAGTCCGCCTCGGTCGCCGTCTCCTCCCGCGCCCCGGCGTCGAACATCGACTCGCCGCCGGAGTCGTCGGCGTCCGAGAAGATGGGCTCGTCGGCGTCGGCGTCGTCGAACGTCGGCTCCTCCTGGCCCTCGTCGAGCGCCGGGAACTCCGCGCTCACATCGCTCGCACTCTCCTCGAGTTCGGGCGTCTCACCGCCGGCATCGTCCGTGGTCGACGCGTCGGTGACCGGAGCCTCGCCGTCCGGCCCGTCGTCGGTCGCTGGCTCGTCGCCCGCGCTCGTTCCCGCCTCGAGCTCCGGCGTTCCCTCCGGTGCCGGTTCGGTGCCACCGGCCGCCCCGGCGTCCGCCTGGGCCTCGGCGGTGTCGTCCGAGCTCGCCCCGAAGCCGGCGTCCTCGCCGAAGTCGAAGCCGTCGCCCTCGTCGCTCAGCCACGACGGGCCGTCGTCGACCTCCTCGTCCGTGCCCGAGAACGAGAAGTCATCGCCGTCGTCGTCGCCGAGCTCGAACGGGTTGTCGTCGCTGCCGACGGAGTCCCCGAAGTCGAAGTCGCCCCCGTCGCCGGGTTCGGCCTCGATGGAGGACTCCTCCTCCTCCATGCCCGAGCCGGAGATTGCAGACTCGATGCCGAGCCCGCTCAGCTCCTTGTCGCGGTACTCCTCGAACAGCGACTCCTCGGCGCGTTCGAGGATGTCCTGGGCGAGGTTGTACGTCTCGTCGTCGGGGTCCGGCCGGGGGACCAGCTCCTCGTCCTCCGGGTCGACGTCGATGTAGACGGACTCCATCTCGCGCAGGTCGTCGAGGCTCTCCTCCAGCTGCCCGTTCGCGATGAGCGCGAGGATGGTCTCGGGGTCGTTGACGAACGCCTGCACCGTCGCGGCGACCTCGACGTACTTGCTGAGCCCGTTCTTGATGAGATAGGCGAGGATGACCCGGCGCTGGAACAGCTCGTCATCCAGCCGTTCGCGGTTCCAGCCGCGGTCGAACTCGATCTCCTCCAGGGTGTTCGACTCACCCATCTTGAGGAACTCGTCCGTCTCGGCCTGCCACTGGTAGACGTCCTGAACGTTGATCTCGTCGTTCTCGGCGTCGTAGTGGTTGATCTCCGTGATGTTGCGGTTCCGACGGACCTTGTTCCCGCTGACACGCGTCTGGGTCTGGATGGACACCAGGTCCAGCGCGGTGAACATCGTCTTCGAGACGTTGATGGGGTCCGTGGTGAACCGCTTCAGGACCTCGCCCACGGAGTCCGCGTGGAACGTGGTGTACGTGGTGTGGCCGGTCGACATGACCTGGAACAGCGTCCGACCCTCCTCACCACGGATCTCACCCATGACGATGTAGTCCGGGCGCTGGCGCAGTGCGGCCTCCAGCAGGTCGAACTCGTCGACGTCACCCTGGCTGTCCTCGCTGAACGAGGGGCGGGTGACGCTCGCGATCCAGTTGCGCTGGGGCAACTCGACCTCGCGTGTGTCCTCGATGGAGACGATCTTCGAGTTCGAGGGGATGAACAGGGAGATCGCGTTCAGGCTCGTCGTCTTCCCCGACGCCGTCCCGCCGGCGAAGATGAGGGACTTGTGGTTCTCGATGCATAGCCAGAGGAACGCCATCTCGTCGAGCGAGAACGTGTTCCAGTTGATGAGGTCGATGGGGGTGAACGGGACATCGTTGAACTGACGGATGGTGTAGTTCGTCCCGTGGTCGGACACCTCGCGTCCGAGCGTGAGCTGGGCACGGGAGCCGTCCGGCAGCGTCGCGTCGACCTGCGGCCGCCGCTTCGAGATACCCTTGCCGGAGCGCTGGGCCAACTTGACCACGAAGTCGTCCAGCTCGTGGTGCCCGTGGAAGATGTTGGAGATGATCTGCTCGTAGCCGCTGTGGTAGACGAAGACGGGCGAGTTGTGCCCGTTGCAGGAGATGTCCTCCACGTTGATGTCGTGCTTGATGGGGTCGATGCGTTCGTAGCCGATGAAGTTCCGTTTCAGCAGGTAGAGCAGCTTCTCGACCTGGTACTCGTTGAGTGTGTCGGCGTTCTCCGCCACCACGACGGGCTCCGGACGTGCCTTGATGCCGTCGAGTGCCTCGGGTGTGCCTTCGAACCCCGCGTCGACGGTCTCCTCGTCGTCGGCCGTGTCGAACATCTGGCGGATCTGCTGGACGATACCGCCACCGCCGCCGGAGGACCCGCGCCCGCGAGTCGATCCCGAGAACAGGTCGTACCGCCTCAGCAGCCGCTTCGTCTCGCGGTCGATGACCTCCCGCCGGGCGTCCTCGTCCCCCTCGACGGTGACCTCGTCGTCGGAGTACTTGATGGCCGTCCGGAGCTTGCCGGACATGAACTCCTGGAGGTCGCCCTCGATCTCGTTCATGTGCGGCTCGATCGCGTAGTACTTCTTCTCGTTCTCCTTCTCGGAGTGGAAGATGATGACGAACGCGTAGGGCTTGTTCACCCAGTAGCGCTCCTCCTCGCGGAAGTGGAGCTTCTTCTCCCGCGGCACCGCCTTCTCGAGGTCGTACCGGTTGACGACCGTCGTGTTGCCCGCGTCGGTCGAGAAGAACTCGTCCTCGTCCTCGTGCGTGACGTTGACCGTGCGCTCCTCGACGAGGTCGTCGAGCTCCTGTGCGAAGTCGTCTGCCTGACTGAGGACGCCCTCGGTGTCCTCGGCCTCGAACCCGAGGTACTCCTCCTCGTCGAACTCGACCGTCTCGCCGGCCGAGTCGGTCGGAATCGAGCCGTCGTCCTCGTAGTGGTACTCCCACTTGAAGTGCTCCCACGTCCACTCGTCCTTGACGACGGGGGTGGTCTCGGGGTCGCAGTAGGCGGCGAACTCCTGCCAGAGCCACTTGCCGTTCGCACCCGCGTATTCGGTTATGTTGTCTGCCAGTTCGTCCGGGTGATAGCCCAGGTACACCTCGGGGTCGAACTCGACCTTGTCCCACGCCGAACCGTGCGGTGCCGTTGCAACTTCGCCCTCGCTGTTGCCCAATCCGAGGCGTTCTGAATCCTCCGTCGTCTGTCGGTTGACGCCCGCGTACAGCGCCGAGACTTCGTCCTCGTACCCGTACTCCTGCATGAAGTCCCGCCACGTGTACTCGCCCACTCTGGTGTCCGAGCCCTCGACCGGACGTTCAGGGGGGCCGTCACCCGACGTGGAGGCCGATTCATCAGTCCCCTCGAACTGATTCGCCTCTGAACCGTCGGCGTCGTTAACAGCCATTGACTACCCCTTTTCCTACGCGAGCAAAAAACCTTCCACCGATTATCAGATCTGAAACCCAGCCAGCTATCCCGTCAGTATGGTTAGTTATTCTCGTATTACCCGCCCGCCCACTTGCGATTAGCGGTCAGCTTCGGCAGCTACGTATCCGCTTATTTTCCCCACTTTCGCCATAATACTAAAGTCTCGTTCTATGCATTCGTCCCCGAATGGACAGAATTAAGTGTCGGATTCGCCCATGCTGGGGTTCGCCAAACCGTTATACGCGGCCGTGTCAGACGTCCACATCAACCGTCTCCGCGCACCCACCGACGGCGTGCGGTCGCGCGCCGAGTCCGCCCGTCGAACGTCCCGACAGTCCTCTCGCACGTACGAACCAGACTCGTCGGTCGACTGGCTGTCCTGCTGCCAGCGTGGGAGGGTTCCCTCCGAGGTCCTGCTCGGTCGCGTCGCCCCCTGCGCAGGCTGGGACTCGCAGCGTCCACGAACCCCTCTCCCGCTGCAGTCACCCGCGTTCGCTCGTGACAGGCAGCGGGTGTGGTGGGATTCGAACCACGGTCGGAGCACGCTCCTCCCTGCTTCGAACCCACCGCCCGTTATCACGGCTCGCTCGCCGGACAACGGGCGTGGTGGGATTCGAACCCACGATCTGAAGGTTAGGAACCGTCCGCCCTATCCACTAGGCCACACGCCCTCGATATCTCGTCCGCGAAAAAAGCCGGTTACTTCGAGTCGGAGTCGGTTTCCGTCTCCGTCTCCGTCTCGGACTCCGTGTCGATCGGGTCCGGCTCGACCGTCGCGTCCGAGCTGGCGGAGCCAGTACTGCTCGAACCCGTGTCGACCTTGGTCCCATCGCGGATTTCTTCGAGTTCCTGTTCTACCTCTTCTCGCCCCTTCTGGAATTCACCCATCGCCTCACCGGTGGAGCGTGCGATCTTCGGAATCTTGTTGGCTCCGAAGAGCAGCACGACCACGAGGAAGATGAGCACGACTTCGGGAGCGCCCAGTCCGCCGACGAACAGCGGTGTGGTTGCAAGTGCCATCTCTACGCGATGCTTGCCCGCTGGTAATTATAACCTTTTTGCTCGACCCATATGTGAAACTGACGTGGATTCGGTAACCGAACGGCCTTTTCCGGTCCACTCACATGCACCGTCGATGGTAGACGTAGGCGCCGACGCACCCGATTTCACGGCACCGATGGCGAACGGCGACGTCGAACAGGTCGCCGTCGAACCGGACCACGATACGGTCCGCGAGGCCGCCGCGGCTACCGCCACCGCCCCAATCGGGGCCGCCGCCGACTGATCACACCCACCCCTTTTGTACTCGGGGAGACGAGTGAAACGGTATGAGTGACACCGAAGAGAGCCAGTCTGCCGGCCGTATCTACCGCCCCGGCGAGCCGCACGCCTTCCCCGACGACCGCCTGAACGATGTGCTCGACTTCGTCGAGAACGACCCGGAAATCACGACCTACCTCGAGGCCCAGAACGTCAACGCCGTCGACCGCAAGGGGTACAACGACCACGGCTCGAAGCACATCTCCATCGTCCGTCACCGGGCGCTCTGCCTCTACGACCTGCTGAAGCAGGCCGGTATCGAGTTCAACGGCGCGAGCCAGCAGGGCCTCGACGAGGCCGACGAGCCGGTCATCATCGCGCTCGCGGCGACCCTGCACGACATCGGCCACGTCGTCCACCGCGACTCGCACACCTACTACTCCATCCCGCTGGCGGCCGACGAGCTCGACCGCATCCTGCCCGAGTTCTACAAGAAGCCCGACGCGGTTCGCATCAAGGGCGAGGTACTGCACGCCATCCTCTGCCACCACACCGAGGAGCAGCCACTGACCCGCGAGGCGGGCGTCGTCCGCATCGCCGACGCGCTCGACATGGAGCGCGGCCGCTCGCGCATCCCGTACAAGAAGGGCGGGCGCGGCATCGATACCCTCTCCAGTCAGGCGATACGGAACGTCTCGCTCCAGACCGGCGACGACTACCCCGTGCTCGTCGAGATCGAGATGACGAGCGCCGCAGGCGTCTACCAGGTCGACAACCTGCTGAAGGCAAAGCTGCAGGGCTCGACGCTGGAGGAGTTCGTCCGCATCGTCGCCGTTCAGGCGGACGAGACCGACGAGCTCGTCGAGCGCATCGAGCTCTGAGACGCCGGGTCAGGACCGCCGGCTGCGAGCGCGACGTTGATGTGTCTCCCACCGGTAGCCCAGGTATGGCACGCGACGACGGCGACGACCGCGAGTGGCCCGACCCGCCGGGCGTCGGCGAGGACCGCAGCCGTGACTGGGGGCGACTCCGGTTCCGGCTCGCCTGCTCGGCCGTCGTCTCGCTCGTGCTCGTCGTCGTCTTCTGGGGCTACATCACGGGCTTCCTGCTCGACGCACTCTGGCCGCCACAGGAGCCGCTGACCCGCTGGGCGACGCTCGTTCTGCTGCAGGTCGCCGGGTTTCTCGTCCTCCCACTGCTGGTGGGTGGACTCGTGGGCGACGTGCTCTACGACAGGTTTCACTGAAACACTGGAACGAAAGGAAAAGCCGCCGAACCCACGCCCGCTACCGCCTCAGCCGAGGATGTAGCGCAGCGCCGGGTACTTCTCGACGAGGGGTTCGCCACCGAGCTCGTACCGCTCGATGTAGGTGTCCAGGCCGAGGATGCGGCCCGCACCGAACGCCGCGATGGCCAGGAACACGAGCATGTAGGCGAAGTCCCCGTTGATGACGCCGTGTTCGACGCTCCAGTTCCCGAAGTAGAACATGAGCATCATGAGCGCGCCGAAGAGCGCCGCGAGGCGGACCAGCGCACCGACGATGAGCCCGAGACCGATGAGGAGCTCACCCCACGGGACGGCGACGTTCACGAAGTCCATGAACATGGGTGAGGCCGCCATGGCCGCGAACATCCCCTCGAGCGGGTTGCCGTTCGCCGCCGCGACGTTCTCGATGTAGCCGTTCGCCGTCCACCCGCCGGCCGCGACCTTCTCCCAGCCGGCGTAGAGGAACGCGTACCCCATCATCAGCCGGAGTGCGAGCACGAACCACGCGCTCAGGCTGTGTGCCTTGCCCTTGACGGTGATGCCACCGAGTTTGCTCTCGAACGTGTTCGCGCCGGCCGATAGTTGATTGGTTGCCATTGTTCTTTCCTCCTACACTCATACAGATGTCCGGACAGAACGTATATACCGGCTGTAGTTCCCGATTCACGGGAACGAGAGGCGGGGGCGACTTTGGGTCAGTTCCGTGCGTGTATGGTAGCATGGTCCTATCCCGGAATGGAACGGCTTTTATTCGCGGGCGAGAGACCACTGAGGTTGCCATGAACACGATGCAGGTCTTCCTCGCCACGCTCACCGGCTTCACGGTCGGTGCGCTGTTCAAGTTCGTCGAGATCCCCATCCCCGCTCCCCCGAACCTCGCGGGCATCATGGGTATCGTCGGTATCTTCCTCGGCTTCCAGGTGATGTCGGAGCTCGGGGTGACCATCGACGACCTGTTCACCGCACTCGGGCTCTGAGGTCGGACCGGGGGTACTCTCCGCCAGCCGGGAGATACGAGTTCTGTTCTGTCCGTGCTGGAGTAGTTATTTGGCTCCAGTCCACGTCCGATGATCCATGTCCCGCGGTCGACCGCCCTCCGCGTCCCGCAGCAGACCTGACTCCATGCCACGGGCGAGGCTCCTCGTGCTCGTCGTCGTCGCCCTGATGATTCTCTGGGCGATGTTCTTCATGTCGACGCCGGAAGCGCACGGCGTCATCCCGTAGCCGATGCGCTGTGTGAGTGCGGTCGACGGGTGAGCGTCGAGCCGTGAGAAAACGACGGCCGAAGCCCCGACCGAAGGGCCCTCAGTACGAGCGTTCCTTCGGCTCGTACGTCTTGTTCTCGCCCTCCAGGATGGTCGGGCGGTAGAAGATGGTCGGGTCGCCGTCGTTCCAGCCGACGAGCGTGTGCTTCAGCCACTCGTCGTCCTTGCGCTCCTGGTGCTCCGCGCGCCAGTGCGCGCCGCGGAACTCCGTGCGCACGAGCGCGCCGAGCGTGATGGTCTCGGCGACGTCGATGAGGTTGCGCGTCTCGATGGTCTGCTGGAGGTCGGTGTTGAACGTGCGCGACGGGTCGTCGACGTAGACGTCCTGGTAGGCCTCGCGGATCTCGCGGATGTCACGGAGTGCCTGCTTCAGGCCCTCCTCCTCGCGGAAGACGTTGACGTTCTTCGTCATCGTCTTCTGGAGGTCCGCGCGGATCTGGGAGTGCTGGACGCCCTCGTCGCGCTCCATCAGGGTCGCGACGCGCTCGCGCTGGGCCTCGACCTCCCGCTCGACGACCGCGTCGGCGTCGGCCGCGACCGCACCGCCGTCCGCCGCGACGCCGCCGGTGTCCATGCCGACCTCGCCGGGCTGATACGGGAGTTCGGTGTCGTCGTACTCGATGTCGCCGCGCTCGCCCGTCTCGATCTGGGCCTCGCCGAGGTCGCCGCCGGCCGCGTGCGTTCCGGCACGCGCGCCGAAGACGATGAGCTCGGGCAGGGCGTTGCCGCCGAGGCGGTTCGCGCCGTGGACCGAGACACAGGCCGTCTCGCCCGCGGCGTACAGGCCGTCGATGCAGGTGTGACCGTTCTCGTCGGTCTCGATGCCACCCATCTCGTAGTGCTGGCCGGGCTTGACCGGCATGGGCTCCTTCAGCCCGTCGACGCCCTCGAAGTCCTCCGCGAGGTGGAGGATGTTCTCCAGCCGGTCGACGATGCGCTCCTCGCCGAGGTGGCGCATGTCGAGCATGACGTACTCGTCCTCGAAGCCGCGGCCCGCGTTGACCTCGGTGAGCTCCGCACGTGAGACCACGTCACGCGAGGCGAGCTCGCCGTCGTTGTTCGCGTAGCCGTGCTCGAACATGAACCGCTCGCCGTCGGCGTTGTAGAGGATACCGCCTTCGCCGCGGACACCCTCGGAGATGAGCACCCCCGTGCTCGGGAGCGTCGTCGGGTGGAACTGGACGAACTCCATGTCCTCCATCGGGACGCCAGCGCGGTAGGCCATCGCGTAGCCGTCACCGGTGCAGGCGACCGCGTTGGTCGTGTGGTCGAACGCCTGTCCCGGACCGCCGGTCGCGAGGATGACCCCGTCGTTGGCCTTGAAGCCAGCTATCTCGCCGGACTGCACGTCGTAGGCGACGATGCCGTGACAGGAGCGGTCCTCGGGCGTCTCCTCGTCGGTGACGGCGAGGTCCATCACGTACCACTCGTCGTACACCTGGATGCCCCGCTTGACGACCTGCTCGTACATCGTGTGCAGCAGGTGGTGACCGGTCTCGGCACCGGCGTAGGTCGTCCGCGGGAACGAGAGCCCACCGAACGGGCGCTGGGAGACGCGCCCGTCCTCCTCGCGGGAGAACGGCATGCCCCAGTGTTCGATCTGGAAGACCTCTTCGGGGGCGTCCTGCGCCAGCGTCTCGATTGCGGGGGCGTCACCGAGGTAGTCCGACCCCTTCATCGTGTCGTAGGCGTGGAGCTCCCAGTCGTCACCCTCGCGCAGCGCCGCGTTGATGCCACCCTCGGCCGCGCCTGTGTGGCTACGGACGGGGTGGAGTTTCGTGACGATAGCCACGTCCGCTCCTTCTTCCTGGGCCGCGATGGCGGCGCGGAGTCCCGCGCCACCGCCGCCGACCACGATGACGTCGTGTTCGTACATTGTTGATTACCAGAACTTGAGGTTGTTCTTGACCGCCTCGCGCTTGAGCTCCTGGATGTGCTCGGTGAGGGGGATGTCCTTCGGGCAGACTTCGGTGCAGGAGAACTGGGTCTGACAGCGCCAGACGCCGTGTTCCTGTTCGAGGATGCGGAGCCGGTGCTCCTTCAGCTCCTCCTCGTCCTCCCGCTCGTCCATGTAGAACCGGTAGGCCTTGTTGATGGCCGCCGGTCCGAGGTACTCGTTGTCGCCCGCGGCGATGTTGCACGAGGACATGCAGGCACCGCACCAGATGCAGCGCGTGGACATCTTGATCTTCTCCCGGTTCTCCCGGCTCTGTCGCTGCTCCTCCTTGGGGACGTCCTCGGACTGGAAGTACGGCTCGACCGCGTGCATCTGGTCGTAGAAGTGCTCCATGTCGACGACGAGGTCCTTCACCACGTCCTGGTGCGGGAGCGGCTCGATGCGGACCGGCTCCGCCATCTCGGAGAGCTGGGTCTTGCAGCAGAGTCGCTGTCGACCGTTGACGAACATCGCGTCGGAGCCACAGACCGCCTGCCGGCAGGAGTGTCTGAACGTCAGCGACGAGTCGTAGTGGTCGCGGGCGTACATCAGCGCGTCGAGGACGGTCATCCCCTTCGTGTACGGGACGTAGAAGTCGTCGAAGCGGGGTTCCTGCTTGTCCTCGACCTCGGGGTCGTACCGGAACACCTTGAGGTGGACCGACTCCTCGGCCGCCCGGAGCTCCGCCTCAGCCTTCTTCTCGGCGTCGCGGTACTCCCGCTTGGCCGCCTTCTCGGCCATCCGGCGCTCCTGGTGGGACTCGCCGGCCGGTTCCGCCTCGGTCTCTGTCTCGGTCTCGGATTCGGGAACTTGCGTACTCATGCTAGAAACCCGTTCATGTACAGCGCGACTCGCGTACCCTGTGCGACGAGCAGCAGACCGGCGAGCCCGAGGATGACCTTGACGGCCGTCTTGGGCGTGCCGGAGATGCCCTGGTTGACCAGCGCGTTGTAGACGCCGTTGACCCCGTGGAACGTCGCCGTCACGAGGAACAGCCACATCGTCGCGAAGTAGCCGACGTCCTGCATCCGCGTCTGCGTGCCCATGAGCGTGATCTCGAAGGCGTGGTGGTAGAAGTGGAGCAGGAAGAAGTGGAACGCCAGCACGACGACGAGGAACGCCGCCGTCACGCGCTGGAGCAGCCACATGCGTCCGCCGCGTTCGAAGGAGGTGGGTGCGCCTGCCGACATCTCAGCTCCCCCCGATTCCCGCCATGAACGTCGGGACGCTCGCGACGATGATGGCGCCGGTCAGCACGAGCGACGCGTAGAACGTCTTGTCCTGCGATTCCAGCCCGATACCGAGGTCGACCAGCAGCAGGCGGATGCCGTTCAGGATGTGGAAGACGGCGACCGCGAGCAGCCCGACCTCGAGCAGCCGGACGACGAACGTGCTCTCGAGCAAGGTCAGCGTGTTCGTGTACACGTCGACCGTCTCGCCTGCGCTGTTGGTCACCGTCCCTCCCTGCTGTGCCGAGATCGCCGTACTCAACACGGCGATGTGGGTGAACAGGTACCCGATGAGAACCCATCCCGTGAACTTGTGGAATATCCACGCCCACATGCCGGCCGAGAACTCCTTCCAGCGACTGAAGTCCTCGACGAGGCCACGATTGTAAGACTGGCTCATGCTCTCTGTGGGAGGGTTGGACCGTGGGGGTATAGAAGTTACTTCTTTCGCGGCCCCTGCCGGAAGTCGCTCCGGAGGGGTCGGCGCGACAGTCCAGTCAGGACCGACCGACCGGTGGCGACTGCTCGCGCTCGACCGCCCGCAGGGTCTTCTGGTCGAGCTCGACGAGGTGACAGAGCGGGTTCCCCGGGTAGACGACCGGGTTCTCCAGCACGCCGACGAGGACGCCGGTAAAGGGTGCGTCGACGGACGTGTTGTCGGTCTTGAACGGGCTGGTGATGGTGCAGATGCTGTCGCCCTCGTGGACGAGCGAGCCGCACTCGTAGTGCATGTCGACCATCCCACCGACGTCCGCCCGGAGCCACGTCTTCTCGTCGTTCTCCTGGATGATGGTGCGCCAGCCCGGCCAGCGGACCGCCTCCGTGTCGAGCATCCCGTACTCCGCGAGGACGCTCATCACGCCGTCCAGTGCGTTGTCGATGAACTCGCGCTGGAAGCGGTGTGCCTCGCCCATCTCGACGGTGATCGTCGGCGTCCCGGCCTCCGAGGCCTCCCGGCGGAGCGAGCCGCTGGGGCCCTCGCTCGAGATGATGACGTTCGAGGCGAACGCGCGTGCGACCCGGTTCGCGCCGCTGTGACCGGTGTCAGCGCGTACGTGGAGCATGTTCGTCCGGCCACGTGTCGAGGTGTGGAAGTCGATGCCGAAGTCACAGGGCTCGACGAAGTTCGTGAAGATGCGATGCGCCATCCGCTTCGCACTCGTCGACTCCTCGTGCCCGGGGAACGACCGGTTCAGGTCGCGGTCGTAGATGGGAAGATAGCGCTGCTGGGCGAGGAAGCCGGGAACGTTGAGTACGGGCATGCAGACGAGACAGCCGTGGAGGTCGTCGAGCGGCCACTCGTGGGCGACCTCGCGGACCACCTCGATACCGTTGAGCTCGTCCCCGTGGGCCGCCGCGGAGAGGAAGCCGGTCGGTCCGGGGTGCTTGCCGTTGAGTATCGTGACCGGGATGCGGACCGGGTCGCCGAGATACGTCTCGCTGATGCCGTATCTGATGTTCGCGGTCTCCCCGGGGTCGACGCGCCCACCGTTGTAGGTGAAGGGCTCGTTGTCCTCCGAGGGAACCGTGTCCGATGCCATACCTCATCTGCGACGCTCACGGCATAAGAGTGTGTGCGTCCGTCCCCGTCGCCGTCAGGTCGGTGGTATCTCCGGGTGTGGGCTCTCTACGCCGAAAACTACAGACGGGCGGACCACCGCGGCGTGAAAGTGGACGAACGGCCACTCGCTGTCGCCATTGGCGGAGTATTATGTCAGTTCCGACCCAAGGGGCATGTATGCAGATCCGGGATGCAACCGCCGACGACTTCGAGGCGCTGCGGGCCGTCGCAGCGGCGTCGCTCCACGACTCCTACCACCACATGCTCGACCCGAAGACCATCGACGTGGCCCTGGAGGAGTGGTACGCGGCCGACCTGCTCGCCGAGCAGCTCGCGGACGACGAGGCCGTCCTCCTCGTCGCCGAGGACGACGCCGGTATCGTCGCCTTCTCCCAGAGCGAGATCGTGGGGAAGACCCCGTCCGACGGCCGGATACTCTGGCTCCACGTCCACCCGGACCATCGGGGCCACGGCTACGGGTCGCGGCTGCTGACCGAGACGAAGGAGGCTCTCGTCGAACACGGCGCACAGCAGATATCCGGCGCGGTGCTGGACGGGAACCGGCGCGGCAACGAGTTCTACGCGGCCCACGCCTTCGAGCGCGCCGGCGACCGGACCGTCACCGTGGCCGACGAGACGCTGACGGAGAACATCTTCGTCGCGACCGAGGAGGAACACGTCGAGTGGGAGGCGCTCGACGAGGTCACCGTCGACGACGAGACCGCGTACGTGAACTACGCCGAGGCCCATCGTGGCACCGAGGGCCAGTTCTACGAGGCGTACGTCGACCCCGAGCGTGAACGGCGCTACGGCCTGTACTGCGGGGCGTGCAACTCCTTCGACACCGCGATGGGGACGATGGAGGAGGTCGTCTGCAACAGCTGCGGGAACCGCCGGAAGGCGACTCGCTGGGACGCGGCCTACCTCTGAGACTCGCATCCCCCGTGCGTGACCGGCACAGGGCTGCTCGGAACTGGCAACGTTTTTGATGTGGGGTCGAGTCAATCCGCTATGGGTACATCTTCTCCAGTGACGGTGGGGGTTCTCAGTCTCCACAGCAGCAAGGAATCGAAGGCGATCTGCAACGCGATCGAGGAGTTGGGGCACGAGCCGGAGTGGCTCCGCACCGAGAACACCTCGGTCCGCGTCGGTCCTGACGGGGCCACGCTCAAGCCGGACGTGGACGTCGTCGCGAACCGGATGCTCCTCTCGAACACCGAACAGCCGTGCGAGGAGCTCGGCCTGGCGAACACGATCGCGACGCTGCGACCGATGCTGAACGAGCCGTCGGCGACGCTCCGGGCGACCCACAAGATCGCGAGCGCCGCGGCCCTCGCGGACGAGGGTATCCAGGTCCCCGAGGCACTGATGGCGCTCGACTCGGACGAGCTGAACGCCCACCGGGACGAGTTCGGCGAGGAGGCCGTCTACAAGACCGCCATCGGGACCCACGGCGGCGGCACCTGGAAGGTCGGCCAGGGCGACCCGGTCAACGCGAAGGTCGGGAACCGGTACGCGTTCCTCCAGAAGCTCATCGAGCGCGACGGCGAGCGCCACCGCGACATCCGCGTCTACGTCGTCGGCGACAAGGTCGTCGGGGCGATGTACCGCTACGCGCCGGACAACGACTGGCGGACGAACGTCGCACTGGGTGGCGACGTGCAGGACGCGACCGAGGACCTGCCGACCACGGTCAAGAAGATTGCGAAGCGGGCCGCCTCGGTCGTCGGCCTGGACTACGCGGGCGTCGACATCGTCGAGGGTGACGACGGCTGGTTCGTCCTCGAGGTGAACCCGACGGCCGGTTTCAAGGGCCTGTACAAGGCGACCGAGCGGTCGCCCGCGCCGTACATCGCGAAGCTCGCCATCGAGGAGGCCGGCGGCGAGGTCGACGACGAGCGCGTCCGCGAGCTCTCCGCGACGCTCGACGACTCGATGCCGGCGTGTACGCCCATCAAGTCGAAGACGACGAGCGACGAGCCGCTCGTCGTCGGCTACACCGAGGAGGTCGTCGTCTCCGGCACCTCCGGCTCGAAGACGGTCATCGCGAAGTCCGACACGGGCGCGACGCGGACGAGCATCGACACCCGGCTGGCGGCCGACGTCGGTGCCGGCCCGATCAAGTCCGTGATGCGCGTCAAATCCGGCAGCCTGAAGCAGGGAAAGTCCCGGCCCGTCGTCGATCTCGTGGTCGGCGTGGGCGGCCAGCAGCACACCGTCACGGCGAGCGTCGAGGACCGCTCGCACATGGACTACCCCATCCTCCTCGGCCGCGACATCCTCGGGAACTACCAGGTGGACGTGTCCAAGCGCGTCGACGCCGGGAGCGACAGCGAGGACCGCGAGGAAGAGGAGGAGACCCTCGAGTAGCTACCGTTCGAGCTCCTCGCCAGCGGGTAGCGGGTCCAGTTCTTCCCCGTACGTCTGTGCGACACCGGTCACGGTGACCGCGAGTGCGAGCGCCGCCGCGACACCGAGCCCCGGCCCGACCGTCGCCGGGCCGATGCCGGTCGCGAGGACGCCGCTGACGCCGAGGCCTGCGAGGCCGATGCCGAGGGAGTACCGTCCCCAGGGATGTGTGTCACCAGCGTCGTCGCCGGCCTCGACGTCCAGATACACGGCCAGTCCATCGCACGTGTCGCTGAGTCGGAGGGCCCCCTGCGAGGAGTCGTACTCGACGAGCCCGAGGTCGTGTAGCTTGGGCAGATGGGTCTGGTGGAGGGCGATGTACACCCGTTTCCGCTCGTCGGAGGTCACCTGCTCGACGGGTTTGTCGGTCTCCTGCGCAGCGATGTGACGGGCGACCTCCCCCTTCGTGGTCTCCCCGTCCTCCTGTCGGAGCAGGTACCGCAGCGTCTCCCGGCGTCGGTCGTTCGAGAGCGCCTCGAACAGCTCCCCCTTCGACGGGCCGCCGCCGTCCGGTGGTCGATTCGAGTCGGTCGGTGTGGTCTCTGTCGTGGTGGTGTCAGTCGTGGTTCCCATGGTTCCCCATTCCCTGACAGGTGGGAATGACACTTGCCCAAGTTGTGGCCACCACACTTAATACTGTGTCATTTACGAAGGTTCGCCTGCTTCTCCCGATAGCAGGTATATGACGGCCCCTTTCCAGATATCACCATTGGAACCGTTAGAATGGTCAGAATCAGACGATACTGGGGTGACATACGGATATTCGTCGTCCTCGTGGCCTGCTCAGACGACCATCCCGACAAGCCAGAGTGCGCCCATGCCGACCGCGATGGTCGCGAGGACGTTCTCGGTGCGCCAGGCGACAGCCGCGGCGACGACCGCCGCGACGACCTTCGCCGGCTCGGCCTGCAGCGCCAGGCTGGTGTCGAGCGCGACGACCGCCGGTACCACGAGTGCGGCGAGCACCGCCGCCGGGACGAGCTCCAGCGTCCGTTCGACGCGGTTCGGGATATCGTCGACCCGGCCGAACAGCAGGATGAACGAGAGCCGAAGCGCGAGCGTGATGACGCCCACGGCAGCCACGATACCCCAGAGCGTCGTGGCGTCGTAGCTCATGGCTCGCCCTCCGTTTCGCCGGCCGGCTCGTCGTCCGCCCAGTCGGTGAACGTGTCGACGAGGACGCCGACGGTCAGCCCGATCAGCGCGGCGGCGACAAGCCCGAGGTCCAGCGGGAGTGCGGCCGCCGGGATGGCCACGCCCCCCGCGATCACGCCGACCAGCCCGCTGAGGCGGTCCTTCAGGGACGGGACGAGCAGTGCGAGGAACGTCAACGGGACGGCGAACTCCAGCGAGAGGCCCGGCGGGACGCTCCCGCCGATGACGACCCCGACGGCCGTCGACACGACCCAGACCCCCCAGAGGGCGAACGCCGCGCCGAGGTAGTACCAGCGCCGTCGGTGCTTGGACGGCTCGTCGTCGCGGAACGACGTGACGGCGACGGCGTACGACTGGTCGGTCAGCGCGTACGCCGAGAGCCACTTCCACGGCGGCGAGAAGTCACGGAAGTAGGGTGCGATGGACGCGCTGTACATCAGGTAGCGGAGGTTGACGACGGCCGCGGTCGCGACGACGACCGCGACCGGGGCCCCGTCACCCACGAGCTCGATGAGCGCGAGCTGGGACGCGCCGGCGAAGACCAGGACCGACATCGCGACCGTCTGCACGGCATCGAATCCGGCCTCGATCGCGCTGATACCGGTGATGAGCCCGAACGGGACGACTCCGAGCATGAACGGGCCGATGGCGCGGGCTCCCTCGGCCGCGTCGCTCCGGACGCTCACTCGCGCGACACCTCGCCAGCACGACGGACGCCTGTCATCGTCGGGGCGACGCAACCGAGGCCAATAGGTGGTTCGCTCGCGGGTAGCTTCGCCGTCTCCTCCCGCCGGTTCGTCGGTTAACGGGCGGGCAGTCGCCGACTACAGTCCGCGCCCCTCGATGACGTCGACGAGGGTCGCACTGCCGGAGTGGCTCGACTCGTCGAACGCCTCGACGCGGACCAGGACCCGCTCGTCGACGAGTGCGCTCGGGTCGTCGACGCCCGACACGGCGAGCCGCGAGTCGCCGATCCGGAGCACCGCGTCGCCGTCCTGGACCCCGCTGACGAACGCGGTCACCTCCTGCCCGGGAGTGAACGACGGGGTTCGCGTCCGGAAGCCGATGCCGGCGAACACGGACGAGAGGACGCTCATACGCGCTCCACCTCCGCGGATTGGCGGTCGTGGACGTATTCGCGGCCGTAGCCGGTCCACGCCGCGAAGACGAACACCGCCACGAGGAACCAGCCGTGGAAGACGTACGGCCAGACGGTGACCGGGTTGACCACCATCGCCTCGGTGAACCAGGGGACGCTCTCGGTCAGGCTCGTCATCGCGCCGTAGCCCGCGAGCAGGCCGCCACCCCACGGGAAGATGTAGCCGAGGGCAGAGGTGTTCGCGTCGAGGATGTTGGCGCGCCGGTAGCCGTTCAGGTTGAACCGCCCACCCAGCCGCGCGATGTACGGAGCGATGGCGATCTCGGCCGCGGTGTTGATGGTGATCATCCCGTTGACCAGCGCCGTCCCCAGAACCATCGTCAGCTCCGCACGGCGGACAGTCGTCGCGACGGAGCCGATGAGGAAGTCGAGGATGGCCTCGAAGCCGCCGCCGCGGATCATGATCTCCGCGGCCGCGACGATGAGCAGCGTCAGGACGATGAGCGGGAAGAACCCGACCGCACCGTCGTAGAGCGCCCCACCGACGGCGACGGACTCGTCGGGCCCGGCGATCCGGACGATGGGGAGCCACGCGAACTCGGACGCGAGGCTCGTCTCGGCGGGCGCGACGAACACGACGATGTCCGCCAGCGAGGAGAGCCCGAGGGCGAGGTTCGCCACGACGGCGGTCAGGAGCCCCCAGGAGACGGCCTCGACGATGTGACGGCCCCGTATCGCCGTCACGATGACGACGCCCATCGAGACCAGATGGACGAGGCCAGCCACGTTCGCCTGCTCTGCGAGACTCGTCCCCGCACCGGTTACCTCGATGCCGGACATCGACAGGCCGGCGAGGACGTACGCCGCGAACGCGAACACCGCCGCGACGAGCGCGTACTTCAGCCGCGAGGAGACGACACCCCCGATGTCGGCGTCCTGGGTGACCGCGCTCACGATGGTCGTGTCCGAGACCGGCGCGAGGTTGTCGCCGAACACCGCACCGGAGAGGATGGCGGCGAAGAGCAGCGTCGGGTTCGCCCCGAGCAGGAGACCCGCGGGGAAGACGACGGTCGTGAACGTGATCGCGGTGCCGTAGCCGGTCCCGATACCGGTCGCGAGCAGCGCGGCGAGCACGAACGTCAGCGCCGGGAAGAGGTCGCCCGCGACACCGGTGACGTCGGCGGCCCAGACGAGGCCGTTCACGAACTGGCCCGCCCGGAGCACGTTCGCGAACATGCCCGCCCAGAGCCAGGCGACGACCGCGGTCGCCGCCACGCGCTGTGTCATCCCGTCGAAGATGGTGTCCGCGTAGTCCTTCCACGAGCCCCTCACCAGGAACAGCCCGGCGATGAGGCCGACGAGCATCCCGACGACCAGTCCTTGCGTGTCGCCGACACCGAGGACGCCGCTCTGGAAGATTGCCCAGGCGACGAACACGGCGAGCGGGACCGCGCTCGCGGCACGCCCACCGTAGAACTCCAGGTCGGGTGGGTCCGATGCATCGGCAGGTTCGGCCGACTCCGTCTCTACCATTGGGCGAGGGGTCAGTCGCGCACTCGTTAAAACTGCGCGAATTATCCCGAGACCGTCCCGCTCGCTGTCGTGTGAACCGGTCTCACCGGCTCAGTTCGCCTCGTCCGTGGTGAAAGTGCCACTTGCGCCTCCCAAGCCGAGTGAAAGGAGAACGAGTGGTCCGCGGTTCTGTGCTACGGTGGACGTGTGGACGGCCTAATTTTACCGACGGTGGCGGGAGAACTACGCTCTCCCCGGGGACAGCGGTGAACTTGCCCGTCGTTTCTACCGGTCTGCCGATGGGGTTCGCTCAGTCTACGGTCCGCCAGAGGTAGAGCGACGCGTACGAACGATACGGCCGCCACCGCTCGGCGGTCTCGACCATCTCGCCGCGGGTCAGTTCGTCGCCGTAGAGCGCGCACATACCGTTCCGGATGCCGAGGTCCTCGACCGGGAACACGTCGGGGCGAGCGAGACTGAACATGAGCTGCATCTTGGCGGTCCAGACGCCGATTCCCTTGATGTCGGTGAGTTCGTCGACGACGGCCTCGTTGGACAGTTCGTCGAAGTACGCGGCCGTGAAGCCGTGCTCCTCGAACGCCGTGGCGACGTTTCGGACGTACCCTACCTTCTGCCCGGAGAGCCCGGCGTCGCGCAGCGTCGACTCATCGGCGGCGAGGATGGCCGCCGGCGTTATCTCGACCGCGTCGTACAGGCGCTCCCTGATGGCGGTCGCCGCCGACGTGGAGACCTGCTGGCTGACGATGGACCGGACCAGCCGCTCGAACAGGTCGTCGGCCGGCTCCAGTTCGAGCGCACCGTGCTCCTCGACGACGGTACCCAGCTCGGGGTCGGTTCGGAGGTGGTCGTACGCGTCCTGACTCATCTGTGTACCGGACCCCAGGACCCGGACGGGGATAAGCGGTCCACTCCACTCCCGAAACGACTAAGTGCCCGGCGGGAGAATATGTAAGCAAGGAGTAAGCTAAACAATTTTGGCAACTTTTATGGAGTAGCGGCAGCTATCCCTCAATCCCGGCAAGAAGCCCGACAGGCCGGCAATACGCCACGTCAGCGAACAGCGACGCCGAGTGACAACGACGGAAAACAGACGAAGACCGACAATAACGATGACAGAGACACACCAGCAGACCATCGACTGGGACGAGTTCTGGCGCACCGCGGACACGGACGACCACGAGAGCGCGACTCCGAGCGCACACCACGTGAGGGAGGCGCTCGCCGACCTCATCACCGAAACGGGCGGTATCGACTCCGTCGCGGACGTCGGCTGCGGTCCGGGCGTCGTCACGTTCGACCTCGCGGAACGGTACCCCGACGCGGACGTCGTCGGCTACGACGCAGCCGAGGCCATCCTCGACGAGAACCGCGAACGTGCCACGGGAGAGGGGCTCGAGAACGTCAGCTTCGAGCGCACGGTCCTCCCCGAGTTCGACCCCGGCCGCCAGTTCGACCTCGTCCTGTGCTACGGCACCCTCGCCTACGTGACCGAGTCCGAGCAGGCCCTCCAGAACATGTACGACGCGGTCGCACCCGGCGGCCACCTCGTGCTCGGGTACGTGAACGAGTTCGGCGCGGCCCAGTTCCGCGCCCAGCACGCCGAACTCGAGGAGAGCGACGACCCGCGGCGCGACCCCGGCGAGTACGGGGAGCGCTTCGGCCTCGTGATGGCTGAGGAGAGCACGCTCTCGTTCGACGCCATCCGCAACGCCGTCGGCACCTGGCCCCGCAGCATCTGGGCGGTCGCCGAGAAGCCCGAGAAGCGGTGGGCCTGGGGCCACGTCCCGCTCGTCTACGTGCCGAAGCCGGAGTAGCAGCTGTGCGGCAACGACCGACCAACCACCCGGTGACACGACCCTCCACGGCCGCTCCACGAACCCGAGCCGACACAGAAAGGAGGTGAACGTCCGCGCGAGCGAAGCGGGCTCACGGGCCTCCGAGGGCTCCGGCCCGTTCGCCAACGAGGCGACTGCGTCGCCTCGCTTTGCGCGGTTCACCGGGCGCGAACGCAGTGAGCGCCCGGCCTTTTTGGCCGAGCTTTTTCGAGGAGTGGTCGCGAGCGCAGCGAGCGACCCAACGAAGAAAAAGGTCGTCGCCTAGTAGCCCTTCCCGAGCAGCTCGCGGGCGATGATGTTCTTCTGTATCTCGGTGGTGCCCTCGTAGATCTGGGTGATCTTGGCGTCGCGGTAGAACCGCTCGACGGGGAAGTCGTTGACGTAGCCGGCACCGCCGTGGATCTGGACGGCCTCGTTGGCGACGTCGACGGCGACGCGGGAGGCGTACTCCTTGGCCATGGAGGCGAGCTTGGTGATGTCCTCGCCCTGGTCGACGTTCCAGGCGGCCTTGTAGGTCAGCATCCGGGCGGCCTCGGTGCGGGTGTGCATGTCGGCGAGCTTGTGCTGGATGGCCTGGAAGTCCGAGATGGGCCGGTCGAACTGCTCGCGCTCCTGGGCGTACGAGAGCGCGGCCTCGTTCGCGCCCTTGGCGATGCCGACGCCCTGTGCGGCGACGGCGGTGCGGGTCTCGTCGAAGAACTGCATCTGCTGGAGGAAGCCCATGCCGCGGGTGCCGATGAGGTTCTCTTCGGGGACGCGCACGTCGTTGAGGATGAGCTCGGCGGTGTCCGACGAACGGATGCCGAGCTTGCCGGTGATCTTCTCGGCCTCGAAGCCGTCGCGGTCTGCCTCGACGACGATCTGGCTGAAGCCGTTGTAGCGGCCCTCGGCGTCGGGGTCGGTCTGGCAGAGGACGACGTAGTAGTCGCCGATGGAGCCGTTGGTGATCCACATCTTGGTGCCGTTGATGACCCACTCGTCGCCGTCCTTCTCGGCCTGCGTGGAGACGGAGGAGACGTCGGAGCCGGTGTCGGGTTCCGAGATGGCCGCGCCCATGATGGCCTCACCCTCGGGGATGGGCGAGAGGAAGCGCTCCTTCTGCTCCTCGGTCCCGAACTCCATGATGGCGTCCGCGCCGAAGGACGCGGAGGTGAGACAGAGGCCGATGCCGGGGTCGACCGCGAACAGCTCCTCGGTGATGAGCGCGGATTCGAGGTTGCCGTAGTCGGCTCCGCCGTAGTCGAACGGGATGTGGGCACCGAGCAGCCCGGCGTCGGCGGCCTTCTCCATGACCTCCCACGGGTACTTCTCCTCGACGTCGTACTCCTGTGCGACCGGCTTCACTTCGTTCTCGGCGAAGCGAGCGACCTCCTCCTTGATCTGTTTCTGCTCGTCTGACAGCGCGAAATCCATAGTAAACCATTAACGCATTGTTCGTTAAAAAGGTATGTACCCGGTTCTAAACTGGCAAGGAGTTTTCGTGTTCGCTAAGGGAAACCTTGAAACGGGTTCCAATTGAGTTGTGGCCCATGGAGCTGGAAGAAATCAACACCGTCGCAGTTCTCGGTGCGGGCAACATGGGACACGGTATCGCCGAAGTCGCAGCACTCGCGGGCTACGATGTGAACATGCGGGACATCAAGGACGAGTTCGTCCAGGGCGGCTACGACAAGATCGAGTGGTCGCTCGGCAAGCTCGCCGACAGCGAGCAGATCGGCGAGGACGAGGCCGACGCCGCCCTCGACCGCGTCACGCCGCTCGTCGACCTCGAGGAGACCGTCGCCGACGCCGACGTGGTCATCGAGGCCGTCCCCGAGAAGATGGATATCAAGGAGGACACGTGGACGGACGTCGAGGAGTACGCCCCCGACCGGGCCGTCTTCACGACGAACACGTCCTCGCTCTCCATCACCGACCTCTCCGAGTTCACCGACCGGCCGGAGCGCTTCTGTGGGATGCACTTCTTCAACCCGCCGATCCGGATGGACCTCGTGGAGGTCATCTCCGGCGAGCACACCGACACCGAGACGCTGGACATCGTCGAGGACCTCGCCGAGGACTTCGGCAAGACGCCGGTCCGCGTCCGCAAGGACGTCCCCGGCTTCATCGTGAACCGCGTCCTCGTCCCGCTGATGAACGAGGCCGCGTGGCTCGTCGACGAGGGCGTCGCCACCATCGAGGAGGTCGACGCGACGACGAAGTTCGACATCGGCCTGCCGATGGGGAGCTTCGAGCTGTCGGACTACGTCGGCATCGACGTCGGCTACCACGTCCTCGACTACATGCACGAGGTCGCGGGCGACCGCTACGAGCCCGCGCCGATGATGGTCGAGAAGGTCGAGAACGAGGAGTTCGGCCAGAAGTCCGGGACGGGCTTCTACGACTACGAGGACGGTGACGGCGCGGACGTTCCGATGGACGACGACCTGTTCAGCGAGACGGTCAAGGAGCGTCTCCTCGCGGTGCTCGCGAACGAGGTCGCCTACCTCGTCGGCGACGACGTCGCCTCGCCCGAGGAGATCGACACCGCCGTCAAGCTCGGCGGGCGCTGGCCGAAGGGGCCGGCGAAGTTCGCCGACGAGTACGGCGTCGCGAAGCTCGCCGACGCACTGGACGAGGCGTACGAGGCGTCCGGCCACCCGCGCTACGAGGCGTTCGACTACCTCGCGACGGTCGCCGAGGAGGGCGGTTTCTACGACCAGGACGAGGGCGATGCGGAGGGCGCACCCGACTTCGACACGCTCGAGGTCAGCTACCCCGGCGACATGGTCGGCCAGATCGAGCTCTCACGGCCCCAGCAGATGAACTCCATCAGCCTCGAACTCATCGAGGAGCTGGACGCCGCCATCGACCTCATGGACGAGGACGACGACGTTCGCGCCATCCTGCTCACCGGCGCTGGCTCGAAGGCGTTCTCCGCGGGCGCGGACTTCATGAGCATCGCCGGCGGCGGCGCGGACCCGTTCAACGCCGTCGAACTCTCGAAGTACGGCCAGGAGACCTTCGGCCGTCTGGAGGAGGTCGAGATGCCCGTCGTCGCGGCCATCGACGGCTACTGTCTCGGTGGCGGCATGGAGCTCGCGACCTGTGCCGACGTGCGCGTCGCGACGACGCGCTCCGAGTTCGGCCAGCCCGAGTTCAACCTCGGTCTCATCCCCGGCTGGGGCGGTACGCAGCGTCTCCAGCGCATCGTCGGCATGGGTCGTGCGAAGGAGATCATCCTCACCGCCGAGCGCTTCGAGGCGGAGGCGATGGCGGACTACGGCTTCGTGAACGAGGTGTACGACCCCGACGAGTTCGCGGACGCGGCCGTCGAGTACGCCGAGAAGCTCGCCGGTGGCCCGCCGCTCGCCCAGCGGTTCACCAAGCGCGCGATGCTGAAGGGCTGGGACGACGTCGAGGCCGGCCTCGAGGTCGAGTCGCTCGGCTTCGGTCACGTCGTCGCCAGCGAGGACGTCCACGAGGGCATCAACGCCTTCTTCGGCGACGACGACCCCGAGTTCGAGGGCAAGTAACGACACCAACTGCGGCGGCCACGTCCGGCTGCGACGGCGAATTTTTCGTCCCGATTCCAAGCCGACAGCGTGCACACGGGCCACGCTTCGAGGGGCAAACCTCAAATCCTCCCGTACGCGAGTAAGGGTGTGACACTCCTCGACATCGTCGACCGGGTCCGGTCGAGCGAGAAGACGCTGACGCTGTTCAACCTGCCGGCAGCGTCGTCGCTGGACACCGAACTCGCGTCGTTCGTCGAGGACATGAACGTCCGTGTCGACGTCGACGAGACGGTCGCCGACGCACCGACGTTCGCAACGCTGACCGCGCCCGACGAGTTCTACACCGCCGTCACCGGCGACGAACTGCGGGCACTCCTGGACGGCCCGACGCCGGGGCGCGACGGGCTCGGTATCGACGACGCCGACCACGCCGACCTGCTCTCGCCGCTGAAGGAGACGACGTTCACGTCCTACGACACCGGCCGGATGATGGACGTGACCCGCGAGATAGAGGACCGCGCGTTCCGGCATGCGACCGGCGAGCTCCACGTCGGGTTCCAGCAGCTCTCGCGCTTCTCCGGCCAGGCCGACGTGTACCGTCGCCTCGCGACGACCGACCTCGAGATACACATCTACGGGTCGCCGGACGCGAGCGTCGACGTCGACGGCCTGCACGTCCACGCGAACGACAACGAGGAGCTCCGGCTCACCTGGTTCGTCGCCTTCGACGGCGGTGACACGCCCGAGGGGAAGTGTGCGCTCATCGCTCGCGAGGGTGAGATAGAGGGATTCTACGGCTGCTGGACGTACGACCCGGACGTCGTCGACCGTGTCGTCGAGTATCTCTCGGGACGGTACGACCGCGTCGCCCCGTAGTCCCACTGGACACGTTCATCTCGGGTAGATGTGACAGGGAGAACCCGCCGACTGTTGTTATCTCCGCGATATTGTATCAGAAGCAAGAAACGTGGGCGCGGCATTTATGAACCATAGACACCATTGGCCGAACGTGGCAGAAAACGACGGTCAAGGGGCTGGCGACACATCTGGTGGCCTCGAGGTGCTCGTCGTCGACGACGAGTCACGACTGGCGGATCTCTTCGCCGCGTGGCTCCAGGCGGACTACAACGTCGAGGCGGCCTACGACGGCGAGTCAGCGCTGGATTTGATGGAGGACTCTGTCGAGATCGTACTGCTCGACAGGCGGATGCCCGGTCTCTCGGGCGACGAGGTGCTGGACCGTATCCGCGAGGACGGCTACGACTGTCGCGTCGTGATGGTCACCGCCGTCGACCCCGATTTCGACATCATCGAGATGGGCTTCGACGACTACCTCGTCAAGCCGGTCTCGAAGGACGAGCTCCTCGAGGTCGTCGAGAGCGTCACCGGCCGGTCCGAGTACGAGACCGACATCCAGGAGTACTACGCCCTCGTCTCGAAGAAGTCCCTCCTCGAGTCCGAGAAGTCCGAACGTGAGCTCGAAGACAACGAGGAGTACAGGGAGCTCTGCGAGCGCGTGGACGAACTCCGGGAGCGCGTCGACCAGACCGTCTCCGGGATGCAGGACCACGACGATTTCGTCGGCGCGTTCCAGGACCTCCCCGGCGGCAGCTGATCACGGTGACTCCACGTTCGAGAACTCGAACCTCGCCCCACCGGACTCGCTCTCGACGACTCGCGTCGTCCAGCCGTGCGCACTCGCAACTTCTCTGACGACCCACAGTCCGATACCGAGACCTTCGTCCGACGTGGAGAAGTCCGAGTCGAACGCGTTCTCTCGCACCTCTTCGGGCATCCCCTCGCCGTCGTCGGCGACGTAGAACCCGACCATCGTCGGCGTCTCCGCCTCGACGTGTTCGACGCCGGTACCACCCTCCTCCGGGAACTGGAACCCACCGGTGTCGACGGTGTGCTCGGGCTCCTCGTACAACAGCCCGACCTCGACGGTCACGTCGTCGCCGCCGTGCTCGATGGCGTTCCGGAACAGGTTCTCGAACGCCCGGAGGAGCCGTGAGCGGTCCGCCTCGACCCGGCCGGAGCACTCGACGGTGAGCGTCGCCGCGGGCGTCTCGACGTTGGTCCAGGCCTCGCGGACCAGCGATTCCAGCTCCATCGACTCGGTCTCGGTCACCGTCTGGCCCTGCCTGGCGATGGCGAGCACGTCGGCGACGATGTCCTCCATCCGTTCGAGGCCGTCGGCGACGTGTTCGAGCGAGGCCCCGACGTCCTCCGAGGCGCTCTCCATCGCCAGCTCGAGATAGCCCTGCGAGACGCCGAGCGGGTTCCGGAGGTCGTGGCTGACGATGCTCGCGAACGCGTCGAGGCGCTCGTTCTGGCGCTGGAGCTCGCGTTCGCGCTGCTTCCGTTCGGTGATGTCGCGCATGACGCCGACGGTGCCGCGGAACTCGTCGTCGTCGTCGTAGGGCAGCAGCGCGAACTGGACCTCGCAGGGATAGCTACGACCCTCTTTCGTGTGGACGGTCACCTCCGCGGTCTCGCCCTCCATCCGGTCCCTGGCGACCATCTCACGGATGCGCTCCGCACCGCGCTCGACATCCGCCGGATCGAGGACGATGGAGATGTGCTCGCCGAGCAGGCCCTCCCGGCTGTAGCCGGTCATCGACCGCATCGCGTTGTTGACGGTCATGAAGTGGCCGTCGGCGTCCAGGGCGTACATCCCGTCGCCGACGGTCTCGACGAGCCGTTCGTACCGTCTGAGCACGCGCTCCTGCTGGTCGATGCGCCCCCGGATGGCGATGGTGTCGAGGACGTGCGAGACGCTCCCGGCGATCTCCCAGAGGGCGCTGACCTCCATCTCGGAGAACCCGCCGGGGTCGTCGGAGTAGACGCCGAGGACGCCGTAGAGCTCGTCGTCGGAGTACAGCGGTGCGACGACGACGGCGTTGCAGTCGCGTTCGGTCGCCGCCGAGCGCCAGGGGACGGCCGCCAGGTGCGCGTCGATGTCGTTGACGACCTGGGGTTCGCGGGTCCGCAGCGCGCGCTCGATGACGGTCTGCTGGCCGCCGCCGCGGCCGACCGGGAAGGTGACGCTCACCGGCCAGTCGTCGGTCGCGCTCGCTGACACCCACGGGACGACCTGTCCCTCGCGCTTGTCGTACTCGCCGATCCACGCGAACGTGTAGCGGCCGCCGAGTGTGAGCTGCTCGCAGACGGCCTGTTCGATGTCCATCGGCGACGAGGCGTCGACGAGTGCCCGTTTCACGTCGCGGACGAGGTCCTCTGGGCGGCTCCCGCCGGGCGGGGCGGCGTCGGTCGGGTTGCGGACGACCGAGTTGGCGACCCAGGCGGCGAAGGCGTCGTCGGAGCCGGCGTCGCCGACGCCGTCGATGAAGTCGACGACCTCCATCACGGCCGCGCCGCTGCCGCGTTCGGCCTCGTACTCGGTGAGCACGAGCAGCGGGATGTCGGGGTGGCGTTCGCGGGTCGCCTGGAGCACCGCCGGGGCGGCGTCGATGGTCGCCATGTCGCTGACGATGCAGTCGAGGTCACCGTCGGCGAGGTGTTCGATGACGCCGGTGAAGCCGGCGGCGGTCAGGACCTCGACGTTCGGGTAGGACCACTGCAGCGGCGCGGCGAGACTGGCGCGCAACTGCGCGTCGTTGCTGATGATGAGAACCCGTTTCGTGGCCGTCATTGTGTGGAGTCCTGCTCCCGACCGGGCGCGTCTCGCCGTGGGTGACCGGTCGCGATTCGGTTGAGCTTCTGTTTCGGTGTCGCGATAAAGACGCTTGTGGTTGTCTCCCCCGGTCAGGCCCAGGGGGAGTCGCCGAACGCGAGCGGTTGCCGGGCTACGCCTGCCGGTAGATGAGGTTGCGCTGGATGGCGTTCGCCCCCTCGTAGATGACCGGAATACGAACGTCGCGGTACACCCGTGCGATGCGGCGCTCGTCGAGCACGGAGCGACCGCCGTGGAGCTGCATCCCCAGCTCGGCGTTCTGGGTGGCGGTCTCGGTCGCCTTCGTCTTCGCCATCGCGGCCCAGTAGCCCGGGTTCTGCCCGTCCTGGACCTTCCCGCAGGCACGCCAGACGAGCGACCGGGCGGACTCGAACTCGAGCAGCATGTCGGCGAGGTCGTGCTGGACCGACTGGAAGTCCGCGATGGTGCGCCCGAACTGCTCGCGGTCGTGGACGAACTCCCAGGCCTCCTCGATGGCGGCGGCCGCCAGCCCGAGGCCGTGGCCCGCGACGACGATGCGGCCGTGGTTGAAGAAGTCCGCGAGCATCATGAAGCCGTTCCCCTCGTGGCCGACGAGGTTCTCCGCCGGGATGCGCGCACCGTCGAAGGTGATGTGGGCCTGCTTCGACGCACGGAAGCCCATCTTCTCGGGGATGTGCTCGGCCTCGTAGCCGTCGATGTCCGTGGGGACGATGAAGACGGAGTGGTTGCCGTAGCGGTTGTCCTCGTCGTCGCCGGTGCGGGCGTAGACGGTGATCCAGTCCCCCTCGACGCCGTTGCCGATCCAGTACTTCTCGCCGTCGAGGACGTACTCGTCGCCCTCTTTCGTCGCCGTCGTCTCCATCCCGGCGAGGTCGCTGCCGGTGTCGGGCTCCGAGACCGCCAGCCCCGATATCTGGTCGCCCTCCGCCACGGGACGGAGGTACTCCTCCTTCTGGTCCTCGTCGCCGTACTCGTAGATTATCTCGCAGCCGAAGCTGGCGAGCTGGAGCGTCAGCGCGATGCCCGCGTCCGCCCTGTAGAACTCCTCGGCCATCGCGAGTATCTCCGAGAGCGCGAGCCCTCGACCCCCGTACTCCTCGGGGATGTCCTGGGCGACCAGCCCGGCCTCCTGGCCGGCTTCGAGTATCTCCCACGGGTACTCGCCGCGCTGGAAGCACTCCCTGGCGTTCGGCTCGATGTGCTCGGCCGCGAACTCGCGCGCTTCGGCCTTGATGCCGTGGGCCTCCTCCGGAACGAGGCTGTCCTCCAAGAGCTCCATGCCTCGGCTTCGGTCCGGATACCCAAATACGGTGTGGCGACGGCGGGTGTGCGGCTTCCGGGGCCCCGCTGCGGGCTGTCGAGCGGTCCGTGGCCGTCGTGGGAACTCAGCCGGACTCCATCTCGACGCGGTAGCCGCTCCCCCGGAAGGCGAACACGATTCCGCCGCCCGGGACCGTCGGCAGCACCAGGTTCGCCGCCCCGGTGGCGAACCGTTCGCGGCGGACCTCGGGCGTCCGGAGCTCGACCCGACGGAGGTCGCCGTCGTCGTCGAGGTAGGCCAGCGTGTCCCGGAGCACCTCGAACTGGAGCACCTGCGACAGGACGAGCGACCGGTCCGGCAGGGCTGCGGTGCGCTCGACGGTCACGACGGCGTTCGAGGGGCCGGAGTCCCCGGTGGCGAGGACCTGTAGCCGGTCCCCGACGCGGTCCGTCGACTCGACCATGCCAGACGGCGCGAGGTCGGGCGCATCCCCGACGAGGTCGACGAGCGCGGCGAACACGTCGGTTCCAGTCCGTCGATTCCCGCTCCAGACCGCCACGCGTGGGTAGACGACCGCGTAGCGCCCCGGCACCAGTCCGCCGACCGTCGCGGGGTCGCCGTAGTCGAGGCGTGGCAGCCTGCCGAGGCCGAGCGTCGTCGGGTCCCGCTGGCCGGGTCTGACGACCGTCTCATCGTCCTCGACGGCGGTCGCGAGCGGCGCGACGATATTCCAGTCGTCCTCGTGCTGGTGGAGGAGCGCCCACGTCTCGTCGTGGACCAGCGAGCCCGGCCCGTAGTTGTGCAGCGTCGCCCGGAGTCGCCCGTTCGTGAGCCCGACCTGCTCGGCGCTCGGTTCGAGGTAGCGGGTCGTGTCGGCATCGGACTCGTGGAACCAGCGAACGACACCGTCGTTCGCCGCGAGTGCGGGCGTCGACGGGTCCTCGAACTGCGAGTCCTGCGGTGCCGTCCCACGCCACGGGAACACCGAGAGCCCGAGCGTCCAGCCGCCGTCACCGACGACCTCGTACTGCCCCGTCGGGAGGCAGACGTCCGCGCCGCGCATCACGACCACGCCGTAGCGGCCGCCGACGGTCGCCCCGGGCGGGATGGTCACCGACCGGGTGGTGTCCTCGGCTTCGACGACGGACTGCGAGCGGGTCTTCCAGCAGGCGTTCCAGAGTCGCACGCCATCGGTCGGCTCGGGGCGGGGCGCGGGGACGAGGTAGAGCGGGAAATCGCCGCCGCGGAGCCGGTACGTGGAGACGGGCGGCGTCGCCCCGAACTCGACCGTCCGGTCGGCCTCGGAGACGTTCCGGAGCCCGACCCAGAGCAGTGCCGGATGCGACTCGGTCGCCGCGCCGACGAAGCCGGCCTCCAGCGCGAGTCCGTCGGGAACGCCCATGGCTCGGAGCGAGACGAGCCGGTGGTCGGGACCGACCTCGGTCCCGGTGGTCGGGGTGGGCGCGACGCTCGGCTCCCGGAACGGTGATTCGGTCGCCGTCGGCGTGGCAGTCTCGACGTCCAGTGGCGGCCGCGTCGTCCGCCCGTCGTCTGTGAGGCCGTTACAACCGGCGATGGAGGCGGTGGCGAGGGTGGAGAGCAGGGCACGGCGGCGCATCGTTCCCACGTACGGAGTGCAGGATGAAAGGCGTTGAGTTCGTCCGTCTGCGCAGGAACTTATTTGCCTCCCCCAGCCGAACGTGTCAACATCCAATGAGTCGTGACGGTGGTGCCGACGCGACGGAGTGTCCATCCTGTGGCACGCGGGCGGACGCCGGGGACCGGTTCTGTTCGGCCTGTGGGACGGCGCTCGCCGCCGACAGAGGCGGCGAGTCGGCCGGGGCGACGGCCCCCGCTGGGCCACACGCTGCGTCCGGCGACAGCCCGGCTGACGGGGAGGCCGACGACGACGAACAGTCCCCCGAGTCGCCGGAGATGGTGTGGGCGACCGACCCGGACCCGCGGGAGACAGCCCCATCCAGACCCGCATCGACGGGCACCGACGAGGGAGCCACACCGCCGGCCGACGCCGGCGCGCAGGCCGAGGACGGGGACGACACCGGCCGGGCCGATGCCACCGACACCGACGAGGCGAGCCTGGAGCCGTGGCAGAAGCACTGTCCAGAGTGCGGTGCCGTGCTCGTCGTACAGGCGGTCCGGTGTACCGGCTGTGGCGCGCACCAGCCGGACGGAGACGGTGTCGGCACCGACGCGGACGGACGGGAGCAACCGGCGCGCGAGCACGGCGCAGCCGACACCGGCTCGGACGGCCCGGAGTCGCCCCAGCGACGGCGCGAGGCTGGCGAGAGCCACTATCGTGAGCGGCCTCGACGCGACCGACGGGACGAGTCGCGTGACCGCCGCCAGCGTCGGGAGCCGCCACGGGAGGGCCGTGACCGAACGACCGGGGCCGGTGGCGGCGAGGTCCAGTACGAACGCGAGCGACGGACCGAACCGGAACGACGGGCCGAACCCGGTGGTTCCGAGCGCGAACCACCGCGCGAGGCCGCTGGCGGCTACCGTGAACGCCGCCGACGTGAGCGACCATCCCGTGAACGGTCGGTCCCGGACCGCGACCGGAGCGAGCGCCTGGCGGAGCGGCAGGCCGCCCGCCGGGCCGACGCGGAGACGCCGTACGAACCGGCCGTCCCGAGCAGTCGCTGGTGGCTCGGCGTCCTCGTCCCCGCGGCCCTGACGGTCCTCGGTGCCGCCATCGGAATCGCGGCCGACCCGACCGCCATCGCGGCCGGAACGGTGCCGTGGATCGGCGACGGCGGCGGCCTGCTCGAACTCGGGGTGGTGCTGACGCCGACGCTCGCCCCCTTCGCCCTCTACTTCGACCGGCGATACGTCGCCCACGAGACCGGTCGCACGCCATCGGCCGCGTACTACCTCCTCGCGGTGCCGTACCTGAACCTCGTCGTCACCGGGCTCTACCTCTGGTGGCGACAGCAGTGGCTCGCTGAGGCGTGAGCGACGGAGCGGTCACGAGCCGGCCACCAGTCGGCGAGAAGAACTATACATCCGTTTGACAAGATTGACCCATGGTGGGATCATGACAGCTGTCTCGACAGCGGACGGGATCAAGTACGGGTTCAAACTGATGGGGTACCAGCTGCTCGTGACGGTCGTCGGTGGCGGTATCGCACTCGTCGGTTTCTTCCTCACGAGTGCCTTCGGTATCGCGGCCGTCGACAACGGGTCGACCGGCGGCGGCCTGCTCGCGGTTCTCATCGGGGGCGTGTTCGTCCTCGCTGGCGTCGCGGTCTGGCTCGCCGGGATGGCCGGGACGACGTACAAGGTCGTCGCCGACGCCGTCGAGGCCGGGACCGAGAGCGCATCCATCGGACGCGCTGGAGCGACCACGCCGGGCACCCCCCAGCGCGCCTCGGGAATGGAGACCCGAACGGGACGGAGCAGTGACCCCACCGGAGGACCTTCGAAACGTACGTCGTCGAGCGACCCCTCGTCGAAGGGGCGCTCGGCGAAGGGGCGTTCGGCGAAGGGGCGCTCGGCGAGTGGACAGTCGGACCGGTCGGCGTCGAACTCCGGGTCCACGGGCGGCGATACCCGTTCGAGAACGGGGTCGTCGGTCGAGACGGCCCGTCGGAGCGCCGATGACGACCGGTCTCGAAGCGGTTCCTCCGGCAGCGGGTCACGAGACGGGAGCTCCGGCGACCGCGCCCGGAACGAGTCGTCCGGTGACCGTGAGGAGTCCTCGCGTCGCGGCGGGAGCAGCCGTCGCGGCAGCGAGTAGCGGCCATCGTTCGAACGCGGACTCCACCCCGTGGCTGGCCGGGAGGGCCATGCTTTTGTCCGACCGGGACCCGTCCACGTTCATGTACCTCGCCGACCAGGCGTGGCCGGACCTCGGAGACTACTTCGCCGAGGAGTCGCTCGCGGTCGTCCCGCTCGGGTCGACGGAGCAACACGGGCCACACCTCCCCGAGAGCACCGACCACGTGATCGCCGAGAACCTCGCCCGCGAGGCGGCCGACCGCGCCGGCTACCTCTGTACGCCGACGGTGAACGTGGGCGTGAGCATGCACCACCGGCAGTTCCACGGGACGATGTCGGTCGACCCGCCGGCGTTCCGCGACTACGTCGAGAGCATGACGCGGAGTCTCACCCACCACGGCATCGACCGCGTCGTCTACGTCAACGCCCACGGCGGCAACATGCAGCACCTCCGCGAGGTCGGTCGGCGGCTCCGCGACGACCGCGTCGCCTTCGCCGTCGAGTGGATGTGGGACGAGTCCATCCCCGACCTCGTCGACGAGCTGTTCGAGCACAACGGGCCCCACGGCGGCCCGAAGGAGACCGCGATGCTCCAGTACCTCGACCCGGAGAACGTCCACGAGGACCGGCTCGCGGAGGCCCGCGACGGTGGCCGCGTGAACCTCGTGGACGGCGAGCCGACGGTCCACGGCGCACGGAACTACTACGACGCTATCGACAACTCCCCGAACGGCGTCTTCGGCGACCAGACCGACGCGACCGCAGAGAAGGGCGAGCAGCTGTTCGAGGCCGCGACCGAGCAGCTCGTCGCCCTGCTCGGCTGGCTCGACGACAAGCCGTTCGACGACCTCATGGGCGAACCGCACGTCGACCCGCAGCCCGGCAGCCGACGGTAACCGCGTTCTTCCCGAAGCCGTTCTCGTCCATGCCTATCCATGGCGGTGTTTCGAAACGAATATCAGTCGCTTGTCGTAAGCGAGGGTATGGACGAACGCGTTCGGGAACACGCCAAGATACTCGTCGAGGACTGTGCCGAGGTCGAAGCCGGCGACAACGTCACCGTGACGGGACCGCCCGAGGCGGAGGACCTCGCCGTCGCCATCGCCGAACTCCTCGGCGAGAAGGGTGCCCACCCGCAGACACGCCTCCAGTCGAGCCGCGTCAACCGCGCGTACATGCTCGCCGCCGACCCCGAGGACTTCGACACGCCCTCCCACACGCTCGCCGCCGCCGAGGAGACCGACGCCTTCATCTCCATCCGTGGCTCCGCGAACATGTTCGAGACGAGCGACGTGCCCCCGGAGAAGAACCAGGCACGGAGCCAGCACATGAAGCCCATCCAAGAGACGGTGATGGAGTCGAACTGGGTCGTCACGCAGTACCCAGCGCCGGGCGACGCCCAGAAGGCCGAGATGAGCACCGAGGCGTACGAGGAGTTCGTCTGGAGCGCCATCAACAAGGACTGGGACGAACAGCGCGAGTTCCAGGAGCACATGGTCGAGATACTCGACCCCGCCGAGGAGGTCCGCATCGTGAGCGGCGAGACGACCGACATCACGATGTCCGTCGCGGGCAACATCACCATCAACGACACCGCCGAGAACAACATGCCCGGCGGCGAGGTGTTCACCGCGCCCGTCCCCGACAGCGTCGAGGGCGAGGTGCTGTTCGACAAGCCGCTGATGGCCCAGGGCCGCGAGGTCACGAACGTCTACCTGAAGTTCGAAGGCGGCGAGGTCGTCGAGCACTCTGCGGAGAAGAACGAGGAGGTGCTCTCGGCCGTGCTGGACACCGACGAGGGAGCCCGTCGGCTGGGCGAGCTCGGCATCGGGATGAACCGCGACATCGACCGGTTCACCTACAACATGCTGTTCGACGAGAAGATGGGCGACACCATCCACCTCGCGCTCGGCCGTGCCTACGACAAGAACATCGGCGAGAACAACGAGGGTAACGACTCCGTCGTCCACCAGGACATGATCGTCGACATGAGCGAGGACTCGTACATCGAGGTCGACGGCGAGGTCGTGCAGCGCGACGGGACGTTCAGGTTCGAGGACGGGTTCGAGGAGTAGGGAGACGCCGAGCGCAGCGAGGGGTCTCCGAGACGCGAGCGGGGAGGAACGACCTGCAAGCAGTAGTGCGGTTTCGAGCGACCGCCGGCGAGCCGATCACTCGCGATGCTGTCTCTCATCGTCGACCGTTCGTTGGAAGCAGGATCCGGACGACAGGGGGTCCCTTCCGCTGGAATTCATGAAGAACCGTGAAAGCACTTTTCTGTATCGCGTCCAGCATGTGCTATATGGCAACAGACGACAAGGAAGGCGGTACACTGGTGTCGGCCTACGAGGACCGAATCGGGGCGGCGAACACGGGGGACGAGGCGTACGGCTACTGGGTGTTCGCGGTGGGAGTCGTGCTCGGCGTCGCTGGAATCGCGCTGTTTCTGACCAGCGAGAGCGCGACGATGATGCGGGAGACGAGCATCGTGCTCTCGGCAGCGGGCATCGCGCTACTGGTCGCGGGTCCGGTCATCAGGCTCCCCCTCCAGCGAACCGCGACGTACACGACGTACACCGGGCTGGCGATGTGCGCCATCGCTGTCGTCTGGTTCACCGTCGTCTTCCCAGTCGACTGGAGCACGACGACGGGGAACCAGCCGGTCGCCATCCTGTACGCGCTCGGTATCGCCATCATCGGCGTCGGTGGGGTGTTCGTCCCCCTCGTGAGCCCGACCGAGACGCGGACGGGTGCGGCGGCGGCGCAGGCGAGCGGGCGTGCATCCGAACTCGAAGCCGAGCTGGAGTCGGTCAGCCGGGAACGTGACGAACTCGCCGACGAACGTGACGAACTCACCCGACAGGTCGAGGAGGGGGCTGCAGCGAGCGAGCAGGCCAGCGCCGACGCCGAGACGGCGAAGGCGGCGCTCCGAGACGAACTCGAATCCGTCAGGCAGGAGCGCGACGACCTCGCCCGGAAAGTCGAGGAGGGGGTGGCGGCGAGCGAGCAGGCCAGCGCCGACGCCGAGGCGAAGCAGACAGAGCTGGAGGGCGAGGTGACGGCGCTGTCGGACGAACTCGACGCGCTCCGGACGAGCAGGGCGCAGTTCGAGCTCTACCCCGACAGGAAGGGCGAGTTCCGCTGGCGGCTCCGGCACCGCAACGGCAACATCATCGCCACGGGCGGCGAGGGCTACACCCGGAAGCACAACGCGCAGAAGGGCCTCCAGAGCGTGCGTCGGAACGCACTCGGCGCGACGGTCGTCCACGCCACGCCGGCGGCGGCCGCGGACGAGGAGCCCGCGGAGACCGGCGAGGACGCCCTCGACGACATGCCGCTGCTGCCGGCCGAGACCGAGAGGGAGGAGAGCGACGCGACGTTCGAGCTGTACGAGGACCGCGGCGGCGAGTGGCGCTGGCGACTCAGACACGAGAACGGCCAGGTCATCGCGGACTCGGGCGAGGGCTACTCGACGCGGAGCGGGCTGACCCGCGCGCTGAAGGGCGTGCGGCGGAACGTCGGACCGGCGGACTACCTGCGGTTCGATCCGGTGTCGTTCGAGGTGTTCCAGGACCGGGGCGGGAAGTGGCGCTGGCGGCTCGTCCACCGCAACGGCAACATCATCGGCGACTCCGGGCAGGGCTACACCCGACGCCGGAACGCGAAGCGGGCTATCGACGCGGTCAGGTCGGGGCTTGAAGGCGGCAGTCTGGAGTTCGAGCGGTACGAGGATACGGCAGGGGAGCACCGGTGGCGGCTCCGGTCCGGGAACGGCGAACTCGTGGCCGACTCCGGCGAGGGCTATGCCTCGGCGGACGGGCTAGAGGAGGCTATCGAGCGAGTCGAGCGCCAGGTCCCGGACGCGGACGCGCTCGACGTCGGTCGCGCGATCTTCGAGGTGTACGAGGATCGGGGCGGGAAGTGGCGCTGGCGGCTCCGGCACCGCAACGGCAACATCATCGCCGACTGCGGGCAGGGCTACGGCAGCCGACACGGGGTCCACGACGCCATCGAGAGCGTCAAGCGCAACGCGCCGACGGCATCGGAAGAGGAGGAGGACGACGACGAGGAGTGAGTCAGCCGAGCCGGTAGCTGACCGCGATCCCCTCACCGACCGGCAGCACGTTCGTCTCGAACTCGGGGTCGGACCGGACGGTCTCCAGATAGTCTGCGATGCCCCGCGTGTGCTCGTTCACCTCGCCGGGGTCGTCGCCCTCGACGATGGCGAGCAGCTTCTCGAACTCGATGATGCCGGCGGTCATGGCGTTGTCGGCGACGACGATGCCGCCGGGCGCGACCTTCTCGCGGACGGCCTCGAACGCCTCCGCGTAGCGGTGCTTCTGGTGGTCGACGAGGACGCAGTCGAACGGGCCGTCGTAGCGTTCGATGGCGTCGAGGGCGTCGCCGTGCTCGTAGCGGGCGATGGCGTCCAGACCGCCGCGCTGCATGAACTCGCGGGCCATGTCGAGCTCGTCTTCATCGAACTCGGTGAGGACGATCTCGCCGTCGGCCGGGAGTGCCTGCCCCCACCAGTACGCGGAGTAGCCGAAGCCGGAGCCGAACTCGAAGACGCGCTCGGCGTCGACAATGCGGGCGAAGGTACGCAGGAGGCCGCCGACCGCGGGGCCGACGTGCGGGAACTCCTGTTCCGCCGCGTAGGCGTCCATCTCGGCAGCGAGGTCGTCGGGCTCCGGGGCGGTCGCGCGGACGAAGCGGGCCGTCTCGTCTGAGAGGAGGTCCATGCAGTGAGGTGCGGGCGTCGGTCCCCTAAACGTTCCTCCGGTGCGTTCGGGTCACGCGCTCCGGATCGCCTCGCGGTCAACCGCGAACTCGTCGACGGACAGCCCGGTCTCGCCGTCGACCGCGAGGTCGGCCAGCGCCTCGCCGACCGCGCTGGCGAACTTGAAGCCGTGGCCGGAGAAGCCCGCCGCGACGACGACGTTCTCGTGCTCGGGCAGCGTGTCCACGATGAAGTCCATGTCCGGCGAGTTGGTGAACATGCACGTCGACAGGCCCATCGTCGGGCCGTCGGCGGCGGGGAAGTGGTCCCGCAAGAGGCCCCGGAGCGCGTCCTCGTCCTCGCGAGTCGGTGCGGCCACCGAATCGGGGTCGGCCTGCTCGCGCAGGTGGTGGTACAGGCCGACCTTCACACCGGGACGGTCGTAGCGCGGGAAGCCGTAGTACTCGTCGCCATCGTCGCTCTCCGTGACGAACACGGGGAATCTGTCGGGCGTGAAGTCGTCGGGGCGCTCGGGCGGCTGGAACCAGCCGAGCACCTGCCGCTCGGGGACGGCCGCGCTGGCGAGGTCCGGGAGCAGGTCGGCGCTCCACGCGCCGGCGGCGAGGACGAGCGCGTCGGCGGTGTAGGCCCCGCGGTCGGTCTCGACCTGGACACCGTGCTCGTCGGCATCCCAGTCCGTGACCGTCTCCCGGGCGTGGACGGTCCCGCCCGCCGCCATCGCCCGCTCGACGTGTGCGCTGACGGCGCGCTCGCAGTCGAGGAAGCCGCCGTCGGGCTGGTAGAGCGCGTCGTAGTCGTCGGGGACCCCGTAGCCCGGAAACCGCTCCTTCAGCTCCCGCCCCGTCATCGTCTCGTGGTCGAGCCCGTGGTCCTCGCAGGCCAGCCGCGCGCCGTCGACGAGGCTCCCGTCGGGTGGCGCGGCACAGACCGACCCGGTCACGTGGAGCAGGTCCCGGCCCGTCTCGGCCTCCAGTGCCCGCCAGTTCTCGTAGGCGCGTTCGACCAGCGGCACGTAGTCGGGGTGCTCGTGGTACGCCTTCCGGATGATGCGCGTCGAGCCGTGCGAGGAGCCGTTGCTGTGTGGGACGTCGAACCGTTCGATTCCCAGCACGTCGACGCCGCGGCTGGCGAGGTGGGCACACGCCGCGCTGCCCATGCCGCCGACGCCGACGACGACCACGTCGTACTCGTCGGTCATGAGCGCACAGACGACCCGTCGGGGCAAAATACGTCCGGCTACCGGAACCGTCCGACCGGGAACGCCACCTTGTCCGGGTTCGCCTGGAACCGGGCGAGTATCTCCTCGTACAGCGCGTTCTTCGTCCGCTGGATCTGCCGCGGCCGGGTCAGGAAGCGCAGCCGGAGCTCGACCCACGTCTCCCCCTGCGCGACGTTCACCGACGGCCTGTCCTGCACTTCGAGGTCGACCGGCGTCTCGGCCAGCTGCTCGCGGTACGTCGCGACGTTGCGCTCCATCTCGTCGCCGAGCTGCTCGTCGGCGACCGCCCGCATCACCGACCGGGCGAAGTCGAGGTCCGTCTCGTAGGACACCTGCATCGACACCTCGCTCCAGACGAACGGGAAGTCGTCCCGCGAGTAGTTGAACACCTCCGACGTGAGGATGAGGCTGTTCGGCACCGTCACCGTCCGGCCCGACGGCTGGTGCGAGGAGACCAGGTCACCCTCGACCTCCCACAGCGTCGTCACGAGGAAGTCCACGTCGATGACGTCGCCCTTCGCGTCCTCGATTCGGATCCGGTCGCCAACCTGGTACGGCCGCATCGAGAGGATGTACACCCACCCGAGCAGCGACGTGAGCGGCTGCTGGAGCGCCACCGTCACACCGAAGCCGACGATCCCCAGCGAGAACAGCACGCCGAGCCACTGGTCGGTCAGCACGCCCGCGACGGCGATGATAGCCGCGATGACCAGGACCAGCCGGACGACGTTCCGCAGGTCGTGCCGCCGACGCCTGTCGTGGACCAGCCGGCCCATCCCCGCCGAGAGCAGCAGGTAGACGCCGTAGGTGCCGCTCCCGATGGCCAGCGCGAGCAGCCCCTTCAGGACCCACGGTTTGAGGGACTGCTGGGACTCCGCAGGCGTCCACGCGGTCTGCAGTACGCTCACCGCGACGATGGCTAGCAGGGCGACGAGGAACGCGAGGTAGCCGAGGCGTCGCTTCACACCCTCTTGGGTCGAAAGCTGTCGTCAAAACGGTTGTGTTCCGGACAGCGCGGGAACCGCCCGACGGGCTCCCCGAACCGCCCGGCCTTTTTGACGGTGGCGCTCCAACCCCCGCCCATGCAGGAGGTACTCGACCGCGTGGAGAACCTCGTCCACCCGGAGACCCAGGTTCGAGAGCACGGCATCGACCTGACCGTCAGCGCCATCCACGAGGTGGCCGGCGCGGGACGCATCGACTTCGGCGGGGACGAACTCGAGGAGGCTGACCTCGAACCGCACGAGCTGACCCGTCGGAACCCTGACGACGAGTACCAGTGGTGGCACCTCGACGCGGGGACGTACGTCCTCCAGTACAACGAGCTGGTGACCGGCGACGAGCACGCCCGGCTGCTGCTCCAGCCACGGAACAAGCTGATGGCCCGCGGGGCGTCGCACCCGACGGTGACCGTCGGCAGCCACCTCCCGCTCGTGCCGCTGACGGTCGGCGGGGCCGGCATCGACATCAAGGAGAACGCCCGGGTCTCGACGGTGGTGCCGGTCGAGGCCGGGCCGTCGGTGGGCGACGGGGGCGACGACGCCGTCGACGCCGACATCGTGGAGTAGGTCGGAAGCTGGTCTCAACCGTTAAGTCCGCGGCGAGCGTATGTCCTTGCGGTGTGTTTCACCATGTCAGGAAAGAGGATACTACTGCTCGCGGGTGACTTCGTCGAGGACTACGTGATCAGTCACGGCGAGCCCGTCCCGGCCGACGACTGACCCGACGACCGACCACCCCAGTTCTCAGCGATTCCGCGCCGCGGCGACGACCGCCCGGACCCGCTCCTCGTCGACGGGGTTCGTCGTCCCGCCGCCCTGCTTGAGCGCGGTGCCGACGACGACGCCGTCGGCCAGTTCGAGCGTCTCGCCGACCGTCTCCGCCGTCACGCCACTCCCGACGAACAGCGGCGTGCCCGGGACCGCGTCGTCGATGGTCTCGCGTGCGGTCTCCAGCACGCTCCGGTCCGTCGGGTCCCCGGTGCCCGAGCCGGACACGACGATACCGTCGGCGAGCCCGCGCTCGACGGCGTCGACGAGTTCCTCGCGCATCGGACGGTCGGCCAGCGGCGCGGCGTGCTTGACGCCCACGTCGGCCAGCACGGCAACGTCGGCGTCGAGTCGGTCGCGCAGGCGCATCGTCTCGTGGGCCTTCCCCTGGATGAGCCCCTGGTCGGTGACCGTCGCGCCGACGTGCGCGTTGACCCGGACGTAGTCGGCTCCGACGGCGGCCGCGATGGAGAGCGCCGCCTCGGCGTCGTTCCGGAGGACGTTGATGCCGACCGGCACCGAGACATCGTCGACGAGTTCCGTCGCGAGCGCCGCCATCTCGGCGACGACGTGCTTCGGCACGTCCTCGGGGTAGAACGGCGCGTCGCCGAAGTTCTCGACCATGATGCCGTCGACGCCGCCGGCTTCGAGCGCGCGGGCGTCGGCCAGCATCCGCTCGCGCAGGCTCTCGCGGTCGCCGTCGAACCGGGGGGCGCCCGGCAGCGGCGGCAGGTGGACCATGCCGACGACCGGCGCGTCGGTCCCGAACGTCTCCTGTAGGTTCATGCGAGCGGATTGTCCGGCGAGTGCGATAAGCCCCGCCCTTCGCCGCCACCGCATCGCCACCGGGCCGGCCGCGTCGCTCGTAGCGGCAAGGGGTACGCCCACCGTGGGCTTGACGCCTGCCGACGCGCTATCACCGCCGATGAGCGACCTCTTCGCAGACCTCTCGATTCGCGAGACGACGGTTCCGAACCGCGTGATGGTCTCCCCGATGTGCCAGTACTCCTGTGCGGGCGACGGGCTGGCGACGGACTGGCACCGGCAGCACCTCGGCAGCCGCGCCGTCGGCGGCGCGGGCATCGTCATGACCGAGGCGACCGCCGTCTCCCCCGAGGGCCGCATCTCCCACGACGACCTCGGCATCTGGACCGACGAGCACGCCGACGCGCTTGCACCCATCGCGGCGTTCATCGCGGGGCAGGGCTCGGTGCCGGCCATCCAGCTCGCCCACGCCGGGCACAAGGGTTCGAAGACGCCACCCTGGGACGGCTCGACGCCCGTCCAGCCCGACGGGGACGGCTGGGTCGCGCCCTCGCCGTCGGCCGAGGCGTACCCGTACGACGACGACAAGACCCTCGAGACGATGACGACGGAGGAGGTGGCGGGCGTCGTCGACGACTTCAGGGCCGCTGCCGAGCGCGCACTCGACGCCGGCTTCGAGATCGCGGAGGTCCACGCCGCCCACGGCTACCTGCTCCACGAGTTCCTCTCCCCGGTGACGAACCGCCGCGACGACCGCTACGGCGGCGACTTCGAGGACCGAACCAGAGTGGTCCGCGAGGCAACGGCGGCCGTCCGCGATGTCTGGCCCGACGAGAAGCCCGTCTTCGTCCGCGTCTCCGCCACCGACTGGCTGCCCGACCGGGAGTCGTGGACCCTCGACGACACCGCCCGTCTCGCCGGCGACCTCGCTGACGAAGGGGCGGACCTGATAGATGTCTCGGCGGGCGGGCTCCACCCCGACCAGCAGATTCCGAACACCGGCCCGGGCTACCAGGTACCCTACGCCGAGCGCGTGAACGAGGCGACCGACGCACTGGTCGGCGCTGTCGGCGGCATCACGGCCCCGGAGCAGGCCGACGAACTCGTCCGGAACGGACGCGCCGACCTCGCCATCGTCGGCCGCGAGCACCTCCGAGACCCGTACTTCACGCTGCACGCAGCTCGGAAGCTGGACAGAGAAGACGAAGTCGAGTGGCCGATCCAGTACCGGCGCGCGGTCTGATTTCGAGGGCCGGTTCGCCCCTGTTCAGTCGTCGTCCTTCCACTTGATGGAGCAGCCCCGCGAGGGCTCCCACTCGATGTCGACGTCCTCCCCGGCGAGCACGGCGTCGATGGCCTCGCGGACGTGGAACCGCGTCGGCTCGTCCTCGGGGTTGAGCGCGTCGTCGAGGCGACCCTGGTAGACGAGCCGGAACTCGCCGTCCTCGTTCGCGAACAGGAACGGGTCCGGCGTACAGACCGCGCCGTACTCCCGGGACACGTGCTGACTCTCGTCGCGGAGGTAGGCGTCGTACTGGATGCGTCCGTCCTCCGTCCACTCCCGCATCGCCTCGAAGGAGTCGTCCGGGTACTCCTCGGCGTCGTTCGGGTTGATGCCGACGACGGCCACGTCGTCGTACTCCGCGGCGAGCGCGTTCAGCAGGTCGAACTTCGCCTGCGCGTAGGGGCAGTGGTTGCAGGTGAACACCAGCAGCAGCGCCTCCTTGTCCGCGAAGCTGTCGAGTGTGTACGTCTCGCCGTCGACACCCGGGAGTTCGAAGTCCGGCGCGACGTCACCGGCAGCGAGGTTCGAGTCTGACTCCATCTGGACCATATCGTGGCGACATTGGTGCTCGCGGGCTTAAGAACTGACGTTCCGGTCGGCCCGTGGGTGGCCGTCGGTCGGATCTCGACGGGAGAGCGTCCACGCTTATTACGTGGGCCTTCGAGAGTGGAACCATGCCAGAGATGACCGTCTCCGACGCGCAGGCGGAGTTCCTCGAATCGCTGCGGGCGGAGATACAGACCGAGACGCGGTACGGCTACGTGCGAAAGCGGGACGCGCTGCAGTACCTCATCGACAACGTCGACGCGGACGAGATAGACACCGACGTGGACATCGCGCCGCCGTCCGAGACCGACGAGTCGACGGAGGAGCAGGCCGCCGAGGCCGTCGAGCATCAGGACGGGGAGGCCACGGCAGACGGTGGGGCCGCCGCGGACGAGGGCACACCCGCCGAGGCGGCCGACGGCGGGACGACCACGGCGAGTGCGTCGTCGCCGATGCCGGACCCGAGCGACGACAGCGAGGAGGGCGACGACCGGCTGAACGCGATGATGAACCTGCTCGACACGCACGAGGACAAGTGGCGCGAGGCCTCGAAGGAGGACGCGAGGTACGAGGTCGACATGCCCGACGGGACGACGCAGTACGTCCAGACGAAGGACGACGTGCGGGCGCACCTGTTCAAGAACTACTGAGGCGTCGACCACGCGGCGTGTCACCGTGGTTCGTTCGCGGCGATGCCCGACGCGGAAGCAACGCTTTTGACCCCCTCGCCGACTCCTAGTGGTATGACGGCACGGGACGACCTGCTCGACCTGCTGGTCGAGGACGCACGTCACACGACGGCGGACCTCGCACGCATGACCGACCTGACCGAGGACGAGGTCGAGGCGGCACTCGCGGCACTGGAAGAGGAGGGCGTCGTCGCTGGCTATCAGGCCATCGTCGACTGGGACAAGACCGACCGCGAGGTGGTCCGTGCGACGGTGGAGCTCAACGTCACCCTCGACCGCGAGACGGGCTACGGCGACATCGCCGAGCGGCTCGCTCGCTTCCCACAGGTGAAGACGCTCAGACTCGTCAGCGGCGACTACGACTTCCTCATGGAGGTCGAGGGGGCGTCGATGCACGACGTCTCCATCTTCATCAGCGAGAAGGTCGCGCCCGTCCCCGAGGTGACCCAGACGGTCACGCACTACATCATGACGACGTACAAAGAGGGCGGGGTCGTCCTGAACGACGACGACGACGACGATAGACTCTCGGTGTCGCCCTGACCATGGGGCTGGACATCTCTGAGCGCGTGCGGGCGGTGCCGCCGTCGGGCATCCGGAAGTTCTTCGAGCTGGCCGAGGAGCGCGACGACGTCATCTCGCTCGGCGTCGGGGAGCCGGACTTCTCCGCGCCGTGGGCGGCCCGCGACGCGGCCATCGACTCGCTGGAGCGCGGCCGGACGAGCTACACGTCGAACCGGGGGCTGCTCGAACTGCGGCGGGCCATCTCGCGCCACGTCGACGACCGGTACGACCTCGACTACGACCCCGACGAGGAGATACTGGTGACGACGGGCGTGAGCGAGGCCGTCGACGCGGCGCTCCGCGCGCTCGTCGACCCCGGCGACACCGTCGCGGTGGTCGAGCCGGCGTACATCTCGTACGTCCCCGGCGTCATCTTCGCCGGGGGAGAGCCGCTGCGCGTGCCGACCCGGGAGGCCGACGAGTTCAAGCTCACCGACGAGGCGCTGGAGCGGGCGGGCGCAGCCGACGCCGACCTGCTGATGCTGTGCTACCCGAACAACCCGACCGGCGCGGTGATGACGGGCGAGGAGCTCGAACCGGTCGCGGAGTTCTGCCGGGAGCACGACCTCGGCGTGCTCTCCGACGAGATCTACGCCGAGTTGCAGTACGAGAACGAGCACACCTCCATCGCCACCCTGCCGGGGATGCGCGAGCGCACCGTCGTCTTCAACGGCTTCTCGAAGGCGTACGCGATGACGGGGCTCCGGCTGGGCTACGCGATGGCCCCGCCGGAGGTCGTCGCCGCCATCAACCGCATCCACCAGTACGGGATGCTGTCGGCCCCGACGACCGCGCAGTACGCCGCGCTGGAGGCCCTGCGCTCCTGTGACGCCGAGGTCGAAGCGATGGTCGACGAGTACGACCGCCGGCGGCGGTTCGTGCTCTCGCGGTTCGACGAGATGGGCGTCGACTGCTTCCGGGCGAAGGGAGCGTTCTACGTCTTCCCGGAGGTCCCCACCGACGAGTCCGCGGAGGCGTTCGCCGAGGGCCTGCTGGAGGAGGAAGGCGTCGCGATGGTCCCCGGCGACGCGTTCGGCGACGGTGGCGAGGGCCACCTGCGGGTCTCCTACGCGACCGGGCTCGACGACCTCCGCGAGGCGATGGACCGGTTCGAGGCGTACATCACCGACTGAGGGTCGGGGACCGTCACCGCGCCTCGGTGTTCTCGAGCAGTTCGGCTACGAGTAGTGTTCCCCGAGGTAGCCAACGATGTCGTCGCTCTCGTACATCGTGACGTCGCGGTCCGTATCGACGAGGTACGGTATCTTGTCGTCTCCGACCGCCGTGAGGCGGTCGTGTGTCGTCTCGTTGGTCACGTCGCCGCCCTGGTCGCCCGGGAGTCGTGGGTTGTGTGCGACGTACGAGACGCCGAGTGCCGAGAGCGTCTCCCTGACCTTCCGAGAATGCGGGCAGCCCTCCGACTGGTACAGTTCGAGCATCGTCCCATAACTGTGCGTGTAGCGCACAATAACATTCGGTCCTGCGTCCCTCGCACACAACACCCGGTCGGCCCCCGGCGGCGGTGTGGCAGCGACTAGCCCACTACGGCAACCTTCTTACCCGGCGACGTTGCCCGTTCGACCATGACAGCGTACCGCCCGCTCACGGACGACGAGACGGCGACCTTCCACGGGTTCGTCACCTACGCGTTCCGTCCCCAGGCCGGCCCCGAAGCGATGGAGTACGACCCCGACGACGCGGACGAGCGCGACCGCCTCGGCGCGAAGCGCGGCGTGTTCGACGACGACGGCGAGCCGCTCGCGGTCTGTCGGCACTACTGGTTCGAGACGACGCTCCGCGGCGAGACCGTGGAGATGCCGGGGCTCTCCGCGGTCGCCTCGCCGCCCGAGCACCGCCGCGGCGGCAACGTCCGGCGGATGCTCGAAGCGTCCGTCGAGGAGTACCACGACCGCGAGGCACCCATCTGTGCGCTCTGGCCGTTCGAGTACGGCTTCTACCGGCAGTACGGCTGGGAGACCGCGAACCGGTACGTCGACATCTCCTGCCCGCCGGAGACGCTCGACTTCGCGGCCGCGGCCGCCGACGCGGAGGCCGAGCGCACCGGCCAGGCCGACGGTGACGCCCGCTGGCGACGGCTCGACGGCGACGACTGGGCGGCCGTCGACGCCGTCTACCGCGCCGACACGGCGGACATGGACCTGACCGTCGACCGCGACGAGGACTGGTGGCGGCACCGGCGGTTCTCCGGCTGGGAGGACGACCCGTTCGTCTACGGCTGGGGCACCGAGGACGAGCTGCGGGGCTACGTCATCTACGAGGTGGACGAGGGCGACGACGGTCGCGAGCTGAACGTCTGGGAGCACCGGGCGCGCGACCACGAGGCGTACCTCCGCATCCTCGCGTTCTGCCGCGACCACGACTCGCAGGTCTCCACGGTGACGCTCCACGAGCAGCCCGACACCGTCCTGCCCGACCTGGTCGACGACCGGGGCGACGTCGAGACGGAGCTGAAGGGCGGCCCGATGGTCCGCATCGTCGACGTGGCCGACGCGCTGGAGACCGTCGCCTACGACGCCGACGGCGTGGTCACACTCGCCGTCTCGGACGGGCTCGCGCCGTGGAACGACGGGACGTTCCAGCTCGACGTGACGGACGGGGCGGGGACGGTCCACCGCGTCGACGGGGACCACGACGCCGAGCTCGACGTCGGCGCGCTCTCCCAGCTGCTCGTCGGCTACGCGCCGGCCGACCGGCTGGCGAAGACGACCGACCTGACCGCGGACGACGAGACGCTCGCCACGCTCGACCGGCTGTTCCCCGAGAACGACGCCGCGGTCCTCGACTTCTTCTGAACGGGTGACCGCCGACGGCGGCCCCGTCGCCGGCGCTCAGGCCACGTTCCGCTCGTCGTGGGTCTCGCCGCGCTCGAACCGAGCCGCGGAGAGCGCGTCGAGGTCCACGAGGTCGGTCCCACCGTCGACGACGAGGTCCGCGATGATCTGCCCCGTCGCGGGGGCGTGCTGGAAGCCGTGCCCGGAGAACCCGATGGCGGTGAGGTAGCCCGGCGCGACCGCCTCGACGATGGGGTGGTGGTCCGGGGTGACGGCGTACAGCCCCGCCCAGCCGTTCTTGATGCGGGTCTCCGGGCCGAAGTAGGATGCGTAGTCCGCGGCGTGCTCGACGGCCTCGATGGTCCAGTCGGTATCCGCGGTCGTCGAGAAGCGTTCGGGGTCCACGTCCGGGTCGTCGCCGCCGAAGTGGCCGCCGACGAGCGCCGCACCCTCCCGCTCGGGCCGGAAGTACGACCCCGTGTCGAGGTCGATGGTCAGCGGGTTGGACTCGGGCACCGGCGTCTCCGGGTCGACGACGGCGACCTGTCGGCGCTTCGGTGCGACGGGAAGGTCCACGCCGGCCAGCTCGTTGAGACGCCCCGCCCACGGGCCAGCGGCGTTGACGACGTACTCCGCCTCGATGGTGCCGTCGGGGGTCTCGACGCCGGTGACGCGCCCGTCGCCGCCGTCGCGGTGCACGTCGGTCACGGGCGTCTTCGTCCGCACGTCGACGCCGGCCTCGGCCGCGGCCTGCGAGTACCCCTGCAGTGCGAGGTGCGGGTCGGCGAACCCGTCCGTCGGGCAGTACGTCGCGGCGCGGAACGGCTCCGGGTCGAGCCCGGGGCAGTACGCCCGTGCGTCCTCGGGGGCGAGCAGCTCGCTGTCGACGCCCTCCTCGCGCTGCATCGCCACGTTCGCCTCGAAGTCGTCGGCGGTCGCCTCGTCACGGGCGAGGAAGAGGTAGCCCGAGCGACGGTACTCGATGTCGACGCCGAACTCCTCCTCGAAGGACTCCCAGACGTCGATGCTCGCCCGGGAGAGCTTGACGTTCACCCGGGTCGAGAACTGGGTCCGGATACCGCCAGCCGACCGCTCGGTGCTCCCCGAGCCGACCGACCCCTTCTCGCAGAGGACGACCTCGACGCCTCGCTCGGCGAGGCTGTACGCGGCCGCCATGCCGACGATGCCACCGCCCACGACGACGACTGTCATACCGGAGCCACGGCGAGGACCGAGTTAACTCTTGTCTGGCGGGCCCTCCCGCCGTCGTGACGGGGTCGCGGCGGCTGGTCTGGGCACGGAACGTTGCCACCGCCCGATAGTTCGCGGCGCTGTCCGCTCCCGTCCCGCCGGTTCCCGCCTCGATGGCACCCTCTCGGACGGTCGACCGACGCCCGGGAAGCTGTCCGCGCGCTGTGACGAGACGGGTGTCGATGGGGCTGCCTGCCGCCCCATGCACCCGACGCCGGTGGCGGGGTTGGCCACGAAAGGTAAGTAGGGGAATCACGTAGCCCCGTACAGCCCCGCAGCCATGGATTCTCGTCTCAGCATCTCTCGCGCTCCCCGACCGAGCCCATCCGACGAGGTGGACGGAGGGTGAACAGCGGGCCACACGCGACGGACCGCTCGGTCCCGATCCTCGACCGCGTCGAGGACGCCTTCTTCGCGCTCGACGCCGACTGGCGCTTCACGTACATCAACGACCGCGCCGAGTCGATGCTCAAGCGGTCGCGCCGCCAGCTCGTCGGCCGGGTGATGTGGGACGAGTTCCCCGAGACCGTCGAGACGCAGTTCCCCGAGGGGTTCCACCAGGCGATGGAGACACAGGAACCGGTCTCCTTCGAGGTGTACCACAACCCCCTCGACACGTGGTTCGAGGCCAACGCCTACCCCTCGGAGTCCGGCCTCTCGGTCTACCTGCGCGACATCACCGACCGGAAGGAGCGCGAGAACGAGCTCGCACAGCACGCCCGCGTCGTCGAGGCGGTCCACGACGGCGTGCTCACCGTCGACGACGACGACCGCATCGCCAGCGTGAACGAGGCCATCGAGGACACCCTCGGTGCGACCCGCGAGGAGCTCGTCGGCCAGCCCATCCGCCGGCTGCCAGAGCTCGCGAGCATCGACTCCGAGGGCGCGATGGCCATCGGCGAGGCCATCGGGACGCTGCAGTCCGGCGAGACGAGCTACCAGCGCTTCGAGCTCGCCTTCACCAACGCGGACGGCGAGGAGCGCATCGGCGAGATGCGGATGGTGCCGCTCGGCGAGGGCCTCGCGAGCGTCGCGGGCGTCATCCGCGACGTGACCGAGCAGCGCGAGTACGAGGAGACCGTCGACTCGCTGCACGAGGTCACCCGCTGGCTGTTCGGCGCGGAGGACGCCGCGGAGATCTGCTCCGTGGCGGTGCACGCCGCCGGCGAACTCCTCGACCTGCCCATCTCCGGCGTCTGGCTGCTCGACGACGAACGCGGCTGTCTCGACCCGATGGCGGCGACGATGGGCGCTCACACCGAACTCGGCGGCCTCCCGCAGTTCTACGAGGGCGAGGGCCTCGTCTGGGACGTCTACCGCGAGGGCGAGCCGAAGATGTTCGACGACCTCACCGAGGAGACGGGTCTCTACAACGAGGACACCCCGCTTCGCTCCGAGATCATCGTCCCCATCGGCACCCACGGTGTCATCATGACCGGCTCGACGCGCGTCGACGGCTTCGACGACACCGACCTGGAGCTCGTCTCCCTGCTCGCGTCGAACACCGAGGCCGCGCTCGACCGGTCCGACCGCGAGAAGCTCCTGCAGGACCGCAAGCAGTCGCTCGCCCGGCAGTCAGAGCGGCTTCGTGCGGTCGCGGACATCCTCTCGGAGGACCTCCAGCAGCACCTCGACGAGGTCGCCAGCGAGTTCGACGCGGAGAGCCAGGACCCCGCGGTGACCGAGACGCTCACCCGCGCCGAGGAGCTCGTCGACGACGTGCTGGAGTTCGCCCGCGACCAGAGCGCGATGGGCTCGCGCTCCTCGGTGGACTTCGAGAGCGCGCTGGCCGACGCCCTCGACGCGTCCATCGCCGAGGACATGACCGTCTACCTCGAGTTCGAGGGCAGCGTGCGGGCAGAGCGCGCCCGCTTCGTCCACATGCTCGAGACGGTGTTCAACGACGTGACCACCCGCGCCGAGGGCACCGCGACGGTCCGCATCGGTCCCGTCGAGGACGACGCCACCGGCAAGCCCACCGGCTTCTACATCCTCGACGACGCCGCCGCCATCCCCGAGACGGAGTTCGACCGCGTGTTCGAGCCCGAGCGGGCGACCGGCAGCGAGCGCTCCGGGCTCGGGCTCGCCGTCGCCCGCGAGATCGCCGAGGCGCACGGCTGGGAGGTCGACGTGTCCACGGGACAGGCCGGCGGGACGCAGTTCTCCGTGACGGGGATGGTCACGTTCGAGGTCTCGCGGCAGTAACGGGTCGGCGTCGCGGGGCTGCAGTCAGTTGGTTCTGGAGAGGTCCTGACAGACCCGCCGGTACGCGTCGTGGTTCGACAGCTCGGTGATGGTCTCGTCGATCTGTGCGCGCATCACGTTCAGCCGGTCCTCCAGTCTTGCGTACTTCTCGGAGGCCCGCAGCTCGGCCTCGGTCTTCTGGGAGTCGAGCAGCGCCTTCTTCGAGGCGAGCGCGAAGAACTGCTGTATCTGCTCGTCGTACGTCGACCGGAGGAGGAGCTGGTCGATTGTCGAGAGCAGGTCCTCCCTCGACACCGGCTTGACGAGGTAGTCGTCGAAGCCCATCTGGATGATGTCGAAGTCGGGCTCGACCGCGGTCACCATCGCGACGCGGGTGTCGAGCTCGCGCTCGCGGATGGTCGAGAGCACCTGGTCGCCGGAGAGGCCGGGCATCCGGCGGTCGAGCAGGACGATGTCGCGGGACTCGTCCATCGCCTCGAGCGCCTGGCTCCCGTTGTACGCCGTCTTCACGGTACAGGCGTCCCTGAGCCACGCGGCGTACAGGTTCGCCAGGTCGGGTTCGTCCTCGACGATGAGGACCGCGGGCGAGTCCGCCACGACTCACCGCCCCCCGGTGTGCGAAGGCATCGTACTCGTGTTGCTACTTGGAGTATATGAAGATGACGGGGATTCCCCGACCCGTGTCCGGGCAGGCACGGACGGGCGTCCGGCCCGACGACACCTCGTGGTCGCTGGTGCGCGGGACCGTCAGTGGCACCGGCGGGAACCATCTCAGGAACTGATGCTATCCACGTCGAGTCAGATATCTACTGGTGGCCACCAGATACCGTGAACTGCCCTCGGAACCGGTCTAGCGGTTCAGGAACGTTGTGGGCCGCGACACGGCCGTCACCGGGTTCCGACCTCTCCGGGAGACAGACTGACTGTCGAGGAGACCGGTTCACGTACGTTTATGCTGGTTGCTAGCGTCCATCACAGTGGTCTCCGGGTGGCCGCTCCACGCGGCGACGACAGCACCAGCAGCCGTCCGGAGGCTCCAAGGAGGCACACCCATGGCACTATCAGAGACGGCGAGCTACGACGAGACCCTCTCGGACATCGAGGAGACACTGGGCATCGTCCCCGGCTTCATGGCGGCGGTCCCCGAGGACGACATGGTCCACGAGTGGCCCGTGTTCAAGCAGTATGCCCTCGGCGAGAGCGAGATTCCGGAGAAGTACCGCGAGCTCATCGAGCTCGCGGTCGCGGCCACGTTGAAGTGTCCGTACTGCCAGGCGTTCCACAGGGGCGCGGCCCAGATGCACGGCGCGAGCGAGGAGGAGCTCGCAGAGGTCGGCGTCCTCGCGAGCATGACGACGCGGTGGAGCTCGATAATCCACGCACAGCACTACGACTACGACACCTTCGTCGACGAGTTCGAACAGATCAGCTCGCATCTAGAGGCACAGCAGTAACAGCACAGCAGTCGACCGGGGTCGACCGGGCATCGACCCGTTTTTTACTCCATCGTGTCGGCGATGACCGACCGCAGATCCGCGATGTCCGCGGCGTCGTACGCCAGTTCCGTCCAGAACGTCGTCAGCGCGAGCCGCCCGTCACTGGTGCCCTCGCCGATGCTGGCGACGGGTGCGACGCCGACGAACGCCTCGCGCACGGCGTCCGGGTCGGTCGTCTGGACGAGCACGCGACCGGGCTGTTCGTTGAACAGGAGGCCGGTCTGCTCGCGCCGGGAGTCGAGGCCGCCCTGCTCGGGCAGTGCGACCCGCAGGCCGGCGTCGTCGTGGACCATCTCGGCGAGCGCGACGGCGAGGCCGCCGTGGCTCACGTCGTGGGTCGCCTGCACGTGGTCCGCGTCGGCGACCGCGGCCAGGGCCTCGACGAAGCCTGCAGGGTCCGCCGGAAGTTCGGGGAACGTGTCGGAGCCGCCGTTGCGGGCGAGGTACTCCGAGCCGCCGAGTGGCTGTGCACCGTCCTCACCGGCGAGCGACCGGTCGCCGACGAGCAGGAGCTCGCCCTCGTCCGCGGCGGCCATCGGCGGCGCGTCGTAGCCCGCCTTCGTGCCGACCATCGCGACGGTCGGCGTCGGCGGGATGGGGCCGGACGGCGAGTCGTTGTACAGCGAGACGTTGCCGCCGACCACGGGGACGGAGAGGTCGGAACACATGTCGGCGAGCCCGTCGACGATACCCGTGAACCCGCCGTACACGTCGGGCTTCTCGGGGTTCCCGCCGTTGAGGCAGTCCACCGCGGCGAGGGGCGTCGCGCCCTTCGCGGCGAGGTTGGTCGCGTTCTCCAGCGCGACGGCGCGGGCACCGTCGTAGGGCGCGCACTCCGTCCAGAGCGGGTCCGCGCCGGCCGAGATGGCGAGTCCGGTACCGACGCCGTCCTCGCCCTCGGTCTCGCGGACCGCGACGAGTGCCGCGTCGTCGCCGGGCAGCACGCTCGTCCGCACGCCGACCTCGTGGTCGTACTGCCGGTAGACCCAGCGCTTCGACGCCGTGGTCGGGCTTCCGACGACGGCTTCGAACGCGTCCGCGAGGGGGACGTCCGGCCGGTCGACCGCGGGCGCGGCCGGTTCCTCGGTCGGCAGGTCGTTCATCGGCGCGCCGTCGCCCAGGAACTCGGCGGGTGCGTCGACGACCGTCTCGCGCTCGCCGTCCTCGCCCGCGAACGTGCAGACGTAGTTGCCGTCGGTCACCTCGCCGATGACCGAGCAGCCGAGGTCGAAGCGCTCGGCGACCTCCTGTACGCGCTCGACGTCAGCCGGGCGGACCTCGTAGCACATCCGCTCCTGGGACTCGGCGAGCAGGATCTCCAGTGCGTTCATGTTCGGCTCGCGCTGGTGGACCCGGTCGAGCTCGATGGTCGCGCCGAGGCCCCCCTTCGCGACGAGTTCGGAGGATGCACCCCCGAGGCCGGCCGCGCCGAGGTCCCGTGCCGACTGGACGAGGTTCTCCTCGACGAGCAGCTCGTTGGCCTCGATGAGCAGCTTCTCCGCGTAGGGGTCACCGACCTGCACCGCCGGGCGGTCCTCAGTTTCCGCATCTTCACTCAGGTCCTCGCTGGCGAACGACGCGCCGCCGAGGCCGTCTCTCCCGGTCGCGTTGCCGACGAGGACGAGCCTGTTGCCCGGTTCCTGTGCCTCGGCGGTGACCAGCCGGTCGGCGTCGGTGAGGCCGACGCAGGCGACGTTGACGAGCGGATTGCCCTCGTAGTCGGGGTGGAAGTCGACGCTGCCGGCGACGGTGGGGACGCCGATGCAGTTGCCGTAGTGGCTGATTCCCTCGACGACCCCTTCGAACAGGTAGCGCGAGTGCTCGCGGTCGAACTCGCCGAAGTACAGCGAGTCGGCGAGCGCGATGGGGTACGCGCCCATCGACAGCGTGTCGCGGACGATGCCGCCGACGCCGGTCGCCGCACCGTCGAACGGGTCGACGTAGGAGGGGTGGTTGTGGCTCTCGACGCCCAGCGTGATGTACGTGTCCGAGTAGCCGTCGCCCGAGGGCTCCGGCAGGGCGACGACGGCGGCGTCGTCACCGGGACCGACGACGACCTGGTCGCCCTCGGAGTCGAACGCCCCGAGCAGGGGGCGGGAGGAGCGGTACGCGCAGTGTTCGCTCCAGAGGTTCTCGAAGAGCGCGGCCTCCGCCGGTGTGGGGTCGCGCCCGAGTTCGTCCACGACGAGTTCGCGGTCGGAGTCGGCGAGGCTCATTCATCCTCATGTCGATACCGGGGCGGTTTATGCGTTTCTATGCGCACGTTCGTGAACACTCACCCGCTCTCGGTCACCGCCAGCCCCTCCACCACCCAGGCGGCACCCCACAGCAGCCAGCCGGCGACGAACACGAGCACGGCACCGATCTCACCGACGCCGAGCACCGTCTCCCAGCCGAGGGCGTCCGCGGCCGAGAACGGATCGTAGTTGACGCTTCCCCCGCCGCCGAGCTCGGCGTGGAAGAGCATCGTCAGCGTCCCGTGGGCGAGCACGGCCGTCGCGAACGTCTCGAACAGGAGGAGGATCGGCCCGGACTCCGCGGTCCGGCCGGGGTGGAGGAACCGGACCAGGTCCGCGACCGCGCCGAGGAACAGGTGGCGGTACTGCGCCATCAGGAACGGGGTGAGGACGGCACACAGCAGCAGCCAGGTGTCGGCGATGCCGACCGCCGTGGCCACAGGTGTCGCACCGGCCGCGACCAGGATTCCGAGGGAGAGCGCCGACACCGCCGAGAGCCCGAGGAACCCGAAGAACAGCCTGCCGGCCGAGAGCGAGTCGTCACGGTGCATGGCCGTCACCTCCGACGGAGTCGTCGCGTCGGGGCGGGCCGGTGGACACGACCCCGCGGAGCAGCCGGCTCCGCCAGCGACTGTGGGGCCGTCGACACGGGACGTCCGTCGGCATCTATTTGCCCTCCGGTTCTTCGGTTGGAAATAAACCACTTCCGGCCCGGGCGCAGCGTCGCGGCCGACGTGACGGCGGCGAACACGATACCTGACGGACGTATCGAGGTGCTTTTAGCCCTCCCGCCGGTAGCTCGGGGCGTGCTATCGGTCGAGTTGCACTCCCACTCGTCGCTGTCGTACGACGGCCGGGACCCTGTCGAGTTGCTCCTCGCGCAGGCGGAGGCTGTCGGCCTCGACGCGCTGGCGGTGACCGACCACGACGAGATCGACGCCAGTCTCGACGCCGCCGAGAAGGCCCCCGAGTACGGCCTGCTCGGCATCCCCGGCATGGAGGTGACGAGCGCCGACGGACACGTGCTCGCGCTCGGCGTCGAGGAGCTGGTCCCGCAGGGCCGCCCCTTCGAGGAGACGCTCGACATCATCAGGGACCTCGGCGGCATCGCCGTCGTCCCACACCCGTTCCAGGAGTCCAGAAGCGGCGTCATGGAGAACATCACCCGCGCGGAGCTGGCGACGGCCGACGCCATCGAGGTGTACAACTCCCGGCTCCTCACCGGCCGGTCGAACCGGCAGGCCGAGCGCTTCGCCCGCGAGTACGGCATGCCGATGACCGCCGGGAGCGACGCCCACATCAGCGAGATGGTCGGGCAGGCGGTCACCCGCGTCGACCCCGACGAGCCCACGGTCCAGGGCGTGCTCGACGCCATCCGCGAGGGTCGGACGACGGTCGAGGGGAAGCGGACGCCCTGGCGCATCAGCTTCCGGCAGGCCGCCGGCGGGGCGAAGCGGCGCGTGAAGAACCGGATGCACGAGTTCCTGCCGTGACGCTCGACGGTGCCTGCGCCGCGACGGTTCGGCGCGCACTCGAAACCGGGGGCCCGCTCCCCGGAACGGCGGGCTTCGCGGGCGAACTCGACGGCGCACTCGTCCGCGACGTGCTCGGCAGGCGGCCGATCTTCGTCGACGATTCCGACGACGGGAGCGACGCCAGCGACGACGACCGGCGCTGGGCGTTCGACCCGACCGAACTCGACCACCCCCGAAGCCTCCCCGCCGGTGTCCGCCGGAGCGCCGGCGGACGGGAAACCGAGGTCTGGACGCTCCCCGACCCCGAGCCGGCGACCGACGTCGACGCCGCGGTCGCCGACCTCCAGGCGGCCATCCGGGAGAGCGCGGCCAGCCTCCCCGAGGTGGACATCGCGGTCGCGTTCTCCGGCGGCGTCGACTCCGCGCTCGTCGCCGCACTCGTCGACGGCCCCTGCTACGTCGCCGGCTTCCCCGACAGCCACGACGTCGAGGCCGCCCGGACCGCCGCCGACGCGATGGGCGTCGACCTCACCGTCGTCGAACTCACACACGAGGCCATCGAGCGCGCCGTCCCCGAGATCGTCGGCGCGACGGGCCGCACGAACGCGATGGACGTGCAGATCTCCCTCCCGCTCTACCTGGTCGCCGAGCGCGTCGCCGCCGACGGCTACGACCACCTCGCGGTCGGCCAGGGCGCGGACGAGCTGTTCGGCGGCTACGCCAAGGTCGCGAAGGCACCCGACGACCCGCGGGTCGAGGCCGGGACGGTCCGTGGCGCGGTTCGGGAGATGGTTCTGAGCCTGCCCGACCAGCTCGAACGCGACGTGCTCTCCCTGCGGGGTGCCGGTGTCGAGCCCGTCGCGCCCCTGCTGTACGACGCGGTCGTCGAGGCTGCGCTGCCGTTGCCCGGCGAGCTGCTCGTGGACGACGCAGGGACGCGGAAGCGGGCGCTCCGGCTCGCCGCACGGGAGTGGGTTCCCGAGTCCGTCGCGGACCGGGACAAGAAGGCCGTCCAGTACGGGAGCCTGGCGTCCCGGGAGCTCGACCGGCTCGCCCGGCAGGCCGGCTACAAGCGGCGGATGGACGACCACGTGACGAGGTACGTCGAGTCGCTGGTCGCCGGGGAGTGACTCCTGTCCTGCCGCGTCAGCGGGGGAGAGTTTACACCTGTTGTAAACCCCCGGCGGGCCACAGCCTGCCCCTGCCGCAGCGCCACCCGTCCAGGTCGCCAGCGTCGACGGGACCGAACCGCCACGGTCGCTTCCGCGGACCGAACGTCTTTACTCGCGTGGGCCGCCAGTTCGAACGACGAATGGCAGCAGAGACAGCCGACCGTGACCCGGGGCGCACCATCGGACTGGGAGAGCTCGCCATCGCCCTCTCCCTGCTGGTCCTCCTCCTCGGCGCTGGCCTCGCGGCGGCGGGCACGTTCCTCGTCTCGGACAACTGCGAGACGCAGGTCGGCGTCTCGTTGACGAAGGTGAACGAGACGGACCGCCCGGTGGTGGAGGCGGGAGACCTCTCACGGGACGTACAGGAGCCGGTCGGCATCGCGGTCCGGGAGAACCGGACGGTGTTCGTGCAGCCCGAACGGTACCAAAGCGAGCTGGCGAACCGGACCATCCAGTTCGAGGGGACGCTGTACGAGGTCGAGGGACGGGAGTTCGAGGACTGTGCGGGCGGCACCGACGACGTCCTCCAGCTCGGCGGCTTCTGGCTGGCGGTGCTCGGGCTGACGGCGGCGGCGCTGCTGGCGGTGGTGCAGTACGGGTCGAGGTGGTTCCCGTCCGACGAGGAGTACCGACGCCGGGAGTAGGGTCTCAGGCCGGGTGTTCGGCCTCGAGCAGCTCGTGGTAGCGGTTCCGGATGGTGACCTCGGAGATGTTGGCGACGTCGCTGACCTCGCTCTGCGTGACCTTCTCGTTGGCGAGCAGCGAGGCGGCGTAGACGGCGGCAGCGGCGAGGCCGACGGGCGACTTTCCGGAGTGGATGCCCTCGCGCTTGGCCGTCTCCAGCAGGGTGCGGGCCCGGCGTTCGCCCTCGTCGCTCACCCCGAGCTCGCTGGCGAATCGGGGAACGTAACTCACCGGGTCGGCGGGCTGGATCTCGAGGGTGAGTTCGCGGACGACGTAGCGGTAGGTGCGGGCGATCTCGTCGCGCTCGACGCGGCTGACGTTCGACACCTCGTCGAGGCTGCGCGGCGTGCCGGCCTGGCGGGCCGCGGCGTACAGCGACGATGTGGCGACGCCCTCGATGGAGCGGCCGGGGAGCAGGTCCTCGCCGAGCGCGCGGCGGTATATGACCGACGCGGTCTCGCGCACGTTCTTCGGCAGGCCGAGCGCGCTGGCCATGCGGTCGATCTCGCCGAGGGCCTGCTTCAGGTTGCGCTCCTTGCTGTCGCGGGTTCGGAAGCGCTCGTTCCAGGTGCGTAGCCGCTGCATCTTCTGGCGCTGCTTCGAGCTGAGCTGGCGGCCGTAGGCGTCCTTGTTCTGCCAGCCGATGTTCGTCGAGAGGCCGTCGTCGTGCATCATCTTCGTCGTCGGCGCGCCGACGCGGGACTTCGAGTCCTTCTCGGCGGCGTCGAACGCTCGCCACTCGGGTCCGCGGTCGACGGAGTCCGCCTCGACGACGAGCCCGCAGTCGTCACAGACGGTCTCGCCGTGCTCGTCGTCATCGATCAGCCGACCGCTACACTCCGGACAGGTCCGCAGTTGCTCGGTCGGTTCCGTCTCGGTCGTTCGCGCCTCCCGACTCTCGTCGGTCTGCTGGCGTCGGATACTCGTGTCAGTCATTGTGGGGGGTCTGAACGGGTGTTCAGAACGGGGGGTCGTACGCAAACTGTTGCGGCGAGGAGGACTTAAACGCTTTGGCTAACTCTCGTTGGGTTTCCGAGCTATCTAGTCATCGTTCGCACAGAATTTTTTTCTGTTTTGGTAACCTACTGGTAACCATCCGACCGGCGGACCGTCGTCGACCCGTCCCCGAACCAACCCCGTATCGAAACGCTTACTCGGCGGAACCGACTTCGTTGGCGCATGAGCGACACCGAGGCGACGCCCGACGACGTGCGCCACGTCGCCGAGCTGGCGCGGGTCGACCTCGACGAGGACGAGGTCGACGAGTTCGCCGACCAGTTCGCCGACATCCTCGACTACTTCGACGCCCTCGACGAGGTGCCGACGGTCGAGCGCGAGGCCGACCTCGTCAACGTGATGCGTCCCGACGAGGTGCGAGAGGGCCTCACCCAGGACGAGGCGCTGGCGAACGCCGACGAGACAGAGGACGGCTACTTCAAGGGGCCGAACGTCTCATGAGCATCTTCATCACCGAGGAGACGGTCGAGGGGGCCGACGACGGCCCGCTCGCGGGGAAGACCGTCGCCGTCAAGGACAACATCTCGACCGCGGGCGTCCGGACGACCTGCGGGTCGGCGATGCTCGACGACTACGTGCCGCCGTACGACGCGACGGTCGTCCGGCGACTGAAGGAGGCCGGCGCGGACATCGTCGGCAAGACGAACATGGACGAGTTCGGCATGGGGACGACGACCGAGACGAGCGCCTTCGGCCCGACCGAGAACCCCGTCGCCGAGGGCCGCGTGCCGGGCGGGTCCTCCGGTGGCTCCGCCGCCGCCGTCGCAGCGGGCGAGGCCGACCTCGCGCTCGGCAGCGACACCGGCGGCTCGGTCCGCTGCCCCGCGGCGTTCTGCGGCGTCGTCGGCATCAAGCCGACCTACGGCCTGGTCTCGCGCTACGGCCTCGTCGCCTACGCCAACTCGCTGGAGCAGATCGGCCCGTTCGGCGCGACCGTCGAGGACGCCGCCGAACTCCTCGACGTCATCGCCGGGCCGGACGACCGCGACGCGACGACCCGCGAGAAGGCAGCTGACTCGGAGTACGCCGCGGCCGCCGACGGCGACGTGGACGGGCTCTCCATCGGCGTCCCGACCGAACTGGTCGAGGGTGCCGACGAGGGCGTCAAGGAGCAGTTCTACGCCGCGCTCGACGAGCTGGAATCGAAGGGCGCGACCACCCACGAGGTCAGCCTCGAATCGGTCGAGTACGCGGTGCAGGCGTACTACGTCATCGCGATGTCCGAGGCGTCCTCGAACCTCGCCCGGTTCGACGGCGTGCGCTACGGCCACTCCGGCGGCTACGACGGCAACTGGAACGAGGTGTTCGGGAAGGCCCGCGAGGAGGGCTTCGGCGCGGAGGTCAAGCGCCGGGTCCTGCTCGGGACGTACGCCCTCTCGGCCGGCTATCACGACAAGTACTACAGGAAGGCACAGGATGCCCGCGCCTGGGTCAAGCAGGACTTCGACGAGGCGCTGTCGGAGGCGGACGTGCTCGCCTCGCCGACGATGCCCGTCCCGCCGATGGAGCTCGGCGAGAGCCTCTCGGACCCGCTGAAGATGTACCTCGCCGACGCCAACACGGTGCCGGTGAACCTCGCGGACCTCCCCGCCATCTCCGTACCCGCGGGCGAGACGGACGGCCTTCCCGTCGGCCTCCAGCTCGTCGGCCCGGCGTTCGGCGAGGAGACCATCATCCGCGCCGCCAGCGCGCTGGACTGACGCGGCCGCCCCGTTCTCCCGTGTGAATGTATCGGCCCCGCTGGATTCCACCCCGCCACCGTCTCGGATATCGAGACGTGAGTCGTCCACAATACTTATACTCGACTTCGTGATATCTGTACACGAATCCGACCGTCGTTGAGGGCGGCGTTCGGGGGGTGAGACACAATGCGAATCACAGAGGAGACGGACGTCGAGTTCGACGAGTTCTCGCGTGCCTGCGACCTCGTCGAGGACTACTTCGACGACCTGATCGACGACGTGGCACTGCACGCGCCGATCTCGCGGCGTCAGCTCGTCGCCGTCCTGGCACGGGCACAGCTCTCGGGCCGCGGACTCGGTCCCGAGGACCTGCGCGAGGAGGGCGAACTGACCTACCAGTCGAACGACGAGACGCTGTTCTGGCTGGACGGGACGTTCTGGGCACGGCTCCGGCGACGGCACAACCTCTCGCCGGACGAGGGACGGGCCGCACGCGAGGTCCACCGTCGCATCATCGAGGCCATCGACGGCGACGTGGGCTACTACAACAGGGAGCGCGACCCGTTCGTGCTGGTCGAACGGCGGCACCCGACGGTGTAGCCGGGCGAAAAGACGGACTGCTGTTACTTACTCCTCGTACGCGAGGTTCATTATCCACTGCGTGAAGGCGTCGGACTGTGGGTCGGCCTCCTCTTCGCCGATGTACGGCGAGAGCATGTCGCCGGCCATCAGCAGCGAGAACTCCAGGTCGCGGGCGACGGGCGTGATGAGGTACGTGTTGTGGCCCTCGTACACCGTCTCCTCCCGGTCGACGAGCTCCTTCTCGACCAGGGACTCGGCGATGCGCGAGCCCTTGCGCGAGGAGACGTCGAGCTCCTTCCAGAAGTCGCTCTGGTGGATGCCACCGGTCTCTCTGACGAGTTCGAGTCCCGCGAGCTCGTCGGCCGACAGCTCCTCCTCTGCGACGCTCACGCCGACCACCCCCGTGTCGTCGATGCGACAGGCATGGCTATCACGTCCGTAGTACGTCGGTCGTCCCGCTTAAACCTGCCCTTCGAGGACCACCGGCTCGTGGGCCGTCTCACAGGGCGGGCCGTCGGCGAAGTGGTACGCGGGCTCGTCGCCGAGGACGATGAGCGAGGACGAGCGCGTCCCGAACCGACCCTCGGGGTCGTGGACGCAGACACCGAACTCGTGGTCGCCGAGGACGGCTGCGGCCCGGTCGCGCCACTCGCGGGCCGTCTCGCCGTCGCGGGGGTCGAGTTCCGTGCGGATGCGACCGACTGCCTCGGCCTGCCGCTCGCCGGGCTCGCGGCGACGGTCCGGGACGTCGAACGTGTCGTCCGCGCCGACGTTGACGACGACGTGGACACCGGGCTCGAACTCGGTGACGGTCAGTTCGCCGTCCCACGAGAGCAAGCGCGCGTCCTCGGGGTCGGCGACGACGAGGTGGAACCCCTGGTACGCGTGGTCGGCCACCGCCCGCTCGACCAGTTCGGCGGCCGCGGCTGCGGTCGGCTGGCGCAGCGCGTCGCGCACGAGCAGGCCGCGCGAGCGCTCGCCAGCGAGGTCGCCGTCGAGCCAGCGGTTCGTCACGCCGACGAACACGCCGTGTTCGTTGTAGCCGATCCAGGTGCCGCCGGCCTCCTCGTCGCGAGGGGCGACGACGCGTGGGTCGGTCTCCACGACGGCGGGGGCGACAGCGGGCCGGTCGAGCAGTTCGTCGCGGTTCGCGGCGACCACGACGGGTTCGTCGAAGACGCGCCAGGCGAGGGTGAGCGTGCACACGCGCTTCCGTAGGGAACGGGTGGGGATAAATCGCCCCCGTCGACTAAGCCGGTGGGGGGCGATGGGTGACCCATGCGAGTCGCCGTCGCGGGGACGTTCGGGCCGATACACGACGGACACCGCGCCCTGCTCGCGACCGCCCTGGAGGTCGGTGCCGACGGCGTGGTCGTGGGGCTGACGGGGGACCGGTTCGCGAACAGCAGCCGGGAGCGCGCGGTGCCCGCGTTCACCGACCGCGCCGACGCGCTCCGACGCGAACTCGACGCCCTCGACCGCTGGGGGCGGCCGGTCGAGCTCCGCGAGATCGCCAGCGAGCACGACTTCGCCGCGAGCGACGGGGGCCTCGACGCGGTCGTCGTCTCCCGCGAGACCGCCGACGAGGTGCCGGACCTGAACGACGAGCGCCGCGAGAACGGCCTCGAACCCCTCGTCGCGGTCGTCGTCCCGCTCGTGCTGGCCGAGGACGGCGACCGCATCTCCTCGACCCGCGTCGTCGCGGGCGAGGTCGACGAACACGGCCGGTCTGGTTCGGACTGACCCCGAGGAAACGGTTGTCCATCTGTCACGCCCGACCGAGGAAACTGTTTTGTACCGGGTTACCAAGCGAAATCCGAATGGGACTACTCGAATCGCTGTTCGGCGGAGGGGAGACGACGACCGGGGGCGACACGACGGCCGACGGCGGGACGACCACCGGCAACCACACGACAGGGGGTGACGGGCCCAGCGACACGAAGTACGCCATCCTCATGAACGCCGGCCCCGACGACTTCGCGGCCGCCGGCAACGGGTTCCAGTACGCCATCGAGCTCGACGACGCGGGCTACGAGGTCGACGTGTTCCTCGACGGCGTGGCGACGAAGTGGCCCGCCGAGTTCGCCGAGGACCCCGGCCGGCCGTTCAGCCGAAACTGGAAGCTCGTCGAGCAGCGCGGGCTGCTCGCCGGTGCGTGTGGCTACTGCGCGAGCGCCTTCGACTCGAAGGAAGCCTGCGAGCGGTCGGGCGTGACGCTCCTCAGCGACAGCGACGAGCACGCACCGGCGGTCGCCCAGCTCGCGGACGAGGGCTACGAGATCCTGACCATCTGAGCGGCCGTCGGGGGCTCACTCGCAGCCGGCCCGGAGCAACTCGCGGACGGTGCCGCGGTCGACCGTTCCGGACGTGGTCCGCGGGAGCTCGTCGGCGAATGCGACCGTTCGCGGGCGCTCGTGGTCGGCGAGGTGCTCCCGGGCGTAGGCCTCGAGCTCCGCCACCGAGCAGTCGCCGACGACGAGCGCCGCGACCCGGTCGCCCCACTCGGGGTCGTCGAGCCCGACGACGGCCACGTCGGCGACCGCGGGATGCTCCCGGAGCACCGCCGCGACCCGGTTCGGGTCGACGTTCTCGCCGCCGGAGACGAGCAGGTCGTCCAGCCGGCCCGTCACCCAGAGCCGTCCGTCGGCGTCGCGGTAGCCCACGTCGCCGGTGTGCAGGCCCAGTTCGGAGAACGCGTCGTCCGTGTGCTCGTCGTCGAGGTACCCGCGCGTTACCTGTGGACCGTCGACGACGAGTTCGCCGCGCTCGCCCGGCTCGCAGGGCTCGCCGTCGGCGTCGAGGACGCGCAGGGTGACGTTCACGAGCGGCTGTCCGACGGTGCCGGGGTGCTCGCGGGCGGCCTCGGGCGGCGCGGTCGTCACCTGCGAGGCGGCCTCGCTCATGCCGTAGGTCGGCCACGCGGGCACGTCCCGCTCGGCACAGCGGTCCAGCAGCCCCTGGCTCGCGGGCGCGCCGCCCAGCAGGACGACCCGGAGCCGGCTGTCAGGCGTCCACCCGACGTCGAGCAGCCGGTCGAGCATGGTCGGGACGAGCGAGACGGACGTGCAACGGTGCTCGTCGAGGTTCCTCGCCGTCGTCTCCGCGTCGAAGCCACCGCCTGGCCCGAGGACTGTCGTCGTTCCGTACAGCGTCGACCGGACGATGGGTGCCAGTCCGCCGACGTGGTAGGTCGGGAGCGGCACGAGCCAGCGGTCCGTGCGGTCGACGCCGAGGCGGAAGGCAGAGGCCGTGGCGCTGGCGACGAGGTTGGCGACGGTCAGTCGAACGCCCTTCGGACGGCCGGTCGTCCCGGAGGTGAACACGAGCAGCGCCTCCGAATCGGGGTCGGGTGCGTCGTCGTCGGCCGGCGGCGTCACCGGCTCCGACGCCCCGCTCCCGCCCGACTCGTCGACCCATGCCAGGCCCGTCCCGTCGTCGACGCTCGCAACCGTGCAGCCGTCGGGCGCGGCCGCGTCGGCCGTCTTCCGCGTCTCCGCCGTGCAGACCAGCACGTCGAGGTCGGCGCGCTCGGCCTGTTCGGCGAGTTCGGCGGTCGCGTTCCGGACGTTCAGTGGGACGAGCGGGACGCCGAGGCGGAACGCGGCGAACAGGAGGTGGGCCACGGCGGGGCGCGTCGGAGAGAGTACGCCGAGGCGGTGGCCGTCGAGGTGGGTGTCGAGCCGGGACGAGAGGTCGTCGACGGCTGCGTGGAGCTCGCGGTACGTCCACGACGCGTCGGTCCCGGCGGCGACCAGCGCCTCGCGTTCCGGGGTCCGGCTCGCGCGCTCGGCGAGCAGGTCCGCCGACGGCCACGTCGTCGGCGGTCTCACTCCCACACCCCCTCGACGCCGAGGCCCGGCCCCTGCGGCACCTCGATGACGCCGTCGTCGACCGGGCAGGGGTCCGGCCCCACGTCGGTCGAGAGCCAGTCCGCCGTCGCCAGCCCGCAGGCAGAGATCCCCGGCACCGAGGCGGCGAGGTGGACCGCCGCCGTCCGGGCGACCGCCGCGTCGACCGTCGTCGTGACGACGGAGGCGACCCGTTCCTCGCGCGCCTGCAGGATGGCCCGCTTCGCGCGCTGGACGCCGCCGACGGCCATCGGTTTCAGGACGAGCAGGTCGGCCGCGCCGGCGTCCAGCACCGCCTCGACGGGGTGGCTCGCCAGCGACTCGTCGAGTGCGACGCCGACCCGTCCGCCCCGGAGGGCGGCGTGACCCTCGAGATCGTCCGCCGGGAGCGGCTGTTCGACGTAGCGGACCTGGGCGTCGGCGAAGGACTCGAACGCTTCGGTCGCCTGCTCGCGGTCCCACGCGCCGTTGGCGTCGACGCGCAGTTCCACGTCGGGGGCGACCGCGTCCCTGACCGCCTGTACCCGCGCCACGTCGTCCGCGACGGGCTGGGTCCCGGCCTTCAGCTTCACCGCGCCGTAACCCGCAGCGACGGCCTCCTCGGCTGCGGCGACGGTCTCCGCCCGGTCGCCGTCGCCGACCGTCGCGTTGACCGGCACGGCCTCGCGCTCGCTCCCGCGGCCGAGGAAGCGGTAGAGCGGCTCCCCGCGGCGGCCGGCACGCAGGTCGGCGAACGCGAGCGAGAGCCCGTGGCGGGCGGCCGGTGTGTCGATGAGGTCCCCGAGCACCTCGCCGGGTGTCGCGTCGCCCGCGTTCAGCCGGTCCGCCGCGTCCGAGAGCGCGGACCGACAGTCCCCCAGCGACTCGGTCCACGACGACAGTGGGGTCGCCTCACCGATGCCGGTCTCGCCCCCGTCCTCGACCCGGACGAGCACGCCCTGGCGGTCGGTGAGCTCGCCGCGCGCCGTCGCCAGCGGCCGAGCGAGCGAGACGGCGAAGTCGCGCGTCTCGACCCGCATCAGGCCACCTCCGCCGGAGCCGGCACGGCAGGGGCCGTGACCGCCAGCACGCCGCCGAGCGCCGTCTCCGGGACGACGAAGCCGACGGAGAACAGCAGCGCGTACAGCGCGAGCAGCTGGCCGACGCGTTCGAGGGTGGGGTTCAGCGCCGCGCCGTCGGTCCGGTTCAGCACCGTCGTTGTCACGTTCCACGCCAGCGGCAGGGAGAGCCAAGACAGGAGGACGGTCGCCGGCACGCCGTAGCCGACGACGAGCGCGACGGGCGTGAGGTACGCCAGCGCGAACATCGCGACGAACTCCGCCCGCCCGAGGCCGTAGCCGAACTTCACGACCAGCGTCTCCTTGCCGGTCTCGGCGTCCTCCCCGCGGTCGCGGACGTTGTTCACCACGAGGATGTTCGTCGAGATGGCCGCCATCGGGAGGCTGGCGACCAGCGCGAGGGCCAGGTCCGGCGCGTCCACGAGCCCCGTCGCCAGCGGCTCGCCGACCAGCGCCGCCGCCTGCACGTAGTAGGTGCCGGTCACCGCGACGAGCCCGAAGAAGACGAAGACGAAGGCGTCGCCCAGCCCGTGGTAGCCCAGCGGGTACGGCCCGCCCGTGTACGCCACGCCGCAGGCCACGCTCACGAGTCCGACGACGAGGATGGGCACGCCGGCGACGTAGACGAGATAGACGCCGGAGACGATGGCCAGCGCGAACGTCAGCACCATCGCGCGCTTGACTTCCGCCGGCTCGATGAGCCCGCCCGCTGTGACCCGCGTGAACCCCTCGCGGTCCTCGGTGTCGGCGCCCTGCACCGCGTCGTAGTAGTCGTTCGCGAAGTTCGTCCCGATCTGGATGAGCGCGGCCCCGATGAAGGCAAAGAGCGCCGCCACCGGCTCGAACACCCCACCGTAGTACGCCACCGCCGTCCCCACCAGGACCGGCGACGCCGCCGCCGGCAGCGTCTGTGGCCGCGCCGCCATCACCCACGCCCGCGTCTTCGAGACGTCCGCCGTTTCGGTCATCTGCCTGCCCTTGGGCCCCCTCCCGTGTCAACGTTCTGTCTGCGACGTGGACCGTGTTCAGTGCGGTTCTATGGGACAGCGGTTCCGCCAGCCGAAAGCCTTGCGCAGACCGGTAACAGCCAGAAAGCCCCGCCGACCGTCTGAGTCACAGGACCCGCCAACAGCCAGAAAGCCCCGACGGGGTACGCTCCCGGGACTCGCTGCGGTCCTCGCTCCGCTGCGGTCCTTGCTTCGTCCGGGTTCGCGTACCCCGCCGCCCCTTTCAGTCCCACCCGACAGCACCGCAACCGCGCCAGCCCTCCCCCTCGACACCCACGCGCCTGCCGGCGCGGGGTGTCTTGGCCGTGTGGTTGGTGGCGGCGTCGTCGAACTAGCCGGCAAGGCGCGCGACTGGCGAGCGTGCCGGAGGCCGCTCGCCATGCACGTGCGAGGGACGAGGAGCGCAACGGAGTGAGCACCGCAGGAGGCTGGGGAGGTGTGAGGTGTGGTGCTGTACGGGGTGGGTCTGAAAGGGGCGCGGTTCTCGGCGAAGGAAGGCGACGCAAGGACCGCAACGGAGTGAGGACCGCAGCGAGCCTCCCGAGTCGAGAACCGCGGGGCTTTCTGGCTGTTCGCGGTATTGGTCCGCCAGGTACGGGATACAATCCAGAGAGCCACACTCGAACGCGGAACCCGTCACGCTTTAACCAGTACACGCCGAACCCAGTCGCAATGAGTACGCAGGCTGCCCAGGAGGGCGACCTCGCGGCGGTCATCGGACTGGAGGTCCACGTCCAACTGGAGACGGAGACGAAGATCTTCTGTGGCTGCTCGACGGAGCCGACGGAGGAACCGAACACGAACGTCTGCCCGGTCTGTCTCGGGCTGCCCGGGGCGCTCCCGGTGCTGAACGAGGGGGCCGTCGAGGCCGCGGTGAAGGTCGGCAAGGCCATCGACGCCGACATCCCCGAGGAGACGCGGTTCCACCGGAAGAACTACTACTACCCCGACCTGCCCAAGAACTTCCAGATCACCCAGTACGACGAGCCCATCTGTCGGGACGGCGAGCTGGAAGTGAGCGTCGAGGGCGAGCGCCGCACGGTCCGCATCCGCCGGGCGCACCTGGAGGAGGACCCCGGGAGCCTGCAGCACGTCGGCGGCGGCATCGACACGGCGACGCACACGCGGGTGAACTACAACCGCGCCGGCACGCCGCTGATGGAGATCGTCACGAAGCCGGACTTCCGCCGGCCCGCCGAGGCCCGGGCGTTCCTCGCGAAGCTGGAGGAGGTGCTGGAGTACCTGGGCGTGTTCGACAGCCAGCGCGACGGCAGCCTGCGCGTCGACGCCAACCTCTCCATCATCCCCGAAGCCGAGATCGACGCCGAGGACGGCAGCATCTCCGAGGAGACGCTGGCGAACGCGAACCGCACGGAGGTCAAGAACATCTCCAGCCACAAGGGCGCGGAGACCGCGCTCGCCTACGAGGAGACGCGACAGAAGAACCTCATCCGGCGCGGGAAGGGCGTCGCACAGGAGACGCGCCACTTCAACGAGACGCACGGTTCGACCGTCTCGATGCGCTCGAAGGAGGCGGAGAAGGACTACCGGTACTTCGAGGAGGCCGACCTCCCGCCCCTGCAGGTGTCGGACTGGAAGGAGCGCATCCCCATCCCCGAGCTGCCGGACGCCCGGCGCGAGCGGTTCAAGGCCGAGTACGGTCTGGACGACGAGTCCGCCTCGAAGCTCACCAGCACGAAGCAGGTCGCCGACTTCTACGAGAACGTCGCCGAGGAGTTCGACCCCGACCTCGCGGCGACCTGGGTCGCGGACAACCTGCTCGGCGAGCTGAACTACCGCGACATGGAGATCACCGAGATCGAGGGTCGCCTCGACGAGTTCACCCGGCTGGTCGAGCTCGTCGCCGCGGACGAGATCACCACGAAGAACGCCGAGGAGATCGTCCTCCGGCGCATGCTCGACGAGGGCGAGCAGCCCGACGACATCGTCGAGGCCGAGGGCCTCGGCAAGACCGACGACGACGCGGTCGCCCAGGCCGTCAGCGAGGCCATCGCGGAGAACCCCGAGGCCGTCGCCGACTACGAGGACGGCGACGACGGGGCCATCAACTTCCTCGTCGGCCAGGTGATGGGCAAGACCGGCGGGAGCGCCGACCCCGGGACGGTGAACGGGTTGTTGCGGGAGGAGCTGGACGGGTAAGACCGCACTCTCTCCTGTTCCGTCTCACTCCTTCGCCTTCAGGTTGTGAACGACATCGAGTCGCTCGACGACCTCGGCGGTCGGCTCTAACGCCGCCGCAATCGCCTCGGCGGGCTTGTACGCCATCGGGGCCTCGTCGATGACGCTCTCCTCGACGGACTCGGAGTAGATGCCGTCCATCGCGTCGGCGAACGCCTCGACCGAGAGCGTCTCGTGGGCCTCGCGGCGGCCCATGACCCGGCCGGCACCGTGCGGCGCGGTCCGATGCCAGTCCTCGTTGCCCTTCCCGCGGGCGATGACCGAGCCGTCGGCCATGTTGAACGGGACGACGAGGCGCTGGCCGTCGCGGGCGGGGGTCGCACCCTTCCGGACCGTCAGGTCGCGGAAGTCGATGTAGTTGTGGATGGACTGGAACCGGTCGACGGGCTCGACGCCGAGGGCGGTACAGATTGCGTCGCTCATCAGCTCGCGGTTCCAGCGGGCGTACTGCTGGGCGAACAGCATGTCGACGAGGTAGCCGTGGCCCTCGCGCCCTTCGAGCCAGTCGAGCTCCTCGTTCCGCTCTTCGCCGGTGGGGTCCATCGCGTTCAGCCGGTCGAACGTGTGCTCTATCTCCTTGCCCTCGAAGTCCGCGCGGACGGCGTCGGCGTCGATGTGGGACTCGCCCATCCCGCCGGTGACCCAGGCGAACAGCTCGGTGGGGGTGACCTCGTCCGGGTCGAACTTCAGGTACTTCCGGTCGCCCTCGTCGATCTGGCCGCGCATGTGGTCGGCGTCGCGGAGGTCCGAGGCGCGCTCCTGCCAGTACTCCGCGACGGAGAGCCCCAGGTAGCGCGACCCGGAGTGGACGACCAGCCAGTGGTCACCGGAGTCCCGGCCGCGGGCGAACTCGACGAAGTGGTTCCCGCCGCCGAGGGTGCCGGCCCCCCGGATGACGTAGCCCATGCCCTGCCGTTTTCTGGAGAGCACGCGGTCGCACAACTGCTTGAAGTACGCCTCGTCGTAGCCGTCGAACTCGAAGTCGAGGGGGGCGACGGGCTCGCCGAAGCGCTCGCGGTAGGCCGCGTCGAACCGCTCGAACACGTCGTTCGCGCGCTCGAACGGGAACTCGTCGACGAGGTGGACGGCGTCGTCGTAGTCGTGGACGTCGCGGCCCATCGGGACGGCCTCGCGGACGCGCTGCTCGCGCTCTGCGTCGTCGAGGGGGAGTTCGCTTCCGAGGTTGGTCGCGGCCATCCCGCAGCCGACGTCGACGCCGACGATGTTCGGGACGACGCGCTCGCCCAGTGGCATGGTGAAGCCGATGGGTGCGCCCGCTCCCCAGTGGGTGTCGGGCATGACCCGGACCGGCTCCGTGAACGCCGGGTGGTCCACCAGCGTCCGAATCTGGTCCAGACAGTTCTCCTCGACGAGCGACTCGTCCTCGACCATGACGCGGGCGGTGGTGTGCGCGCCGTCCAGTTCGATCGTCACGCCTCCACCTACTCCCCCGCCCGCATTTAAGCGCTCGGAGGTGTGCCCCGCCGTGGCAGTCCAGCGGACGGGGTCCGGGAAAGCCGACCGTACCACCGGCCGTCCCGTCGGCCCGCCGTCTCCGACAACGCTCGGCTTACCGCGGCGTCGGCACGGAAACCACCGCCGAACAATACGGCCATCAGCCGTGCGCGTGGACATGGACGAGGACGCGGGCAGCCCCGACGCTGGCAGTGGAGCCGACGCGCCGACGCCTACGACGACCGAGGTGCTCCTGCTCGCGCTGGGTTTCGCCGTGGCGCTCATCGTGCTCGCCGTCGGCGGCGCGGTCGCACTCGAGCCCTCGTTGCTCGACCCGTGGGCACCCGGCGGCGACACCAGTGCCGCCGACGGACTGGAGCCAGACCCCGCGAGCCCCAACGTGACCGACCAGCCGACGGACGGGGACCGGGCTGCCCAGACCGACACCACGGTCGACGGGACGACGCGCGACCGGACCCCGACCGACGACGGGATGGCGACCCAGACTGACAGCGATCCCCCAGCGACCGCCACGACCGAGTCACCCGCGACGGCGACACAGACCCGGACGACGGCCCGAACCTCAGAGCCGACGCGGGTGAACACACCAGCACCGACGTCCGTCCGCACGCCCGCTCCGACTTCGACCACTCCTCCGACGCCGACCGCGACTCCGACCGCGACGCCCACCAGTACGCCCACCAGTACGCCGACCAGCACACCGACCGCGACGCCCACCAGCACGCCGACTGCGACGCCCACCAGCACACCGACCGCGACTCCTACGGCGACGCCCACCAGCACGCCGACTCCAACCGCGACGCCCACCAGTACGCCGACTCCAACCGCGACGCCAACCGCGACGCCGACTGCGACTCCGACTGCGACACCGACCAGCACGCCGACCGCGACGCCCACCAGCACACCAACGGCGACACCCACCAGCACACCGACTGCGACACCCAACAGCACGCCGACCGCGACTCCAACGGCGACTCCCACCAGCACGCCGACTCCAACCGCGACGCCGACCGCGACGCCCACCAGCACGCCGACCGCGACGCCGACATCGACCCCCACGACGACCGACGACCCGAACTCGCCAGAGGGAATCGACTCGTGTACGACACTCGACTCGGCGGGGACCTACGAGCTCGCGACGGACCTGCGTGACCGCACCGCGAGCCCATGCATCGAGATAACGGCGGCCGACGTGACACTGGAGGGGAACGGCTTCGTCGTCGGTGGCTCCGGCGCTGAGGACTCGGATGGCATCCGTGTCGAGGACGCCGACGACGTGACCATCAGGAACGTCGTCGTGACCGGCTGGGGCGACGGCATCTCGCTCCGGCGGGCGTCCGGCGCGGTCGTCGAGGACGTCGAGGCGCGGGGGAACGGCGACGGCATCCGGGTGGGCTCGCGGTCCCGCGGCACGACGGTCCGAGACGCGACCGCGGAGGGGAACCAGCGCGACGGCGTCTACGTCGTGGACGCGAACAGCGTCCTCGTGACCGGAGTGGAGGCGCGGAACAACGGCCGCCATGGCATCATCGTCGAGGAGTTCAGCTCGGGGACGGCGGTCCGCGACTCGACGGCGGTCGGCAACGACGGCGACGGGGTCCACCTGCTCGAATCGGGCGGGCTGTCCGTCGAGGGGACGACGATGGCCGACAACGGCGGTGACGGACTCTGGATACTGGAGGTCGGCGAGCACACCCACAGCGAGAACGTCATCCGGGGGAACGACGGGCACGGTGTGTTCGTGCGGGACTCGACCGACGTGACCATCGCAGGGAGCGAGATCCGCGAGAACGGCGGCGACGGGGTCCGACTGCGGTCGAACTTCGGCCCCGACGACGTGGCGGGTCACGTCCTCCGGAGCAGCACCGTCGCGGACAACGAGGAGGCAGGGCTCCGCTCGCTCGGGTCCGACGGCGCGGTCGTCCGGGGGAACGACTTCGACGACAACGGCATCGGCGTCGTCGTCGAGCGGGCGACCGAGGCGACCATCCGGAACAACCGTATCGGCGAGAACTTCGACCACGGCGTCCGACTGGTCGAGACCGGGTCGGCCGTCGTCGTCGACAACCGGCTGCCGCGGAACCAGAACGACGGTGTCTCGCTGGCGAACGCCACGGACAGTCGGATCGAGGGGAACCGGGTCGTCGAGAGCGAGGACGACGGCGTCGACATCGCCGGTGGGACCGGGAACCGCGTGCTCGGCGGCGAGTACGTCGACAACGGCGGCGATGGGGTGTACGTCCGCGACGGCGCGTCGGGAACGGTCGTGCGCGAGGTCTCGTCCCGGAACAACGGTGACGACGGCATCCACGTGCGCGACAGCCCGGAGACGACGCTCGACGGCGGCCTCGCCTGCGGCAACGCGGGCGACCAGGTCGTCGTCGAGAACTCGCGGGGGACCGACCCGAGCGGTGTCGAGACGCGCGAGGACTGCTGAGCGACCGGGGTTGCCGTCCCGTCAGGAATCGACCTCCATCACGTGCGCCCTCGCTCGCGGCTGCCCACCCGGGCGCGCCACCCGTAGCACGCGCTCACACGCCCGCACACCCGCGCTGTCTTGCGATTTACCGTCGAAAGCTCTAAACGGTCCGTGCACATATCACCTGCCAATGAGCGACGGACCAACCCGAGGTGGAAGATGGAGCTGATCATCACCGAGAAGGACAACGCAGCGCGTCGAATCGCCGACATCCTGAGCGGCGAGTCCGCGTCCGCCGAGCGCGAGAACGGCGTCAACGTCTATCGGTGGGGCGGTAAGCGCTGCGTCGGCCTATCGGGCCACGTCGTCGGTGTCGACTTCCCGCCGGAGTACGACGACTGGCGCGACGTCGAGCCGCACGAGCTCATCGACGCCGAGATACAGAAGACGCCGACGAAGGAGAACATCGTCGCGACGCTGCGCCTGCTCTCCCGGAAGGCCGACCGGGTGACCATCGCGACCGACTACGACCGCGAGGGCGAGCTCATCGGCAAGGAGGCCTACGAGATCGTCCGCGAGGTGAACGAGGACGTGCCCGTCGACCGGGTGCGCTACTCCTCCATCACCCAGCGCGAGGTCACGGACGCGTTCGCCGAGCCCGACGAGCTCGACTTCGACCTGGCCGCTGCGGGCGAGGCCCGGCAGGTCATCGACCTCGTGTGGGGCGCGGCGCTGACCCGGTTCCTCTCGCTGTCGGCGCGCCAGCTCGGCGAGGACTTCATCTCCGTCGGGCGGGTCCAGTCGCCCACGCTCAAGCTCATCGTCGACCGGGAGCGCGAGATCGACGCGTTCGACCCCGAGGACTACTGGGAGCTGTTCGCCGACCTCGCGCCCGAGGACGAGGACAGCGCGTTCGAGGCGCAGTACTTCTACCTCGACGAGGACGACAACGAGGCCGAGCGCGTCTGGGAGGAGGACGTCGCCGACGCGGTGTACGAGGACCTGTCCGGTGCGGCGAGCGCGACCGTCACCGACGTCGACCGCCGCTCGCGGACCGACAGTCCGCCCGCGCCGTTCAACACCACGCAGTTCATCCGGGCCGCCAGCTCGATCGGCTACTCGGCGAAGCGCGCGATGAGCATCGCCGAGGACCTCTACACCGCCGGGTTCATCACCTACCCGCGGACGGACAACACGGTGTACCCGGACGACCTCGACGAGGAGGAGCTGCTCGACTCGTTCGTCGGCCACTCCGAACTCGGCGAGAGCGCGGAGGAACTCCTCGAACTGGAGGACATCGAGCCGACCGAGGGCGACGAGGAGACGACCGACCACCCGCCCATCCACCCGACCGGCGAGATCCCCGTGCGGGGGAGCGACGTGAACGAGGACGAGTGGGAGGTGTACGAGCTGGTCGTCCGCCGGTTCTACGCCACCGTCGCCGAGCCCGCCGAGTGGGAGCACCTCAAGGTCGTCGCCGACGTGGGCACACACCGCCTGAAGGCCAACGGGAAGCGCCTCGTCGACCCCGGCTACCACGCGGTGTACCCGTACTACTCGACCAACGAGAACTACGTCCCCGACGTCGATGTCGACGACGAACTCGCCATCGAGGAGGTACGGCTGGAGGCGAAGCAGACCCAGCCACCCCGGCGGTACGGCCAGTCGCGGCTCATCGAGACGATGGAGAAGATGGGCATCGGGACGAAGGCCACCCGTCACGAGACCATCGAGAAGCTGTACGACCGCGGCTACATCGAGAACGACCCGCCGCGCCCGACCGCGCTCGCCGAGGCCGTCGTCGAGGCCGCCGAGTCCTTCGCCGACCACATCGTCAGCGAGGAGATGACGGCCCAGCTGGAGCGGGACATGGACCGCATCGCGAAGGGCGACGCAAGCTACGAGGACGTCACCCAGGAGTCCCGCGAGATGCTCGGGCGGGTGTTCGAGGAGCTGCGTGACTCGCGCGAGGAGATCGGCGACCACCTCCAGCAGAGCCTCAAAGCCGACAAGCGCCTCGGCCCCTGTCCGGAGTCCGACCACGACCTGCTCGTGCGTCGCTCGCGCCGCGGCTCGTACTTCGTCGGCTGCGACGGCTACCCCGACTGCGACTACACCCTGCCGCTCCCCTCCACGGGCAAACCGCTCATCATGGAGGAGACGTGCGAGGAGCACGACCTCCACGAGGTGAAGATGCTCGCCGGGCGACAGACGTTCGTCCACGGCTGCCCGCAGTGCAAGGCCGACGAGGCCGGCGAAGGGCCCGGCATCGGCCCGTGCCCCGACTGCGGCGAGGAGGAAGGCGGCGAGCTCGCCGTCAAGACCCTCCGGAACGGCTCCCGGCTGGTCGGCTGCAAGCGCTACCCCGACTGCGACTACTCCGTCCCGCTTCCGCGCCGGGGCGACATCGAGGTGCAGGATGAGGTCTGTGACAAGCACGGCGTCCACGCCCTGCACGTCACCTACGAGGACGACGACCGCGAGCCCTGGGAGCTGGGCTGTCCCATCTGCAACTACCGCGAGTACCAGGAGCGCGAGAGCGAGTCCGGTACCGACCTCGAATCACTCGACGGCATCGGTGCCGCCACCGCGGAGAAGCTCAAGGCTGCCGGCATCGAGAGCATCGACGACCTCCAGGAGGCCGACCCGGACAGCGTCGCCGGCGATGTGCAGGGCGTCAGCGCCGACCGGGTGCGGGACTGGCAGGCGAAGGCCTGAGCCGACCCCGAGAGCATAGGGGCAGCGTATTTCCGTCGTGCCGTCGAATCACGAGGTATGGTATCAGTCCTCGGCTCCCTGATCTCGTTCGTCGTCGCACTGCTCGTCGGCGGCCTCGCCATCTACATCGCCGCCCGCGTCGTCGCCGACGTGGACGACTACAGCCACGCCGTGGTCACCGCCTTCATCGGTGCCATCGCGTGGGTGCTCGGCTCGCTCGTCCCGCTGATCGGCCTGCTCGTCGCGCTGCTCGCCTGGATCTGGGTCATCAACTGGCGCTACCCCGGCGACTGGGGCAACGCCGCCATCATCGGCCTCGTCGCCTGGCTCGCGGCGACGGTCATCATCTACCTGCTGAACGTCGTGTTCGACCTCGGCGTGGGCGCGTTCGGGGTCCCCGGCGTCTGACCCGGGCCGCCCCCGGGGCTGTCCCGGTCCGTCCCCGCGGTTGTCCCGGCGTCTAACCCGGGCCGACCTCGCGGCTGCCCCGGGCCAGAGAAATTAAACTGCGTCGAGACGTACGACAACTGAACAGTCCCGATGAACGTACAGTTCCACTGGGTCCTCCTGCCGCTGCTGGTCACCACGCTCTTCTGTCTCGGGACGGCGTGTTACCTCGGTCGGGAGGCGTTCCGCACCGACTCGAAGCGGACGCTCAGCCAGGCCAACAAGGCACAGAGCGCCGTGCTGCTGGCACTCGCAGTCCAGGCGTTCGGGCAGGTGCTCGTGGTGTCGGGGACGACCGAGCCCGTGATGGTCGCCGGGATGTACCTGACGGTGCTGACGTCGATGTGGGCGGCTCTGTCGTGGTTCGTCTTCGCGACGCTGTACACCGGGCGAGAGCACTGGCTCACCCGACGCACGGTCGCGCTCCTGGCTGCTGGCGTGCTCGTGGGGACCGTGCTCACGCTCACCGACCCGTTCCACGGCCGCGTCCTCGTCGGTACCGGTGTCGACCGGGTCGAGACCGAGTGGGTCCTCAGGTACGAACTGGGTCTCGGCGCGTGGTACGCCGGTAGCTACACCTGGCTCGTCTCCGCGGTCGCGATCTGGCTCCTCTTCCAGAAGTTCCTCACGTCCCGCAACGTCTACCGGAAGATCGCCTTCTTCCACGTCGTCGGCGGCACGTCACTCAACCTCGCCATGTTGGTCGCCTCTCTCGGCCTGGGCCCCGTCCGGTACCTCGCCCTCGGCCCCGCGATGTTCGCGCTCGTCATCGTCGTCGTCGCACCGACGGTCGTCAGCCAGCGCTACCTGCGACTCATCCCCGTCGACCGGCTGTTCGGCGTGCTCGGAAGCCGGTTCCGGAACCTCTCGCCGATGGCGCGGGACACCATCATCGAGACGATGCAGAACGGCATCCTCGTCCTCGACCACGACAACCGCATCGTCGACCTCAACCCCATGGGACGGCGGATGATCGGCGCGACCGACCGCCGCGTCGTCGGAAAGCCCCTCCAGACCGTCACGCCAGCGTCGACGTTCCTCACGGACGAGACGGGCTTCCTCGACCCGACGACGACCGACGCCGAGTTCCGGGGCGTCTGGGTCGAAGCCGACGACGAAGAGCGCCGCTGCTTCGACCTCACCATCACCGGGCTCGGCCCCGCGGACGACCCGGCCGGCCGCGTCGCGCTCATCAACGACGTGACCGACCGAGAGCGCCGCAAGGGAATGCTCAGACGCCGCACCGAGGAGCTGGAGCGCCAGAACGAGCAGCTCGACCAGTTCGCGGGCGTCGTCAGCCACGACCTCCGCAACCCGCTGAACGTCGCTCGGGGCTACCTCGAGACCGTCGATGGCAACGAGGACGCCGTCGCGGAGGTCGACCACTCCCTCGGCCGCATGGAGGCCATCATCGACGACGTGCTCACCCTCGCCCGCGAAGACCGCACCCTCGGTGAGACCGAACAGGTCACCCTCGACAGCCTCGCCCGCGAGGCGTGCGGGGACGTCGCGACCGGGGATGCCGAGCTGGTCGTCGACGACAGCGCGTCGTTCGAGGCCGACCCCGACCGGCTCCTCAGCCTCTTCGAGAACCTGTTCCGCAACGCCCGCGACCACGCCGGCCCGAGCGTCACCGTGACCGTCGGCACCACCGAGACCGGCTTCTACGTCGCCGACGACGGCCCGGGCATCCCCGAGAGCGAGCGCGACTCCGTTCTCGAGTTCGGCTACACCACCACCGACAGCGGCACCGGCTTCGGGCTCGCCATCGTCACGCAGGTCGCCCACGCCCACGGCTGGAACGTGGACGTGACCGAGAGCGAGAACGGCGGCGGGCGCTTCGAGTTCGGCAACATCGTGGAGTCCGAAGTGGAGGCGTTCGGTGTCTCTACGTCGCTGGGGGAGTGAGAATCGTTTCGAGCTCTGTCTCCGCTAGTCGAACACTTCCGTAAGGACTCGCCGTAGTTGAGTTTCGACCTCGTCCGCCTGCAGTATCTTGATGCTCCGTTGCTCGTCAATCGGTGCAGTCTCCTCGTCGTCCATGTCCTGAACCACGAGTACTCCGTTCCACCCGGACCCGAAGAAGCCGTCCTCGTAGACGAACGCGCCGTCCTGCCGGAGGAAGGCGAGATACTCGAGCGTCTCCCTGATCCCCTGCTTGATGGTCTCGACCCTCGTCGAGTGCTTCACCTCGGTCACGAGGTACTCACGTGCCTCGTCCGTCGCAATCTCGAGAACGATGACGTCCGGTCGACCGGTCACGCTCTGGAACTCGCGGTCCCGGAAGTAGGTCCGCGCCACCTCTCGGGCCTCACGTTGGACGCGTTCGGTCCGTGAGAGGTCCCTATCCGGTTTCTCGAACGGCGCTGGTTCGAACGAGAGGTTCCTGTCCGCTGCCGAGTTGTCGTGGTAGAGGACGACGGATTCGGACCCGGTATCGAGCCTGGCGACCGCCTGCGAGGCCGAGTCAATCGTCTCCACGGTGAATCGGTCGTCCTGAAACTCCTCGATGGCAGCGACGTAGCGGAACAGCACGTACAGCTCGAACAGCGTCTCGTCGTCGTCCGGTGTGATCGCCGTCCGTTCGAGGAGTTCCCGTATCGCGTCTGCGTCGGCCTCGAGGCTTCGTCGATATCGCCGCAGCAGTCCGGCTGCCTCGCGGTACACCGGTGCACGTGCCGATTCTGCGCGCTCCAGCATCCGTTCCGTCGGTTCGTACGTCTTCGGATCTCGAATCCGAGTGACGTGGACGTTTCGCTCGAACACGCGCCGCATCTCTTCGACGAGTTCACCGTTCTCCCGCCAGCGTTGCGTGACCCAGTCGTATCCCCGTTCGATGAACGGCTCGATGTCCTGCAGGGTCCGATAGACCATCGCCAGCAACCGTTTCAGGACCAGGTTCTCGGCAACGTCGTAGTTCTCGTACCGCTTCTCGCAGACGAAGAGTGCGTTGTCGTTCGGATTGCGAGCGTACCGCGTCCTCACAGTGGACTGCCAGTCGACCCGCCCGTCGACGCTACCTCTGGTTGTCTCGGTTACGTCCTTCGTCTGGGTCTTGATACTGCGGAGTCGCTTCGGGAGCGCCTCGACGAACTCGACCACGTCCGGGTCGAGGACGAAGTGGAGTCGGACCAGCGACTCGAAGTCGGCGAACCGTTCGTCGAGTCCGTCGGGGCGGAGCTCGTCGACCAGATGTCGCTCCGGGATGTTGCCGTGCATGACGTACGCGAGCACGTCCTCGCTGAGCGCGTCGACGAGTTCAGCTCGCTCCATCGAGAGTCACCTGAAGCACGTCGCGTCCGAGCCGTTCGAGACGCGCCGAATCGACCTCGTCGAGTCCGCTCAACGCTTCGACGACCCGTTCGCGGCGTGGAACGCCCTCCAGTTGCGGGAACACGTGGTTCGCGATGGCGTGTGTGAGCGTCCGCGGGCGGTGTTCGGACGAGACCTCGGCGACCTGCGCGAGGATGTCCTCGACGATCGCCGGCCCGATCTTCCGGTCTTCGATCGTGTTGTTGGCGACGTGCCAGACCTTCGCGACCGAGCGGGCAGTATCATCGTCAACTTCGAGATCCCAGACTCTCGCGTATGACTGGACGAGTTCCGCCGCTCCAGCCTCATCGTCCGGGACGGTCGGCGCGTCGACATGGATGAACGAGAACCGGCGCATGAACGCGTACGACATCTCGTACAGCGAGGTCTTGTCGTAGCTGTTCATGGTCGCGAGCAACCGCCACGACTCGGGCATCACGTACTCGTTGGTGCCGGGGGCGGACCCCCCGTCCGTGACGGTCGCCGGTGTAATCGATATCTCGGTGCCGTCCCGCTTGAACGGTAACTGGACCGACTGCCCCGAGAGCAACGTGAACAGCTGGCCAAACGCCTTGTCGATGTCGGCGCGGTTCATCTCGTCGACCACGAGCAGATCGTTCCGCTGTCGTCCGTCGCGTTTGAAGCACCGCAACACCTGCCCCGGCTCGAAGGAGAGCCGGTCGCCACCGTCCTCCTCCGGCATGTAGCCACCCACGGTCTCGAACGTCGACCAGTCAGCCGTCGCCGTCGTGATCTGGGAGCCGGTGAACACCTCACCGTGCTCGTCCACGAGGTACTCGCAGGCGAGCCGTGCAATCTCGGTCTTTCCGGTTCCTGGTGGCCCCGTGAAGACGACGTGCTTTCCAGCGTTCAGAGCAGCGTTCAACTGCTCTACGATGTCAGACAGCTGCTCGCCCGGGTAGTACAGGTCGTCGAACACGTCCTCCGGAACGTCGTATTCTGGGTCGGCCCGGATGTCGATATCCGGTTCCGGTCCAGTCTTGGCGGTGGTGACCGGTTCGCCTCCGAGGACTAGATCCTCGATGGAGCCATAGCGACCCCTGAGGCCCCCGATTCCCATCTCGTTCAGCGGCGAGAACCCCATCACGTAGTTGATGTCGTGACCAGCGAGGTCGTGGACAATCGACGAATCCAAGTTCAGTTCGACCGGCTCGTCGAGGTAGATGATGCAGACCCATGGGTCGTCGTCGCCGTGGTTCGGCCAGATGTCACGGCCGAGTTGCTCGTTTTCTTCGGTGCCGAGTACCAGCGAGGCCTGCTCGTAGGTTCCGCCGCGATAGAAGAAAAGGAAGTCCCCGGGCTCGATATTCTTCCACGTCCCAGAGACAGTCTTCTTCGTTCCCCACACCCGAACCCGGTCGCCCCCGGATGTCCGAATATGTTCGATTTCGTAGTCGGTGTGGGCCCGAACCTGGTCGACATCGACACCTTCCACGACGGTGCGTTCGAAGTTCTCCTGGGCCGCTTCGTTTGCATATGGCGCGAGAAAGACTGCCGGCCCATCGTATCCCATGGACGAACCTTACCGGACAGCGACTTAAATTCACCCGCCGACGAGGGTTTATCTGGTGGAACGAACCAAGACCGGCGATGGAGACACACCGACACACCGAGGCGACCTGCCCACGCTGTCTATCCGCCCTATACTACGGAACGAAAGCCGAGCCGTCCTGCTGGAAAGTCTACTACCTCTGCTCGAACTGCGACTGGGAGGTGATGGCTGGGCGGATCGGACGCGCGGACATCTCGCATCAGGACGAACTGTGGGAGAGAGCCGAAAGCCTCGGAGAGCGGTGGGTGAACAACGACTAACTGCGTTGGCATCCGGTGACCCCCAATCGAGAACTTTACCCGCTCCCCGGTGGACACTCCGAGCATGATACTCTCGGACGCGGACATCCTGCGACGCCTCGAACAGGGCGACCTCGTCGTCGAACCGCTCGAGGACGTCGACCTGCAGGTGCAGCCGGCGAGCGTCGACCTGCGGCTCGGGCGGGAGTTCCTCGAGTTCCAGCGGACGAACATCCCCTGCATCCACCCGAACTCGGAGAGCGAGGTGGACGAGTACGTCAGCGAGACGGTCGTCGACCCCGATGGGGAGTTCATCCTGCACCCGGGGGACTTCGTGCTGGGGACGACGAAGGAGCGCGTGGAGATCCCGGCGGACCTCATCGCCCACGTCGAGGGGCGGTCCTCGCTGGGGCGGCTCGCGGTGGTCGTCCACGCGACAGCCGGATTGTGCGACCCCGGGTACCGCGGGCAGATCACCCTCGAACTCTCGAACCTCGGGAGCGCCCCCGTGGCCCTGACGCCGGGGATGCGCATCTCCCAGCTCACCTTCACCGAGCTCAAGACGCCGGCCGAGCGCCCGTACGGGAGCGGCCGCGGCTCGAAGTACCAGGACCAGAGCGGGCCGCAGGCGTCGAAGATTCAAGGGGATCACGAGTTTAGTGGAGACCAGAAATGAGATTCGTCGAGGAGATCGTCGTCGACGAGTTCCTCCCGACGTTCCGGTCGATGCTCGCGGAGGACCTGCGCGATCGGGGGTTCACCCAGAGCGAGGTGGCGGAGGCACTCGGCATCAGCCAGTCGGCGGTGTCGAAGTACGCCCACGGCGACGTGACCCGAAGGCAGGAGTTCGTCGACGACGGGCGCGTCCAGGAGCTCGTGGCCCGCGTCGGCGAGGGGCTCGCGGCGGGGACGATGCGGCCCGTGCAGGCGCTCGTCGAGGCGGAGGTGGTCATCCGCCAGCTGGAGCGCGGTGACCTGCTGGCGGCGATGCACCGCGAGCAGATGCCGGAGCTGGCGGAGTACGGCGCGGAGTTCGCCATCCACGACCCGGACAGCGACCTGCGGAGCGCCGAGCGCGTGCTCTCGTCGCTGCGGCGCGGACTGCGCGTACTGGAGAACACGAGCGGCTTCGCCGGCCTCATCCCGAACGTGGGCTCGAACCTGGTCGCGTGTACCCCGGACGCGACCACCATCGACGACGTGGCTGGTGTGCCGGGCCGCATCGTCGACGTGAAGGGTCGGGCGACGATCCCGGCCGAGCCCGAGTTCGGCGTCAGCGAGTACGTCGCGAGCGTGCTGCTGGCGGCGCGCGAGGCCGGCAGCGAGGTCAACGCGGCCGCGAACATCCGGTACGACCCGGCGCTCGTCGCGGCCCTGGAGGAACAGGGCTACGTGACCGCCGAGTTCGAGAGCGAGGGCGACGTGGCGACGGGTGTCGCGGCGGCACTGGACGAGACGCCGGACGCGACCGTGCTCTACCAGACCGGCGAGGTGGGTATCGAGCCCATCTGCTACGTCCTCGGCGACGACCCCGTCGCCGTGGCGGAGACCATCCGCGAGCTCACATGAGCACCGGCACCGCCGCAGCGCGAGCGTTCTACGGCCGGTGGGCGGGCCTGTACGACCTGCTGGCGACGTACGTTCCGGGCGTCGGCGAGCTCCGCGACCGGGCCACCCGGGCCCTCGACCTCGACCGGGGCGACACCGTCGTCGAGATGGGCTGTGGCACCGGCGCGAACCTGCCGTACCTGCGCGAGCAGGTCGGTCCGGAGGGGACGGTCGTCGGCGTGGACTACACCCGCGGGATGCTCGACCGCGCCGACCGACTGGTCGAGGGCGAGGGCTGGGAGAACGTCCACCTCGTCCACGGCGACGCGACCCAGCCACCGATTCCGGGCCCGGTCGACGGCGTGCTGGCGACGTTCGTCTCGGGGATGCTCGCGGACCCAGCCACGGCCGTCGACGGCTGGTGCGACCTCGTGCCCGACGGGACCGTCGTGCTGGTCGACGCGGCGCTCTCCGACGAGCGGGCCGCGGCACCGGTGAACGCGCTGTTTCGCGCGCTGACGGTGCTCTCGACGCCGCCAACGCTCCGGTTCCGGTACGACCCGCCGCCGCACGACCTGCTCCGGGAGCGCGTCGAGTCGGCCCGGGGTGCACTCCTCGACCGAGCGCGGGCGAGCTACCGTGAGGAGCGCGTGCTCGGTATCGTCCGCCTGACCGGCGGGCGAATGTGAGCCAGTAGCACGCAACGGGAAACCGTTTTACTCGCGGTGTGGAACGAAACGCCATGGTCGACGCTCGCGAGTACCACGAACGCACGAAGCACACGCCACGGCAGTTCCGCGAGATGGAGTTCGAACTGAACTTCGACAACCAGCCGCGGCCGACGAAGGTGTACGCCGACCTGCCGCGACGCTCGCTGGGTGACGTCGTCGACCCACCGGAGACACCGGCGCTGTCGGCCGTCGCCACGTCGACCGCCGAACCGGACGTCGCGTCGACCGGGGCCGCCGGCACATCTCCCGAACCGATCTCCGGCGACGACCTCACGACCTGCTGTCACTACGCCAACGGCGTCACGAAGACGCTGGAGCGTGGCGGCGAGCCAGTCGCCTTCCGGGCGGCCTCCTGCACCGGGAAGCTCTACCACGTGGACTGCTACGCGGTCTGTGGCGACCTCGAAGGCGTCGACCCCGGCGTCTACCAGTACGACCCCGGGAGCGACGCGTTCCACGTGCTCCGGGAGGGAGACTACCGTGGTGTCCTCGCGGAGGCAACCGGCGGCCAGACGGGAGTCGCCGAGGCCCCGGTCACCGTCGTCGCCACGTCGACCTGGTGGCGGAACGCCTGGAAGTACCGGAATCGGACCTACCGGCACGCCTTCTGGGATTCGGGCACCGTCATCGCGAACCTGCTCGCGGTCGCCCACGCCGGCGGCCGGCGCACGGAGGTCGTGGCGGGCTTCGCCGACGCGCCCGTGGTGGATCTGCTCGGACTCGACCCCGAGGACGAGGGGCCGCTCGCGCTAGTCCCGGTCGGGGCCGACGACCCCGCGCCGGACCCACCCGGAGTCGACCCCATCGATCCCGAGGTAACCCTCGACTCCGACCCGGTCGACTATCCGCTCGTCCACGACGCCTGGGACCAGAGCACGCTCCCCGACGGCGCGGCGGCGGTCGAGTGGCGCGGGCGGTTCCCGGCGGACGAGGGAGACGGCGCGGACGACGCTGACGGCGCGGACGAGGCGCTGGCGACTCACGGACCGGGCAGCGGCGAGCGCGTCGAACTCGACCCGGTCGACGCGGGGACGGCGTCGGCCCGTCCGGTCGGGAACACCGTCGAGCGGCGCGGCTCCTCGCGGGAGTACGCCCACGAGTCGATCAGCGACCGGCTGTTCGCGACGGTTCTCGACCGTGCCCTCGCCGGCGTCCCGACGGACTGCTTCGACGGCGGCGACGGCGTCCTGGACTACTACTGCCTCGTTCACGCGGTCGACGGCATCGAGTCCGGGGCCTACCAGTACCACCCCGAGGCCGACTGCCTGGAACGCCTCGGCGACACCGACCGCGAGACGGCCGGGCATCTCGCCGCCGGCCAGTCGGTCGTCGGTGACGCGGCCGTGAACGTCTACGCGATGGCCGACGTCGACGCCGTCGTCGAGCGGTTCGGGAACCGTGGGTACCGGCTCGCCCAGCTCCAGGCCGGCGTCGAACTCGGCCGGCTCTACCTCGCCACCTACGCCCACCGCCGGCTCGGCGGACGCGGGTTCACCTTCTTCGACGACCTCGTCACCGACCACCTCTCGCCGCGGGCCACGAACCAGACGCCGATGACCCTCTTTGCGTTCGGCCGGCCAGCGTGACGTGATGTGTCACCGATGGGCACAAGAACTATCGCAGGCTGATACGTCGAGAGGCGTATGCTATCGAACCGGCACGTCGCTATCGCGCTCGCGCTCGTCGTCCTCGTCGCCCTCGCAGGCTGTACGGACGACTTCGGTGGCGGCAGCGAGGAGTCGTACGGCATCGGCGAGACCGCCGAACTCGGACAGGAGAACACGACCATCGCGGTCACGGTCGACGACTACCGGTTCGCCGACTCCTACGAGGCCGCCGACGGCTCCGGTGGGACCCAGACCGTCACCGCGCCGGACGGCGAGCAGTTCCTCTTCGTGCAGGTGACCGTCGAGAACGTCGGGAACGAGGACGGCGCGACCCCGGCGGTCGCGGTCCGACCGCGGAACACCACCGCCAGCGACCCGGCTGGCGCGCCGACGTGGGCGACCGACGGCCTGTACCGCAGCATCCGACCGCTGCCGACCGGCGAGTCGCGGACGGGCTGGGTCCGTGCGACCGTCGCCGACAACGTGACAGAGGCCGACGCCGAGATCGCCTTCTCGACCGACATCCTCGTCACCTCGGGCGAGTACAAGTGGCTGCTCGTCGCGGACGACGACGAGGAGTAGGACAGCTTCTGTCACCGCCGGGAGAGGATTTTTGTGTAACGTCGGTGTAGGCAGAGACGTTGCTGTCCCCGATGACCGACCGCAATCACAGGGTCCCTCCACCGTCCTACAGTCGTCGGCGTCTGCTGGTAGGAATCGCGAGTGGTGCAGCAGTCGGTCTGTCCGGGTGTATCGCGTTCTACCCGGGGCCACGTGCTGGTTCTCCCCCCGAGATGAGGCTGACCATGCATCCAGTGGACGCTACCGATGTGGCCTGGGAACTGGTCAACAACGGCTACGGCGAGCACCACACGCTCGTCAGCGAGGCGGTGCAGGAGAACGAATCGACGGTCGAGTCCGAGGACGCACCGATACCGGACGGTACGGTCCTGGTCCACGAGAACGTGGTGTACGAGGCGACGTTCGAAGTCGTCGACAGCCGTCCCGCGACCACCTACTCGCTAGTCTTTGAGGATGTCGGGTCACCCGGAATCTCCGGCGACGGCCCCTCGATTCGGTTCCCGGAACTCCCCAGAGTCGACAGGGAGAAGCTCGCGGCACGAGGGCTCGGCGAACCGCCCACAAGCCTCGGGGTCGTCGCACCGTCGCTCTACACCGAACCCGAACAGCAGTCATCCGTACTCGTTCCGGAGCCCGAGTACCGAATCGTCGAGTGGGAGGACGACACGGGACGGCTGCGAATCGTGAATCAGTTGTCCTCTCCAATCAAGACGCGTCGGTACACCGTCGACGAAGTTGCGCCATCTCCTGCCGAGTACGGCCAGAGAACCGTCGACGACTACGCCTTCCAGTTGACAGGGCTCTCGGACGAGGAACGGCGAGTCGTCGAGAGCGCAGTCGACGGACGGGAGGGCTACACCGTCGCCGACGGCGAGTCCATTCCCGACGCCGTCCGTTCGCTGGTGACGCAGTTCCGTCCCCGCGAGAAGGTCAGGCAGTCGAGCGACGACGTGTCCGGGACCTACCTCGTGCGGTACGAGGGCTCGCTGTACTGGACACAGCTCCATCTTACCGACGAGTTCGACTCCTCGACCGAGGGCTGACGGGTCTGCCTAGTCGTCAGCCGGGACCTTGTTCTGCGAGTCCGAGAGCGTCACCGGCTCGGCGTCGACCTCCAGCTCGTCCAGCGCGACCTGTGCGGCCTTCTTCCCGGAGACGAGCATCGCGCCGAACGTCGGCCCCATGCGTGGGAGGCCGTAGGCGGTGGCGACGGCCATGCCGCTGGCGACGAGGCCCTCGTGGACGACGCCGGTGTGCTCCACCACTTCGTCCTCGCTGCGGCCGACCCACATGGAGTCGTGGCCGGGCGAGTCGTGGCCGGGCGCGCCGTAGCTCTCGGAATCGGTCTGGTCCATGACCTGTCCGCGCTCGTTGGCGGCCTGGATGCCCGGCGCGTCGAGCACGCCGCGCTCGTCGAGCTTGTTGATGGCCATCGCGTCGTGCCCCGTCGAGTCGATGACGAGGTCGGCCTCGACGGCGACGGGGTCGACGCAGGTGATCTCGCGGGGGAGCGCGTGGACCGGCGTGTAGTTCATCACGATGCCGGAGACCCGGTGGTCCTCGCGGACGACGATGTCCGTGAACTCGGTCATGTTCTGCATCTTCGCGCCGGCGTCGCAGGCGGCCTTGATGAGCCCCGAACAGGCCTCCGGCCCGTTGGCGACGTACAGCCCGTCGACGTCGCCGGCCTCGTCGTAGTCGACGTCGAGGTCGTCGAGGAAGCCCTGTGCGGGGTCGCGCACGGTGACCTTGTTCATCAGGAAGCCACCGAGCCAGAAGCCGCCACCGAGGTAGTTGTTCTTCTCGACGACCATGACCTTGACACCGCGCTCTGCGAGCTCCTTCGCCGCCGTGAGGCCGGACGGTCCGCCCCCGACGATGATGACCTCACTGTCCGTGAACTCGAGGAACTCCTCGCTCCACTCCTGGCCGATTGCGCGCGTTACCTCCGCTTCGCCGACGTCCGCGAACGAGTCGAAGTCCTTCATACAACCTAGTGGTACCACTTAGATGTAAAAGGTGTTGCGGTCCGAGAGTGTGGCACGGAGCCCCGGCCGTTCCTCACCACAGCAGTCCACGCGATGGAGACCGCGAACAGCCAGACACCCCCATCGGGAACTGGAGCGACGGCTGCCGATACCAGCCGGAACGCCCCTGCTCGCTCGACTCCCCCGTCGCTTGCTTCGCCGGGGTCGTCGAACGAGCAGCCCCTTCCAGTCCAACCCGAGCGCGCGCCAGCGAACGGAATTTTACAATATTTGTAAACTTCGCGCGGGGTCCGAACCCGAGCCTACACCGACCGGAGCACGGAGAGCAGTTCGTTCCGGTAGGTGCCGGGGTCGTCCGCGACGCCGGGCGCGACGGCGTCCAGCCCGTCGGTCGGGTACGCGCCGCCAGCGAGGCGGAACTGGCCGTCGGCGAGCCAGACCGAGAGCCAGCCCTCGACGGCGACTGCGGCGTCGGGCGGGAGGTCGGCGTCCCCGTCGAGCACGTCCGCCAGCGGGAACGTCGCCTCGTAACGGGTGAGCCGGGCGCGTGCACCGTTGTTCGTCCGCATGCGCTCGCCCCGGCCGCGCTCGACGCGCTTGAACCCGCGCTCGCGCAGGTCGCTGGCGAACTGTCTGCGGGCAGACGAGACGACGGTCGGGTACAGCGCCGCCGGGCCGACGCCGGGTGTCAGCGGCGGCTCGAACGAGAGCTGGGTGGCGAACAGGAACCGCCAGGGCTGGTCGAGCGCGCCATCTGTCGTCTCGCGTACCGCCCGTCGGAGCTCGGCGTCCTCGTACAGCCGGGTCGCGCCGAGCACGCGGACGGTCGCGAGGTCGAACACGACGTCTGTGGACTCCTCTTTCAGCCGCCAGCCGTCGCCGTCGGGTGCGAGTGTGGGGTACGGCGACGCCGACATCTCAGACCTCGCGGAGCTCGCAGGTCCCGTCGGCCGTGTGGACCGTACTGGCGTCCTCGACGACGACCGCCCACGAGGTGACGAGCGAGCCGTCGTCGAAGACGTGTTCGGGGACGAGCGGCATCGAGACCGGCTCGAAGCCGTGCTCGCGCATGGCCTTGATGGTGCCGAAGCGCCCGAGCTCGCTGCCCCAGCGGTCGTACACGTGGAACGCCTTGTCTCCCTCGCGCTTGTACGACAGCGGGAAGGCGTCCGCCGGCGGACACGCGAGGGCGTCGACGTCGTCGAACCGTGCGAGCACCTCGTCGCCGTCCTCGAGGACGACCTGCTTGCGGTCGGAGCCCGTCCGGTCGCCGTCGTCCGCCGCTGGCGGCTCGACCTCGTGCCAGACGAGGTTGCCCGCCGGTGCCAGCGCGTAGTGTCCGTTCGCGAGGGGGACCCGGTCGGGACCGTCGTAGAAGGTCCGACAGCGGTTCTCGTCCTCGACGGCGACGCAGTACGGCTTGTCGAGCACCTCGACGACGGCGGCGAGGGCGTCCACGTCCGGGACGACGAACAGCGCGTCGTACCCGTGGGCCAGGACCGACGCGAACTGTGGGACCAGCGCGGCCGGGTCAGTGTCCCCGTCGTCGAGCGTGACGACCTCCACCGACCGGCCCGTGCCCGTCAGTCGCCGGGTCGCGCCGTGCGGTTCCCCCACCACGGCGTGGCCAGCTGTCTGTAGCTCGTAGCCCGCTCGCTCCAGAATCACCGTTCCGTGGTCGTGTTCGTCCCGGTCCATGTGGGTAGTTAGCACTCTGGGCGCTTGAACGTTCGGCAGCGCGAGTGCACCGGCCGAGGTTCCGGGGCCAGCCGCCCGAATCACCCGTGACTTTTAAGCGCGCGTCGGTCGGCTATCGGGGTATGAAGGCAACCGCGATGGCGCATCCCATCCAGGGACTCGTCAAGTACCACGGCATGCGCGACGACATCGAGCGACAGCCGTACCACGACTCCATCAGCGTCTGCACGGCCCCGAGCCACACGAAGACGACGGTGGAGTTCTCGATGGACTACGACGAGGACACGTACGTCGTCGACGGCGAGGAACTGGAGGGCCACGCCTTCGACCGCGTCGAGCGCGTGGTCGACAAGGCGCGGGACATGTCGGACGCGGCCCACACGGTCTACCCCGTCAGGCTCGAGTCCGAGAACTCCTTCCCGTCGAACGTTGGGCTGGGGTCGTCCTCGTCGGGCTTCGCCGCCGCCGCGATGGCGCTGTCGGAGGCCGCCGAACTCGACGCCTCGCACGCCGAGATCTCGACCATCGCGCGCGTCGGCTCCGCGTCTGCGGCCCGCTCCGTGACAGGCGGTTTCTCGCACCTCCGCGCCGGCCTGAACGATCGCGACTGCCGGTCGCACCGCATCCCGACGGACCTCAAGGACGACCTCAAGATAATCGTCGCGCTCGTCCCCTCGTACAAGGACACGGACGACGCCCACGCCGAGGCCGAGAAGAGCCACATGTTCGGCGACCGCCGGGCGTACGTCCAGGACCAGCTCGTCGAGATGCGCGACGCCCTCCACGACGACGACCTCGAACGGGTGGGCCACATCGCCGAGCAGGACTCGCTCTCGCTCGCCGCGACGACGATGACCGGTCCCGACGGCTGGGTGTACTGGCAGCCGCCGACGCTCGCCGTCTTCAACAAGGTGCGCGAGCTGCGCGAGAACGGCTACGAGGGCGACGACGACGTCGACAGCGTCCCCGTCTGGTTCTCGACCGACACTGGCGCGTCGGTGTACGTGAACACCACCGCCGACCACGCCGAGCGCGTGAAGGAGGCCGTCAGCGAGACCGGCGTCCGCACGACCATCTGGGAGGTCGGCGGCCCGGCACGCCTGCTCGACGAGGACGAGGCGCTGTTCTGAGGTTCCGGGCGGTTCCCCTCCGTCGAACGGTCACAGCGACGGCCGCCAGTACAGCAGCGCCACCGTGACGACGAACACCGCCGTCGAGAGCGGGAGGGACTGCTGGTACGCCTGCGCCGCGACAGCCGAGGAGCCGCCGGCGACGCCGGTGACGATGGTCGCGATGATGGGCCAGCTGCAGGAGACACACGAGAGCAGCCCCAGCACGCCCGACACCGCCGCGCCCGCCGCGTCGATGACCGTGACGTAGACGAGGTACGAAAGCGCCGCGTAGCCGACCAGCTGGTACGGGAACAGCCGGACGATGAGGAGGTCGCCCTCGTAGGTCACCGCGGGGCCGAACCCCGGCGGGAGCGACGTGGCGACGTACCAGCCGTAGGACGGGTCGTACCCCGGCACCGAGACGAACGCGTACCCGAGGTCGAGCAGGCCGCCGAAGTACGCGAGTACCAGTGCGTAGCCGACCGCGACGAGCGCCGCGAGCCGCCGTCGACGGGCCGGCGCGGCCGGTGCCTCGGTGCGCCAGAGCGCCCACAGCCCGACGTTGATCCAGACGAACGGGAGCACCACCAGCGAGAGCGAGGTGGATTCGAACTCGGTGAGGTACAGCAGCGTCAGGAGCGCCTCGATGGTGAGCGCGACGAAGCCAGCGAACACGGTCGAGGGCTCGGGGACGAGCGAGGCGAAGTCGACGCGCTCGGTGGCCATCTCAGACCACCATCGAGTCGACGACGACGGCGACGAGCAGCGCGCCGAGGTAGGCGTTCGAGGCGTGGAACGCGCGGAACGCGGCGTCGGTCGTGCGTTCGCGGTGGAGCTGGACGATGGTCCAGAGGAACGCCGCGCCGACCGTGATGCTGACGAACGCGTACAGCAGTCCGAGGTTCGACACGGCCGCCAGCCCGCCAGCGCCCGCGAGCGTCGCCGTGAAGTACCAGACGATGTGCTTGCGTGTCACGGCGTCACCGCGGACCAGCGGGAGCATCGGGAAGCCGCCCCGGGCGTAGTCCTCCTTGTAGGCCAGCGCGAGGTTGTAGAAGTGTGCGGGCGTCCAGAGGAAGATGACCGCCGCGAGCGCGAGCCCCGGCAGGCCGATGGTGCCCGTCACGGCGGCGGAGCCGATGAGCGCCGGGAGCGCGCCCGCGGCACCGCCGACGACGATGTTCTGCACCGTGTTCGGCTTCAGCACCAGCGTGTAGACGACGCTGTAGAACAGGATGGCGACCAGCCCGAGGGCCGCCGCGAGCAGGTTCAGCGCCGCGAAGGAGACCAGCGACGCGGTCGCGAGCGCGAAGCCGAACGCGAGCGCGTTGCGGACCGGCACCACGTCGACCGCGAGCGGGCGGTCGGAGGTGCGCTGCATCTTGCGGTCCACGTCGCGTTCGAGCACGTGGTTGAACGTCCCCGATGCGCCGATGGAGAGGACGCCGCCGAGCATCGTCAGGCCGACGGTGCGGACCGTGAGGTCGGCCGCACTGGTCGTCGCCGCGAGCGCCATCGCCGCGCCGGCGACGAGGCAGAGCAGCCACATCAGCCGCGGTTTCATGAGCCGGAAGTAGGCGTTCGCGACGAGTTTCGCGCGTGCGAGCCCGCCGGTCGGGTGGTCACGCGCCGGTGCGTCGGCGTCGCCGTCGACCTCGTCGACCGGGTCCGCGTCGACGGACGGGTCGTAGTCGTCCTGGGTCGCGGTCGCGGACTCCAGGCTCCAGGCGAGGGCGAACATCGCCGCGCCGAAGATGGAGACGCCGACGGTCAGGTGCACGCCCGAGAGCAGCGCCGTCGGTGTCGCCGTGGTCGCGGCGACCGCGCCGAGACCCACCTGGACGGGGTAGAGCACGAGCGCACCGGCGAGCGCCAGCCGGACGCGCCGGCTCGCCGGGCCGAGCCAGGCCGCCGCGAACGTCGCGACGACCGCGAGGCCGACCAGCATCGCGGCGACTCGGTGGCCCCACGCGACGAGCAGATCCGGGTTCGAGAGCCCGACCAGCCACTGCCCGTTGCAGGCGGGCCAGGTCGAGCAGGCCTCCGACGCCCCGGTGATAGCGGTCGTCCCGCCGACGAGGACGAGCGCGTAGACGCCCATCGCCGTCGCCGCGAGCAGGCCGGTGAACCGGCGATGCGAGCCGACGGGGCGGGGGTACGGTCGGGACACGGGTACTAGCCAAACCTTCGACTCGGACCACTTAGAGTCGACGCTTTCACCCGGTCGTCGCGGCGGAGTCAGCACATATTTAACCCCGTCTTCCTAAGCCTCGAATCGACATGAACGCAAAGCGAATCGCCCCACTGGCCACATTCGGGGCGGCGCTCTTGCTGCTCGCTGCCGACCCGGCGGCCGCGCAGTCGACGTCCGCCGACGCCATCAACGGGCTCAACGAGCGCCTGCTCGTCGTCGCGATCCCGATCACCGTCCTCGTCGAGGGCATCCTCATCTACACCGTCCTCAAGTTCAAGGACAGCGACGAGGCCAAGCCGACCCGGGAGAACCGCCGTCTGGAGATCACCTGGACCGTCGCGACGGCCGTCATCCTCCTGTTCGTCGGCATCGCGACGACGATGGTCATGGCCGACCAGGCCGTCATCGTCGACGACGTCGAGGACCGCGCCGACGTCCCCGACGACGCCGAGCACATCGACGTCACCGCTGAGACGTACGCCTGGACGTTCGAGTACACCCGGCACAACGTCTCCACCAGCTCGAAGCTGGTCATCCCCGAGGGACAGGAGACGTACTTCAACATCACGACGAGGGACTGGCTGCACGCCTTCCACGTCCCACAGCTCGGGCTCAAGCACGACGCGGTCCCCGGCCAGCACAACTACATCATGACCACCGCGACCGAGCCCGGTCTCTATCAGGGATACTGTGCGGAGTACTGTGGCACCGGCCACTCCGCGATGATGTTCGAGGTCGAGGTCATGTCACAGGACAGGTACGAGGGCTGGCTCGCCGACCAGTGTACCGGTGAGTGGAACGAGGAGGAGCTGACCTGCGAGGCACCGGCCGGCGGCAGCAACTCGAGCAACGCGACGGTCGCGGCCTGACCACTGGACGTCTCTTCGTTGCACGACGCCATCCGAACGTTCTTTTCCGTCTCGGGTCCGAACAGATGACGATGCGTGGCCCACTCACCGCCCTCTGGAACACCCGTCTCCTCGGCACGTCGCTCCGGCTCCTGGTCGGGTTCCTCGTCGCTGGCGCGCTGGCCGTCGCGGGCGCAGTCGTCGCCCTCCGAGTCGGTGGGGCCCTCGGCATCCTGACGCTCTCGACCCTCGTCCTCGTCGGGCTGACGCTGGTTCGAATCGGCCTCGTCTTCGCGAACGGCTAGGGGGCCGGCCGAGCTGACAGCCCCACGACGGTCGGCGGCGAGGTGTGCCGGTTCCATCACCGTGTTTCGCCGATTGGGGGAGCGAACGCGCTTGGATGGATTTTTGGTAGTCCACTCGTAAGCCCCATCCATGACAGTTGCCGAAGAATCCGGGGACGACCACGGGCACCACCTGCCGGCCGTCGAGGACTGGCCGCGCGGGTTCGGCGAGGCCAGCTGGTGGCCGTTCGTCGCCGCACTCGGTGCCGGTGGTATCTACCTCGGTGCCGCGTTGTACGTGCTCGTATCGAGGAACCTCGTGGGCTACGGCGTGTTCGCCGGGGCCGCCATCCTGAGCACGCTCCTGTTCCTGGTCGGGCTGTTCGGCTGGCTCTACCACGCATTCATCGTCTCCTTCTGGGAGCGCGGTGCCGACGAACACAGCGCACACAAGCTCAGATGGGGAATGGTCGCGTTCCTCGGTTCCGAGGTCGCCACCTTCAGCGCGGGCTTCGTGTACTACTTCTTCGTCCGTGTCGGTGACGTGGGCGCGGTGCCCCACCTGTTCGGGAGTCTCGTCATCGTCAACACGGCACTGCTGGTCGCCTCCAGCTTCACCATCCACTTCGCGCACACGTCGCTGCTGAAGGGCAACCGCAGGCGGTTCATCGGCCTGCTCGGCGCGACGCTCGTCCTCGGGCTGGTGTTCATCGCCGGTCAGGTGTACGAGTACTACGAGTTCATCGTCCACGACGGCTTCGCGCTCGGCAACGACGCGTTCAGCCAGGTGTTCGCCAGCGGCTTCTACGCGCTGACCGGCCTGCACGGCCTGCACGTCAGCCTCGGCGCGGTGCTCATCGGTATCGTCTTCGTGCGCGCCATCCGCGGCCAGTACTCCGCCGAGCGCCACGTCTCCGTGAGCACGGTCTCGATGTACTGGCACTTCGTCGACATCGTCTGGATCTTCCTCGTCGTCGTCCTGTACGTCGGCGCACCCGCGGCGTAACCCGCGATGGCTAGCCACCGTCCCCGACGCCTCGTGCTGGCGGCGTTCGGGACGCTCCTTCTCGCGACGGGGACGGTCCTCGCCCACGGCGGTTCGCTCCGTGGCGAGGCCGCCACCATCGCGGTGCCGGCCTGGCTCTTCCTGCTGACCGGCGGTGCCGCCGTCGGTGCCTCGTTCCTGCTCGCGGCGACGGTGACGGACCGACGGTACATCGCGAGCATCGACGACTGGCACCGCACGCTGCGCCGGTTCCCCGTCGCGGTTTCGCGCTACCTCGCACCCCTCGTCGGTGTCGTCGGCTTCGTCGCAGTGCTGTGGTTCGGGTTCACCGGTCCGACCACGCCGCTCCGGAACCTCTCGGTGCTGCTCGTCTGGGTCGGCTGGTGGGCCGGGTTCACGATGACGACGTACCTCGTCGGCAACACCTGGCGCGCGCTGAACCCGTTCCGCGCGCTGGTCCGCGCCGTCCACGCGCTCGTCGGTGGCCCCGCTCGGGAGTACCCCGACCGCCTCGGGAGCTGGCCGGCCGTCGTCGGTCTGCTCGCGCTCGTGTTCACGGAGGTCGTGCTCCCACTCGCCGACGACCCGCGACTGCTCGCGACCGCCGTGACGGGCTACGGCTTCGCGACCACCCTCGCCGGCCTCGTCTTCGGCGAGACGTGGTTCGACCGGGGCGACCCCGTCTCGCGGACGTTCGCCGCCTTCGGCGCGGTCGCACCGCTCGTCCGGACCGACGACGGTGTCCGGCTCCGGCTCCCCGGCATGGGACTGACCGACTCGTCGGTCGTCCGCGACCGGAGCGACGTGACCTTCGTCGTCACGCTGCTGTGGGTGACCACCTACGACGGCCTCGTGACGACGCCGTTCTGGGGCGGCTTCGCGACGACCGTCGTCGAAGCCGGCGTCCCGGCGCTGCTGACCTACCTGCTCGCGTACCTGCTCGGATTCGGGGTGTTCGTGGGCGTCTACTTGCTCGCAGCGTGGCTCGCCCGGCTGACCGGCGAGACGTTCCTCACGCCGGACGCCCTCGGGCGACGGTTCGCCGCACCCCTGCTCGCCATCGCGGCGGGCTACCACCTCGCGCACTACCTGAGCTACTTCGTCGTGCTCTCGCTCCCGCTCTCGCAGGTGCTCGCGAACCCGACCGCGCCGCCGTTGAACCCGCAGCGGTTCGGCCTGCCCGCGTTCGTGGGCGGGCTCGAGCTCGCGTTCGTCCTGCTCGGACACCTGCTCGCCATCTGGGTCGCGCACTCGACCGCGTACGACACCTTCCCGAGCCGGCTGCAGGCGATCCGGAGCCAGTACCCGTTCATCGGGGTCATGGTCGTCTACACCATGGTGAGCCTCTGGATCGTCGCCGCGCCCGCACGCACCCCACCGTTCCTATGACAGCCAGCACCGACCCCCGCCACGACCGGACCGACACCCCCTCGGACACGCACGTCCCCGAGGGCATCACGGCCCACCGCTGTCCGTACTGCGACCGGCCGTTCCGCCGCGAGGACCAGCGCACGCTCCACATCGGGCTGAGCCACTACGACCGGATGACGGAGGCCGAGGAAGCGGCCTTCCGCGACGTGTACGCGGCCGAGGAGGAGGAGCTGGGACTCTACCGATTGAAGCTGGTCGGCGCGCTCGTCGTCGTCTACTTCGGGATGTTGCTGCTGTACGCCGTCGTCACCTGATCACATCCCCAGGTCTTCGGCGGCCCCCGGGATCGGCAGGTCGTGCGGCGAGACATCGAGCAGCTCCGCCACGTGGTCCAGCGCCATGTCGAAGCCGTAGTAGCGCTCCAGCTCGTCGCCGTCCGCCGTCGGTCGCACCTTCAGCATCGCGTAGCCGTCGACGTTCTGTGCCACCACCGCCGTCGCGCCGTCGCGCTCGAACGACAGGACGCGCTCGGTCTCGGTCTCCTCGTACCGGGCCGTGATGCCATCGCTCGTCGCCGTGTCGTCGCTCATGGCCGAGTGTTGGGACTGGGGGGTGTCGTAGCTGCCGGTTTCGGAACCGAAGCGAAACGCACCAGTGGTCCCGGAGTGAGCACACAGCCATGACGAAGTTCATCCAGAGTGGACGGCGACGCGACCTCTGCTTCCTCCTCCACGACGCCGGCGAGCTCCAGGCGCAGGCGCTGAAGACCCGGCTCGAACGGCACTACGACGAGCGCATCGAGCCGAAGTCGTTCTACGGCGCGCTCGACGCGCTGGAGTCGGCGGGATTCGTCGAGACACACACGGATGGGCTGTACGACGTGTACTCGCTGACCGACGCCGGGCGGGCGCGGGTGGACGAGCACGTGGACTGGGTGGTCGGGCTGACCCGGTCCGGGGAGTAGGGTCGGGCAGGTCGAACGCTGGTGACGGGGCCGTCGAGACGGCCACAGGAAGGAGCGTCGGCGCTGGCTACTCGTCGAGCACCTGGTCGCCGATGGTGTTCCGGAGGACCTCGCTGGTGCCCTCGTAGATCTCGTTGAGCTTCGCGTCGCGGTAGAAGCGCTCGGCGGGGAAGTCCTTCGTGTAGCCGTAGCCGCCGTGGATCTGGATGCCCTCGTTGGCCACCTCGAGGGAGATCTCGGAGGCGTAGAGCTTCGCCTGTGCGGCCTCCTTGATGAACGTCTCGCCGCGGATCTTCTTGTCCGCGGCACGGTGCATCAGCATCTTCGCGGCCTGGATCTTCGTGTCCATGTCCGCGATCTTGTGCTTGATCGCCTGGAACTCGGCGATGGGCTGGTCGAACTGCTCGCGCTGCAGGGCGTACTCCCCCGCCTGGTCGAGCGCGGCGCGGGCGATGCCGACGCCGCGGGCCGCGATGGTGATGCGGCCGCCGTTGAGCGTCTTCAGCGCGTGGACGAACCCGTCGCCCTCCTCGCCGAGCAGGCGGTCGGCGGGGATGCGCATGTCGTCGAAGCGGAGCTCGGCGGTCGGACAGCCCTTGTCGCCGAGCTTGTCCTCGGTTCCCTCGACGTGGAAGCCGTCGTCCTCCTCCGGGCGGACGATGAACGAGGAGATGCCCTTGTTGCCGGCGTCGGGGTCGGTCTTCGCGAAGACCGTGACGGTGTCGGCGACGGAGCCGTTGGAGATCCAGAGCTTGCCGCCGTCGATGACGTACTCGTCGCCGTCGCGCTCGGCGGTCGTCTCCATCGCGGGCACGTCCGAGCCAGCCTGGGGCTCCGAGAGGGCGAACGCGCCGATGTCGGTGCCCTCGGCGAGCGGCGTGAGGTACTCCTGTTTCTGGGCCTCGTCGCCGAACTCGTAGATCATGTTGCCCGCCAGCGAGATGTGCGCGGCGACGATGGTCCCGAGGCCACCGGAGCCCCGCGATATCTCCTCGAGGCCGATGGCGTAGCTGTGGTAGTCGAGGCCGGCACCGCCGTACTCCTCGGGGAACGGCATCCCCATCAGGCCGAGGTCGGCCATCTCCCCCACGAGCTCGGCGGGGAACTCGTCCTCGTGGTCGATCTCGTCGGCGACGGGGACGACCTCCTCGTCGACGAACTCCGCGACCATGTCCCGTATCTGGGCCTGCTCCGCATTGAGGCTGAAGTCCATGGGGGAACGTTCGCCCCTCGCGACTTTACTTTTGTCTTGCACCACGGGCCGGGTCCGAAAAGTATAGACGAGTAGAGGGCTCCTTGTGGTGTATGAGCGAGACGGGCGTGCGGACATCTCCGGACACAGCACCTGCGGTCGTGGCAGGTGGGTTTTTCAGCGTGGAATACACAGGGGAACGTGAATGAACGAGGAACAGGCAGAGTATCCGGTCGACGACGACCTCGCGTGGTGTTACGAGGCGGTGCAGGGCGTCTCCCGCACCTTCGCCATCACCATCGAGGAGCTAGAGGAGCCGACCGCCCGCCACATCTGTCTGGGCTACCTCCTCTGCCGCGTCGCCGACACGGTCGAGGACGCGGGACACATCCCCCCCGCGGAGAAGGCGGACCTGCTGCGTCTCTATGCGGACGTGCTCGATGCCGACGAACCGGCGACCGCCGATGAGTTCAGGAGCGCGGTCGACGAGTGGCTCCCCCAGAAGCTCGACGACGACTGGACCGTCGTCGCCGAGTCGCCCCGCGTCGTGCGGACGTACCGCCGCCTCCCGCCGGAGGCGAAGGAGGCCATCCTCCCGCCGGTGCTCGAACTCACGAACGGGATGGCCGAGTTCGTCGAGCGCCACGCGGAGTCGGGTGGACTGCGCATCCAGACGCTCGACGAGCTGGAGGAGTACTGCTGGTACGTCGCGGGCACCGTCGGCTCGCTGGTGACCGGTCTCGTGACCCGTGGCACGACCGACACCCGCGAGTCTCGGCTCCGCGAGAACGCCCGGTCGTTCGGGCTGCTCCTCCAGCTGGTAAACGTCGCGAAGGACGTCAGCGACGACTACCACGAGGAGAACAACGTCTACCTGCCGGCGGAGTGGCTCGAATCGGAGGGCGTCGACCGCGACGCGGTGTGTGACCCCGAGAACGAGGAGGCGGTCGCGACGGTCATCGAGCGCGTCGTCGACCACGCCTCCGGCTACCTCGACGACACGCAGACCTACCTCGAAGCCCTCCCGGAGCGCCGGGGGAACACGCTGTCGGCGTGGGGCATCCCGTACCTGCTCGCCGTGGCGACCCTGCGCGAGCTCCGCGAGCGACCGGCCGACGTGGTCCGCGAGGGCGGCGTGAAGGTCTCGCGGATGGAGGTCATCGCCATCATCCGCTGGTTCCGCGAGGGCGGCGACCGGCAGGCGCTCGAACGGGTGCGCCAGACCATCGAGCAGAAGCCGCTGCACGAAGCCGACCTCTCCTGAGGGGGCGGATCAGGCGGCTTCCGCGGTCGTTTCTTCGGTGTCCGACGACTCCGCGAGCTCCGCCCTCGCCGACTCCCGCCGGCCCAGCGCGTAGAGCGCGACCCCCGGCACGAGCGTCCCGACCGTCCAGAGCAGGAGGGTGTAGGCGGGCGCGCTCCACGGCGAGACGAACGGGAGCGCGGCGAGCGTCGGTGCCAGCAGTGCGACGAGCGCGACCGGGAGCGCCGCGAGCGTCCCGCGTTCGTGGGCCGCGCCGAGCAACAGGAACAGGATAACGGTCGTCGTCCACGTGCCCAGGAGCCGATTCGGGCCGGTCGCCCCGACGATGACCAGCCAGCAGCCGCTCGCAGCCGGGAACACCCACCAGGCGTACCTGTCGAGGGCGATGCGGTCGCCCCAGAGCGCGAACAGGGCCGCGATGCCCGCTGCGACGAGCGTCTGGGGGACCAGCGAGACGAGCCCGAGTCCGACGAAGATCGCCGGGTCCACGTCCAACCCGTCGATACTCGTCCCGAGCAGGAACAGGCCGACGCCGGCCGCGAGCAGCACGGGTGCGACGACACCGCCGACGAGGCCGATGCGGGACGCGAGTCCGTCGCCAGTTCGGTCCGGTCCGAGGCGGTCGCCGTCGCGGAACAGCCCGGCGAGTACGGCGGCGAACAGGAGCGTCGGGACCGCGACGACCGAGAGGACCCCGGCGAGTGACCGTCCGACGACGGCCATCCCGACCGCGAGGTAGCTCGCCCCGGTGGCGACGACTCCGCCGTCGGCACCGAAGGCGAGGTACGTCTCGGAACCGATCCCCGTCTGCTCGGTCCAGACGATCGCGTCGCCCTCGACCGTCGCGGTGTCGGGGACGAGCGTCGGGGCGGTGCCGTCGGGACCGTGGACGGCGAGTCTGTCGGCGTGGACCGTCACCCCCGCTGCCTCGTGCGACGGGAACAGGCCGTCGGCGACGACGACACCGCCGAGCCCGCTGTGGGCGAAGTCGGCAGAGGTGAACGTCGCGACGAGCGTCCGGTCCTCGACGCGCGTCTCGAGGCTCGCCACCTCGTCGACGACGGTTCGGCGGGTGAGTTCGTCCCGGACGCGGTCGCGACGTTCGGCGGGAGCGTCGCGCAACTCGTCGGCTGTCCGCTCGTCGAGGGTCGCGCGGACGGTCCAGTTCGCGGTGCCGTCGTCCTGGACCCGGACGACGACCTCGCTGCGCTCGACGCCGCCATCGAGCGCGTCGTCGGTGCAGAGGCCACAGACCGCCTCGGGCGGCGGTGCGGCGGTGACGGGTGCGGTCGCTGGCAGGGCGACGGCCGCGAGCGCGAGGAGCGTCAGGGCGGCGACCACCCCTGAACGGTGGAGGGACATCGTTCGTTCCGACGGCGGCCGGCGATAAGAAAATTTGGACGGTACGCGCCAGGCTACTCGTATTCGTAGAAGCCCGTGCCGGTCTTCTTGCCGAGGTCGCCCGCGTCGACCTTGCGCTTGAGCAGGTAGGCGGGCTTGTAGCGGTCGCCGAGCTCCTCGTGGAGCGTCTCGCTGGCGTGGAGACAGACGTCGAGGCCGATGTGGTCGGCGAGTTCGAGGGGGCCCATCGGGACGTTCGTGCCGAGTTTCATCCCGCGGTCCATGTCGTCCTTGGTGGCGACGCCCTCGTCGTAGGCGCGGATGCCCTCGTTGATCCAGGGCATGAGCACGCGGTTGGTGACGAAGCCGGGTTTGTCGTCGGACTCCCAGGTGGTCTTGCCGAGCGCCTCGGCGATGCCGTGAGCGAGGTCGAGCGCGTCCTCGCCGGTCTTCTCACCGTCGACGACCTCGACGCCCTCCATGATGGGGACGGGGTTCATGAAGTGCAGGCCGACGACGCGTTCCGGTGACTCGGTGGCGGCGGCGATGGTCGTGATGGAGAGCGTGCTGGTGTTCGTCGCGAGCAGGCAGTCGTCGTCGACCACGTCTTCGAGATCGGCGAAGATGTCCTGCTTGACGTCCATGTTCTCGACGGCCGCCTCGACGACCACGTCGCAGTCGGCGAGGTCGCCGAGGGCGGTGGTGCCGTCGATGCGGTCGAGCGCCGCGTCGGCGTCCTCGCGGGAGAGTGTCTCCTTGCCGACGAAGCGGTCGAGGCTGCTCTCGATGGAGTCGAAGCCGTTCTCGACGAACTGCTCCTCGATGTCGCGCATCGTCACGGCGTAGCCGTTCGTCGCGGCGACCTGTGCGATGCCGCTGCCCATGGTGCCCGCGCCGACGACGCCGATACGCTCGATGCTGTCGAGGTCGTGTACCATGGCTCGACGTTCGACAGATTGGCCCCTAAGCGTGCCGATACGACGGCGACGGGCTCACTCGACCGTGAGGGTGTAGAGTCGCTTACGGGCGTCGGAAAACGAGAACCGCGAGTGGACGACGTTCTCTTCCTCGAGGCGGTTCAGCGCGTAGCGGACGGTGCGCGGCGGGAGCAGCGTCTCCTCGGCGAGTTCGCTCTGGGTCAACGTGTCGTTGTACTCCAGGACCTTCGCGACGAGCTTCGCGCTCGGTGGCAGGTCCCGTACGTCGTCCCAGCTACCGGTGGGAGGTTCGCTCGTTCTTGGCTCGGTTGCGCTCATCGTGTCCCACTGTTGGGCATACCCCGTAATAATACTTGCTCATTCAGAATATTACTGTTGGGAATGTGCGCTGTGGTTCCACCCGCACCGACCCGCTGACGGGCCACAGTCACGGGCCGAAGCGTCCCCCGGGTCCAGGACACCCGCCGGCGGCCGTGAATCCCGGCGACGCCCGCTGAGACCGGCGGTTCCGTACGGCACCCGAAGCCTCTTAAGAATCAGTGCCTTATGAAACGCTGATGACCGACACGGTGGACGACGTCGACCTCCCCTACAACGAGGAGGAGACGTCCAAACAGGAGAAGATCGCGGCGTTGCAGGAGCGGCTCGAGGTGCTGGAAGCGCAGAACGACGAGATGCGCGACAAGCTCCTCGACGCCAACGCGGAGAACAACAAGTACCAGCAGAAGCTGGAGCGGCTCACCCACGAGAACAAGAAGCTGAAGCAGTCGCCGCTGTTCGTCGCCACCATCCAGGAGCTGACCGACGAGGGCGTCATCATCAAGCAGCACGGGAACAACCAGGAGGCGCTCACCGAGGTCACCGACGAGATGCGCGCGGAGATCGAACCCGACATGCGCGTCGCCGTCAACAACTCTCTCTCTATCGTGAAGACGCTGAGCAACGAGACCGACGTCCGCGCCCGCGTGATGGAGGTCACCGAGAGCCCCGAGGTCTCCTACGGCGACATCGGCGGCCTCGAAGAGCAGATGCAGGAGGTCCGCGAGACCGTCGAGATGCCGCTGGAGAAGCCCGAGATGTTCACCGAGGTCGGTATCGACCCGCCGTCCGGCGTCCTCCTCCACGGCCCGCCGGGGACGGGGAAGACGATGCTGGCGAAGGCCGTCGCGAACGAGACCGACGCCACCTTCATCAAGATGGCCGGCTCCGAGCTCGTCCACAAGTTCATCGGCGAGGGCGCGAAGCTCGTCCGCGACCTGTTCCAGGTCGCCCGCGACCACGAGCCCGCCGTCATCTTCATCGACGAGATCGACGCCATCGCCGCCAAGCGCACCGAATCCAAGACCTCCGGCGACGCCGAGGTCCAGCGTACGATGATGCAGCTGCTCTCCGAGATGGACGGCTTCGAGGAACGTGGCGACATCCGCATCATCGCCGCGACGAACCGCTTCGACATGCTCGACCGCGCCATCCTCCGCCCCGGCCGGTTCGACCGCCTCATCGAGGTGCCCAAGCCCGACGTGGAAGGTCGCGAGATCATCTTCCAGATCCACACTCGCGACATGAACGTCTCCGACGATGTCGACTACGCCGAGCTCGCCGAGTTGGCAAACGAGGCATCCGGTGCCGACGTGAAGGCGATCTGTACCGAGGCCGGGATGTTCGCCATCCGCGACGACCGCCGGACCATCGAGAAGCGCGACTTCGAGGAGGCCTGGGAGAAGATCCAGGCGGAGAGCAACGAGAACGAGGACGAGATCTCGAAGACGTTCGCCTGAGACCGGTTCGTTTTCGCTGCGGTCCTACAGTACGCTGAAGAGCGCCAGCGGCACCACGAACAGCAGGACGAACATCACGGCGAGCAGCAGGCCGTAGCCGCCGAACGTCCCGACGACCGTGAGCCAGGACGGGTGGTCGGGGTCGATTGGGAGTTCCATGCACGACCCGTGTGGTGCGTGGGTCTTAGGTACACCGGTCCAGAACCATCCGTCCCGACGCTACCGTCCCCTGGACCCGGTACTCCGGAGGTGTCGGGAGCACTCTGACGGATACCTCTGCGACATCGTTCAGACAGCACCAGATGTCGGACGGTTTTTGAGGACCCGCGCGCTACCGGAGGGTAATGACGCGCATCGTCGTGGTGGACAACCACGGGCAGTTTACACACCTTGAACACCGGGCACTGCGGGATATGGGAGTCGAGAGCGAGGTCGTCGACAACGAGACACCAGCCTCGGACGTCGAGGCCGATGGCATCGTTCTCTCCGGCGGCCCCGACATGGACCGGCGCGGGGAGTCGGCCACGTACCTGGAGATGGACGTCCCAGTGCTCGGCATCTGTCTCGGCATGCAGATCATCGCGAAGGAGCTCGGCGGGTCGGTCGGCGCGGGCGAGTACGGTGGCTACGCCGACGTGACCGTCGATATCCTCGACGAGGACGACCCACTCGTCGGCTCGCTCGCCCCCGAGACGCGAGTCTGGGCGAGCCACGCCGACGAGGTCACGGCGGTCCCCGAGGGCTTTGCCATCACTGGCCGGTCCGACGTCTGCGACATCGAGTCGATGAGCGACCCCGACCGCGACCTCTACGGCGTCCAGTGGCACCCCGAGGTCAGCCACACCGAGGAGGGACAGGAAGTGTTCGAGAACTTCCTCGCGCTGTGTGAGTGAGACCGGGGAAGCACGATGACCACCACCCAGGGCGACCTCGCGAGCCTCTCGCGGTACATCTTCCGCGCCCCACAGTGGTACACGAGTCTCGCGTTCGCGATGGTGGTCGCCGGTGTCACCGGTGTCGGCGTCTTCGACGACGGCTTCTTTCTCGAAGGGTTCACGCAGGGTATCTTCTTCATCGGCGTCCCGACGGTCGTCGCGAGCCTGCTGACGGGGGCCGTCGACCAGCGACTCGGCGGACAGCTCACCGCCGGCCGCTCGTCGCTGCTCGCGCTGCTCTGTGAGATACTCGTCGTCGTCTTCCTCGCCGTCGGCGGGGTCGTGGCGCTGGTGGGTGGCTTCGGCCAGAACTTCGTGTTCGACGTGCTGTACGCCGGCCTCGCGTCCATCTTCGCGCTCCGGCTGCTGATCGTCGCCGCGGTGTCGAGCCACTCCATCCCCCGTGCTGCGGTTCCGGCGAGCATCCAGACCGTCGCCGCCGCGGCGCTCCTGTTCGTCTACAGCGGGACGAGCCGCTATCTCGAGGTCGGTGGCCCGCTCGTCCAGGCGTACCTCTCGCGGGCCGAACACACCGAGATACAGCTCTCGCCCATCGTCCCCGGCGACTTCGTCATCCTCGGACTCGTCTGCCTGCTGTACGGCTCGGCGGTGTGGCTCTTCCTCGTCATCATCGACCGACCGTGGAAGCGCAGCCTCGGCGTCTCCGTGCGGGACTTCCTCGGCGGCTTCATCGGCCACATCGCCGAGGACTCGCGCGAACTCGAGACCTTCTTCGAGGAGCTCGGCGAGGAGGCCCTCGTGCCGGTGACCGTCCTCGGCTTCCGCCGCGGCGACGGCTCCGAGAAGGCCCGGGCCGTCCTCCCGATGGTCCACCCCGGTCCGATGGGCGAGATCGGTGGCGGGAACCTGCCCGAACGGGTCGCCCGCGCGACAGAGGGGATGGCGCTCCCGCCACACGCGACCGCCGGTCACGACTTCAACCTCGTCACCGAGCGCGAGGTCGACACCATCGTCGAGACGGCCGCCGCTGCGAACGACGCGCTCTCCGTCGGTGGCGGCGCGACGAGGAGCGTCCGGACAACCTCGGGCGACGCGAAGCTGCTAGCGCAGGCGTTCGGCGACGACATCCTGCTCGTGAACACGCACTCCCCCAGATTCGCCGACGACGTGGACTACGCGGTCGGCCTCTCCGCCGTCGCGGAGGCGCGCTCCGGCGGTTTCGACGAGGCGTTGCTCGTGGACGCCCACAACTGCAACAACGGCCTCCGCGGCGACGACCTCGGCCACGTCACGCCGGGGAGCGAGCGCTCGTTCGACATCATGGAGGCCGCACGCAAGGCCGCCGAGGAGCTCCACGACGCCGAACGCAACCCGTTCGAGCTCGGCGTCGCCTGGGAGCCCACCGACTGGGAGCCCGAGGACGGTATCGGCCCCCTCGGCGTCCGGGTGGCCTGCGTCGACGTCGCCGACGAGGTGACGGCGTACGTGCTCGTGGACGGGAACAACATGGAGCCCGGCGTCAGAGAACGACTCATCGACGGCCTCCCCGACGCGGTCGACCGCGCCGAGGTGATGACCACCGACACACACGTCGTCAACAGGGTCGAGTCGAGCAACCAGGTCGGTGAGGCGCTCGACGTGGACGAACTCGTCGAACTGGTCGCCGACCTCGCCGACCGTGCACTCGCCGACCGCGAACCTGTCGAGGCCGGGATGGCCACGGAGCGCGCTCGCGTCACGGTGTTCGGCAACGACAGAACGGAGACGCTGGCGAGCCACGCCAACGCGATGGTGTCGATGGGCGGGGCGCTCGCCGTGTTGTTGACGATGGCCGCGATGGGCCTGAGTGTCGTCGTCTTCCTGCTGTCCTAGGCGTCCTCGAACAGCTCGTCGACGGCCGCCTGCGCCGCGCGTGCGGCCTCGTCGGCGACCGCCTCCGCGTCGGCGTCGCCCTCGGGCGCGTTCAGGTAGACGTCGACGTCGAGCACGCCGTCCTCGAACGTGACGGTCACGTCGAGGTCGCGGACGTTCGACTGCTTGAAACGGGAGCGGACGAGGCCTTCGGCCGCCTCAGCGGCGACCTGCACGACCTCCTCGTCCGTCGGTTCGCTCATCCGATTACGCGCCGCCGGCGCCGCCCATGCCGCCGCCCATACCGCCGAGCATGTTCTGGAGCTCCTCCTGGAGCGACTCGAACTGCTCCTGGACGCGCTCTTCCTGCTTCTCGAGGGTCTCGACGCGAATCTCCAGGCTGGAGACCTTGTCGTCGAGTGCCTCGCTGGCCTCGTCGTAGTCCGTGGCGACGAGCAGCTCACCGACCTCGCGGTACATCTGTGTGTCCTCGTCGATGTCCTCGAGCTCGTCGAGGGCCGTCTGGGCCTCGGTGAGCTGAGAGTCGGCCTCCTGCTTCTGCATAGCGACCTGCTGTGCCGTCTCCTGCAGGTCCTGCAGCTCCTCTATCTTCTCCTGTGCTTCCGGCGGCAGATTTCCTTGCATACTCTGCTGGATGGTTTCCGCCCTGAAAAACCCCCGCTTTCCCGGGCGCGAGACAGACCCACGCTCAGCCGGGGTGAAAGCGCACACAGGCGACGGGTCAGGAGCCGGTTACGAGCCCCCGCGTGCGCTCGGCCACGTCGACGAGTCGAATCCACGTGTTGATCCCGGCACGCAGCGCGACCCGGTCCGCGGCCGCAACGGTCACGACGACGGTGCTACCGTCGCGTCGGAGGCTGGTTGTGGAGCGGTCGCTCGCGATCTCACCGACCTCCGGACGGACGCTCTCGGCGACCAGCGTCGCCGTCGCGTCGTCGTCGTACTCGAACTCCAGAACGGTCTCGTTCGCGGGCATCGCCCGCCTACCGCACGTCGACGTCCTTGATGTCGGTGCTACGCTCCTTCAGCAGGACGCGGTGCCCGCAGTAGGGACAGCGGACGCCGCCGTACTCGTCGAGCGTCACGTCACGCTTGCAGCGCGAGCACTTGTAGCTCATTCGTCGTCGTCGCTGTCGTCGGCGAGCGCGGCGCGGATGGAGCGCCGGACGGTCTTGCCCGCGGGCGTCTGGGCGCGGTACGTGCCACCGGTGAACTTCTCGCCGGTCTCCTCGTTGACCCAGATGCCGGTGCCGACGCGCTTGACGTCGTCGCCATCGACCTTGGAGTTCCGCATCTCGTCCTCGATCTCGGCGACACGGCGTCGCGAGACACGACCGTAGCGTGCGCCGAAACGACCGGCGCTACCGGTCTTTCCCTTTTTCTTGGCCATGATACCAGTTCATACCGTCAGCCCGCAAATAAACCTGTTGAGTTGGAACGCCCGCGTCAGCCCAGGTCGGCTGTCGTGAGCGCTTCGTTCAGATCCTCACGGACGCGTTCACCCATCTCCCGGTCGCCAGCCGTCGTGACGACACGGTTCTCCTGAACACTGGAGCCGTCCCGGATGAGCATCCGAACGTTGCCGTTGCCGTCGGCCCGGGTCACCTTCGCACCGACGCTCGCCTGCGAGCTCGACCCGCCGGCATCGATCGGGCCCGGGATGACCTTCTTCACGTGCGGGTGTTCGGCGACGGTCCGGATGGCTGTCTGTCCCGTACGGCCCCCGATGAGCGTCGAGTGCGCGCCCCCGATCTTCTCCCGGGGCGCGAGGTCGACGACGTCGAGGCCCGACTCGCCCAGCCCGCCAATCGCCGCCGCGACGGGGTCTTCGCCGTCCACGCGGTAGAACTCGTGGTGGAGCTGGGCGCGCGTCTCCCGGACGACGGCGCGGTCGCCCGCCGCGTACACCGTCTCCGGGCGCTTCCGGCGAATCTCGTCTGCCACGCGACCCGCGAAGTTTCGGAACTCGACGACGCCGGTCTCCTCGCCGTCGTCGGGCACCGTCGTCACCGTCGTCTCGCCGACGACCTCCTCGCCGTCGAGTACCGTGACGGTCGCCCGCTCGCGAGCACAGTCGACGACCACGGCGTCGCAGTTGGCGGTGTGGCAGGTGAGACAGTAGTCTCCCGGCCGTTCGAGCGACGTCTCACACCGCCTGCAGTCCATATCAGGCGGTAACCGTCGGCTGGCCTAAAGCCGTGCGGTTCGAGCACCCGCGAACGAGATCCGCGACAGAGGGTTCAAATACGGAGCCGGGCCCACGACCGGCGTGCCCTGACCAGCAGCCGTGGACCGCGTAGCGGGTGCGCGACGCAACGGTCCACGCGAGGAGAGCGTCGCCTGTCAGCCAAGTTCGACCGGGTCCACCTTCAGGTACTCGCGCAGCAGGACGGTGGCGTAGGAGCCCTTCGGGAGCGAGAACGAGAACGTCAGGGGCTCCTGTGCCACGTCGAGGGCCGTCCCCACGAGTACCGCACGCCGCGTTCCCTCGCTGTGGAACTCGCCCGGGAGGTCGAAATCCGACCCCGTGAGCGACAGCTCCGAGAGCACCGCCCGCTCGATCTCGCCCTGCTCGCCGTCGGCCAGCTCCGTCTCGGTCCCGACGAGCGGTGCGGTCACGAACGCCCGGCCGCGCTCGCAGTGACGTGCGACGGTGTCGACGCGACGCTCGGTCACGCGCTGCTCGCGGTCAACGTCCGGTAACGGGAACGCCTCGGGCGCGTCGGCGTCGGCGAAGCAGACCACGTCGCCGGCCACCGGCTTCGTGAACGGGAGCCCGCGCTCCAGCCGCCGGCTCAGCATCAGGTTGAACGCGTACGACTGTGCGGCGTGGACGAACAGCCGCTGGAGGTTCTCCGGCAGTGTCTCGATAGCCTCGCGGAAGTCGGCGGGGTCCTCGCCGCCGTTCTCGACGAGCGTGTGGAGCATCGACCGCTCGAATCGGAGCCCGCCGGGGAACGCCTCCAGCGCGTCCGCCCAGGCCGCGCCGTCGTCGACGAGCTCCCGCGCCTCGCGGGTCGCCTCGCGCTCGTCGGGATGCGGGTTGCCCACGTAGGTCCGCACCGCGGCCTCCCAGTCGCCGCGGACGATGTCGAGGCCGACCTCGTGCGTGACCGGCCGGATGCTCCCGAAGCGCTGCTGGCCGAAGAAGTTGGGGACAGCGACGTCGCCGTCGCCGAACTCGCGCAGCTCCGTTGTCACGCGGTCCGCAGCGACCGGGTCGTCGGGGTCAGAGACGACGATCTCGAACTCGTTGCCGAGCAGGTCGCCGAACTGGAGGGCACGGCCGGCGCGGCCGACGATTTCGAGGTCCGCGCGCGAGAGCGACGGCAGGTCCTCAGGGTCGACGCCCTGCAGTGTGAACAGCTGCGTCGACACCGCGCGCTTGTCCTTCGTGCCGGCCCACGAGACGCGGCCGCGGCTCATCCCGAGCTCGTTCGAGAGCCGGCGGACGAAGTCGTTCGTGTCCCAGCCGCGGAGCGTCGCGCGCACGACGAGGTACGGGTAGTCGCCCGTGGGCGCGTCGACGGGGTTCGTCTCGAACCGCTCGCGCTCGACGACCCGGAAGTGCTCGTCCTCGGCGCGGAGTCGGCCACCGACGCCGTCGTCGTCGCTCACGTAGTGCTCGATGCCGACGGCCCGTTCGCGTGGATGTGCCTCGCGCATCGCTCAGAACAGCGAGAGGTGGCCGGTGACACGGTCGACGACCTCGTCCTCTCCGGGGCCAACGGCGAGCGTGGTCACGGTGCCGGAGTCGAGCTGCGTGTGCCCGGCGTCCCGGATGATGGCGTGGGGGAGTCGTTCGGACTCGGCCCTGTCGGCGAGCTCGAACAGCTCCGACTCGCCGCTTCCCTTCAGGACGACCTTCTTCTGTCCGGAGCCCTTCCACGCCTTCCGGGTTCGTGAGTCGGCGTCCTCGTACGCGCTGAGCGACGCGTGGGCGACCTGTGCGGCCAGCTTCCCCTGGCCCATGCCGATGTCGGTCCGCGCGACGATGGCCTGTTTCATGTCGAGGTCGAGGGGTGGCGCGAGTAAAACGGTGGCTATCCATTGCCTGCGCCGCCGAGCAGGTCGTGCTCCGCGATGAACGCCCGGTTCACCGCCTCGGAGTAGCTCAGCAGCGTCAGCAGCCGGTCGCGTGCGTCGGCGTCGTCGGTCCCACCGGCGACCACGAAGACGCCGTGCCTGACGGCCACGTCCATCCCGTAGAAGCGGCCCTGATCCCGGATGCGGCTCGCCAGCGCGGTGGCGTCGGACTCGGTCTCCATCCGGAGGGCGGCGATCTCGAAGGTGGTGCCGTCGTCGGCCTCGTAGGTGGCGAGCTGGCCGGCGTTCGCGCCGACCGCGCCACCGGTCGTCCGCAGTCCGACGATTTCGAGCCCGCCCTCCGGGCTCGGGAGGACGGCCCGGGGTGGCGCGTCGTCGTCGGGGCGACGGGCGATCCCGCTGGCCGTGTCCGAGCCGGAGCCACCCGAGAGCTCGGAACAGCCGGCGACTCCCGTCGCGGTTGCGAGACCGGCCAGCCGCAGCACTCGTCTTCGTCGCATTCGACCGTGTCTTCCGTCCGACCGGGGTTAACCGTTCGTCCGGTTTCGAGTTCCGACTCACGCGCCGAGTTCACCGTATCGAAGGGGTTTTGGTCGCACGTGAGGTTCGACCGGGTATGAGCGCAGCCTGGGAGGACTGGAACCACATCCTCAAGCTCGACCCCGACAAGGACCTCGTCGAGGGCGAGACGTTCGAGGACGTGTGTGCGACGGGTACGGACGCCATCGAGATCGGCGGGACGCTGGGGATGACCGAGGAGAACATGCGCGAGATGATCCAGGCGTGTGCGGACTACGACGTCCCCATCTACCAGGAACCGTCGAACCCGAGCGTTGTCGTCGACAGCGACGCGCTGGACGGCTACCTCATCCCGACGGTGTTCAACGCCGGCGATATCTTCTGGGTCACCGGCGCACACAAGGAGTGGGTTCGCATCGAGGGTGGCCTCGACTGGGACCGTACGACGACGGAGGCGTACATCGTGCTGAACCCGGAGGCGAGCGTCGCCGAGTACACCGACGCGAACTGCGATCTCACGACGGACGACGTGTCGGCCTACGCCGAGGTCGCGGAGAAGATGTTCGGCCAGAAGATCGTCTACCTCGAGTACTCGGGGATGCTCGGTGACCCCGAGACCGTGCAGGCGGCCGCGGACGCACTCGAGGAGGCGACGCTGTTCTACGGCGGTGGCATCCACGACTACGAGTCCGCGAACCTGATGGCCGAACACGCCGACGTGGTCGTCGTCGGCGACCTCGTCCACGACGAGGGCGTCGATGCGGTCGCCCGGACCGTCGACGGCGCGAACGACGCCTGACCGCCGGCGGCCCGTTACCGTTGTTTCGTATTCTCTCCCTCTGTTTAACAGTCGTAAACCCTGCCCGGTGGAGTTAAGCCGCTCGTGGGCACACGTCCCTGCATGACAGTCGATGGCATCACCCGGGTCGCGGTGCTCGGTGCGGGCAACATGGGACATGGTATCGCCGAGGTCGCCGCCCTCGCCGGCTATCAGGTGACGATGCGCGACGTGGAACAGGGGCTCGTCGACGAGGGGTACGGGAACGTCGAGTGGAGCCTGCAGAAGCTCGCCGAGAAGGAGCGAATCGACGAGTCACCCGAGACGGTGCTGACCCGGCTCGACACGACGGTCGACCTCGCCGAGGCGGTCACCGGCGCGGACCTCGTCGTCGAGGCCGCACCCGAACGGATGGACCTCAAGCGCGAGATCTTCGCCGAGGTCGAGGCACACACCGACGAGGGGACCATCCTCGCGTCGAACACCTCCAGCCTGAGCATCACGGGCATCGCCGAGGCCGTCTCGGACCCCAGCCGCGTCGTCGGGTTGCACTTCTTCAACCCGCCGGTCAAGATGGACCTCGTCGAGGTCGTCCACGGCGAGAAGACGGCCGGGTCCGTCGCCGAGAAGGGTGCCGAGTTCGTCGAGTCGCTGGGCAAGACCCCCATCCACGTCCGCAAGGACGTCCAAGGGTTCGTCGTCAACAGCATCCTCGGCCCGTTCGGCGGCGAGCCGGCGTGGATGGTCTCGGAGGGCGAGGCGGCGATTCGGGAGGCCGACGCCGCGATGGTCCACGAGCGGGGCTACCCGATGGGGCCGTTCGAGCTCGCGGACCTGACCGGCATCGACGTGGGCCACCACGTCCGGACCGAGGGCGGTATCCCGGTCCCACCCATCGCGGAGGAGAAGGTCGAGGCGGGCGACCTCGGGCGCAAGACCGGCAGGGGCTACTACGACTACGAGGACGGCGACGGAGCCGACTACGAGCCGGAGGATGCGGGCGAGTTCGACACGCTGCGCGTCGAGGCCCGGATGGTCAACGAGGCGGCGAAGCTCGTCGGCGACGGTGTGGCGACGCCCGACGCCGTCGACACGGGAACCCGACTGGGGGCCGGCTTCGCGACGGGGCCGTGTCGCCGCGGCGACGAACTCGGTCTCGACACCGTGCTCTCGAAGCTCCGCGAGCTGTACGACGAGACGGGCGCGGACCGGTACGAGCCCGCCGACCACCTCGTCGAACTCGTCGAGGCCGGCCACACCGGCGAGGCCGCCGGACGGGGGTTCTACGAGTACGACACCGGCGACGGGCCGGGGCCGTACCGGCTGCTGAACTACGAGGTTGCGGACGGGCTGCTCGCGGTCGAGCTCGACCGGCCAGAGCGCATGAACGCGCTCTCGGCGGACCTGCTCGACGAGATCGCCGACCTGTTCCAGTCGGTCGACACGGACGAGATTCGGTGTGCGACCATCGAGGGGGCCGGCGACCGGGCGTTCAGCGCCGGCGCGGACATCGGCGGCTTCGCCGACGTGGAGCCGACCGACGTGATGGACGTGACGCCCGCGTTCGAGGCGGTCAACGACTTCCCGCGGCCGGTGCTCGCGAAGGTCGACGGCTACTGTCTCGGCGCGGGGCTGGAACTCGCGCTCGCCTGTGACCTCCGAATCGCCACGGGGGGCTCGGAGTTCGGCTGTCCCGAGATCCGGCTCGGACTCATCCCCGGCGGCGGCGGCACACAGCGGCTCCTCCGCATCCTCGGCGAGACGCGGGCGAAGGAGCTCGTCTTCCGCGGCAACCGCATCAGCGCCGAGCGCGCCGAGGACTGGGGGCTCGTCAACCGCGCGGTGCCGGCCGACGAGTTCGACGCGACCGTCGACGAGTTCTGCGACGACCTGCTGTCGGGGCCGCCGCTCGGGCTGAAGGTCGCCAAGAAGGTGCTGAACGAGGGCGACGACGCGAGCCTGGCCGCCGCGCTGGCGATGGAGAGCCAGGGCTTCGGCCTGCTGATGAGCACCGACGACGTGGTCGAGGGGACGACCGCGTTCGCACAGGACCGCGAGCCGGAGTTCGAGGGCCGATGACCCGGCCGGAGTTCGCCCACGACGACATCGCGACGGCGTACCAGCAGTACATCGACGGCCACGGCTTCCTCTCGTGGCTCGGGCTCTCCGTCGAGACGGTCGAGGACGGCCGCGTCGTCTTCGCCGCGCCATACGACGAGAAGCTGACGAACCCCGCCTCCGACGGCGTCGTCCACGGCGGTATCACGGCCTCGCTGGTCGACACCGCCAGCGGCTTCGCGCTCCGGACGACGTTCGACGACCCAGCGACCGCGCGGCTGACGACGACGGACCTGGACGTGTCGTACCTCCGGCCTGCCACGGGCGATCTGCGGGTCGAGGCCGAGGTCATCCGCGCGGGCTCGTCGATGGGCGTCACCGACGCGCTGGTCACGACCGAGCGCGAGGACGGCGAGTGGGTCGACGTGGCCGTCGGTCGAACGAGCTACCGGCTCATGGGGGAGCCATGAGATTCGCGGACACCGAGGTCGGCGACGGTCGGCGCACCGCGGGCCGGACCATCACCGAAGCCGACCTCGTGAACTTCGCGGGCGTCAGCGGCGACTTCAACCACCTCCACACCGACGCCGAGCGGATGGAGAGGTCGGAGTACGGCGAACGGATCGCTCACGGCGCGCTCGTCTTCTCCATCGCCACGGGCCTGCTCTGGCAGGAGCGCGCTGGCGGCGGCGAGAGCAGTTCCGACGTGGTGGCGTTCTACGGCGTCGACCGCCTGCGCTTTCGCGCACCGACGTTCGTCGGCGACACCATCCACGTCGAGACGGCGGTCGTCGAGCTGGAGGAGCGCCCGGACCACCCCGATGCCGCCGGCGTGGTGCGCGAGGAGGCCGAGGTCGTCAACCAGGACGGGACCGTCGTGCTGTCGTGCGAACTGCTCGCGCTTGTTCGGTGAGTGGCTGGCGCGCGGGACAGTCAATAGTGTAACCGAGATACCGTCCGATTCAGTGCTCCTCGTCCAGCGCCTCGAAGATCTCGGGGTCGGTCCCGAACTTCAGGACGTTGTGGATGACGGAGTTCCGCAGGTTCGAGACGACCTTGCCGTGGCGCTTGTAGAACTCGTGGATCCAGCGGGACTCCTCCTCGCGCGTGGCGAACATCATGACGGACTTCCACTGGTACTCCCCGTCCGAGAGGAAGTAAAAGAGGGTGTGCTCGCTGTCGCGGATGTACTCCATGGCGTCGCGCCACTCGTCGGCGAAGTGCTCGGGGTCGAACTTGAACTCGAACAGCCCGAAGATGAAGTACTCCTCGTTGGGGATGATGGCCTCGCGGAAGACGCCCTGCTCGCGCATCTTCCGGATGGTCTCGCTGACGGTGACGTGGGAGACGTCGATGTCGTACTCGGACGCGAGGATGTCGGTCAGCTCGCGCGATGAGCGCTGTGGATTGGCAGCGAGTTCGCGGAGGATGACCACGTCGCGCTCCTTGAACGTCCAGTCGGGTGCGTCGTCGTCGGTCATGTCGGTGCCGTCTCGTTCGGATGGGGTATCAGCTTCGGTTCGTGTATCTCTCGCCCCCGGACGCCGCGCGCTCAGGAGCCCTCGAACTCCGGCTCCCGGCTCTCGACGAAGGCGGTGACGCCCTCGGCGTGGTCGTCGGAGTCGAAGCAGAGTCCCTGGGCGGTCGCCTCGGCGACCATGGCCTCGTCGACGGTCCGGCGCAGCCCCTCGTCGATGAGGCGTTTGGAGTGCCGGAGCGCGACGGTCGGACCGGTCGCGATACGGGCGACGAACTCGTCGACGCGCTCGTCGAACTCGTCGGCATCGTAGACGTGGTTGACGAGCCCGAGGTCGTGGGCGCGCTCGGCCCCCAGCACCTCGCCGGTGAACACGAGCTCCTTGGCGACGTTCGTGCCGACGACGCGCGGGAGCAGGTACGACGTGCCGGCGTCGACGGCCAGCCCGACCTCACGGAAGACGAAGCCGATGGCGGCGTCCTCGCTGGCGAGTTGCACGTCGCAGGCGATGGCGAGGTTCGCACCGGCACCGACCGCCGGTCCCTCGACCTTCGCGACGGTCGGGAGAGGGAACGCGACGACGCGCGCCATCGTCTCGCTGGTGGTCTTCTCCAGTGTGCGCACGCTCTCGTCGAGCGGAACCGCGCCGGTCGCGGTCTGGGACATCAGCTCCACGTCGCCGCCGGCCGAGAACGCGTCGCCCGCGCCCTCGATGACGACACAGCGGGCGTCGCTCTCCTCGACCTCGTCCAGCGCATCCCGGAGCCCCGCGGACATGTCCATCGAGAACGCGTTCCGGCGGTCCGGCTCGTTCAGCGTGATGGTGGCCACGCCGTCCTCGATGTCGACGAGGACGGCGTCGCTCATTCGTCGGCCTCCCGCAGCTCGAACTTCTGGACCTTGCCCGTCGTGGTCCGCGGGAGCTCGTCGACGAACGCGACCTCGCGCGGGTGCTTGTACTCGGCGAGGCGTTCGAGGCAGTACTCACGCACCTCCTGCTCGGTGAGGTCCGAGTCGGGCGTCTTCACGACGAAGGCCTTGACGGTCTCGCCGCGGCGCTCGTCGGGGATGCCGACGACCGCAGCTTCGGCGATGTCGGGGTGCTCGAACAGGAGCTCCTCGACCTCGCGCGGGTAGACGTTGTAGCCGCCCGTGACGATCATGTGCTTCTCGCGGTCGACGACGTAGTAGAAGCCGTCAGCGTCGTGGTAGCCGATGTCGCCGGTGTGGAACCAGCGCTTGCCGTCCGCCTCGGTGAACACCTCCTCGTTGGCGTCGGGCAGGCCGTAGTAGCCCTGCATCACGTTGGGGCCACTGATGACGAGCTCACCGGTTATCTCGTCGAGGTCGACCTCGTCCTCGTCGACCGGCCCCTCATCGACGGGGGCGACCTCCGCGAACTCCTCGTCGACGACCCGACAGTCGACGCCGGGCAGGGTCTTGCCGATGCTGCCCACGCGGCGGCCCTTCTCCGGGCTGTTGAAGTGCGTGACCGGGCTGGTCTCCGTGAGCCCGTAGCCCTCGTAGATCTTCGCGGGGTAGAGCTCCTCGAACCGTCGGAGCACCTCGGCGGGGATGCCGGAACCGCCGACGCCACAGAGCCGGACCGACGAGAAGTCGAACTCCTCGGCGTTGGGCTGGTTGATGACGTCGTTGTACATCGCCGGCACCCCGTGCATGATGGTGAGGTCCTCGGCGGCGAGCAGCTCCATCGCCTGCTGGGCGTCCCACGACGGCAGCGGGTAGTACGCCCCGCCGCTGAACAGCGTCGCGTTCATCACCACGGTCATCCCGTAGATGTGGAACAGCGGGAGCACCCCGAGCGCCTTGTCGTCCGTCCTGACGCCGTCGGGGACGAGCGAGGCCGCCATCGCGGCGTTCGAGCGCAGGTTCTCGTGGGTGAGCAGGACGCCCTTCGGCTGCCCCGTCGTGCCGGACGTGTACGGCTGGACCGCCACGTCGTCGTCGTCGCGGTCCACGATGTCGGGTGCCCCCGCGGCGAGGAAGTCGCGGAAGGCGGTCGCGTCGTCGTGCCCGCCGATGGCGACGACCTCCTCGACGTCGGTGTCGTCTTTCACGCCGTCGACGAACGGAACGAGGTCGCCGATGGTGACGACGACCTTCGCACCGCTGTCCCCGAGGAGGTGGCTGATCTCCCGGGTCTTGTACTGCGGGTTGATCGGGACGACGATGCCGCCGGCCCGGAGCGTCCCGTGGAACGCGACCACGAACTGTGGCAGGTTCGGGAGGTAGATCCCCACCCGGTCGCCGGGTTCGATACCGACCTCCTGCAGTCCGGCGGCGAACTGGCCCACCTGTCCCCAGAACTCCTCGTAGCTGATGTCCTGCCCGTCGTAGTGCAGCGCCGTCGTGTCGGGATGCGCCGAGACCGTGTCGGCGATCTCTGTGACAAGATTTGCCATGGCTCGTCTTGCCCAAGGGAGTATTCCCTCTAAAAGGTTGGCGTGGCGGGCACGACTGTTAGCGCTGTTTGTGCGGTGTATTAACGATGGTAACATCGGCACGCCCGCGAGGACGGATGTCATCGGAGCAACGTTTTTCAGCCCGGCGTCGAGACGGACCCGCATGGCCGAGACGGTTCGTGGGACGGTTCGAGGCATGGGGTCGAGAGCGAACCCGGCGTTCGCGACGGGTGCGGTCGTCCTGCCGGTGCTCGCGCTCGCACTGGCCGCCACGGTGGGGACACGCGAGCAGCACACCTACGTCCACGTGATGGCCGGGGTGCTGTGGACCGGAATCGACCTGTTCATGGCGATGGTGCTCGGGCCGGTGCTCGGCGGACTCGCAGTCGACGCCCGCTCCGCGGTGTTCGAGCGGTTCACGCCGAAGATGACGTTCCTCATGCCGTCGCTGGCCCTCGTCACCATCGCCGGCGGCATCACGCTCGCACTCCGGGTCCAGGTGTTCCCGAACGCCCAGCCGTGGCTGGCGCTGTTCACCGCGTTCACCCTCCTGCCCGCGCTCCTGAGCATCGGCTGGCAGTTCGACGCCTTCAGAGACTGGCGCTGGCTGGTCGCCTTCGGCGTCTCCCTGGTCGTGAGCGTCGGCTACCTCGCGACCACGTTGCCCGCCTTCGAGATGACGAGCAACGTCATCGCCGTCGCGCTCGTCATCGTCGCAGTACTCAGCGTGATGGGCTTCGGCATCCTGCTGCCCGGCGAGGTGAAGATGTACCGCGAGATGACGTCGGCGAACCCCGACACCCAGGTCATCAGCCGGATCGGGATGCGCAACGCGAAGCTCAGCGGCATCCAGGGCGGGTTCCAGCTCGCCGTCATCGCCAGCATGGTGTACCTGCGATACGGTGGTTTCTGAGCCGGGTCCCGTCGACCGAAAAGACGGTGTTTAAGGCTACCCCTCCGGAAACCGGTGGTATGGAGAACCGAACGTACACCGCGGACGCCGAGCCGGGCGACCACGTCACCGTCGCCGGCTGGGTCCACGAGATCCGCGACCTCGGCGGCATCGCCTTCCTCATCCTCCGGGACAAGACCGGGAAGATACAGATCAAGTTCGAGAAAGAGGAGATGGACGACGACCTCGTCGAGGCCGGCCTCGACGCCTCCCGTGAGAGCGTCGTCAGCGTCACCGGCCTCGTCGACGAGGAGCCCCGCGCCCCCACGGGCGTCGAGGTAACCCCCGACGGCTTCGAGGTCATCGCGCCGGCCGACCCCGAGCTCCCGCTCGACCCCTCCGGCAAGGTCGACGCCGAGCTCCCGACCCGACTCGACAACCGCACGCTCGACCTCCGCAAGCCCGACGTGAAGGCCATCTTCGAGATCCGCGCCGAGGTCCTGCGCGCGGTCCGCGAGCAGTTCCGCGACGACGGCTGCACGGAGATCAACACGCCGAAGATCGTCGCCACGGGCACCGAGGGTGGCACCGAGCTCTTCCCCATCTCCTACTTCGGGGAGGAGGCGTTCATGAACCAGAGCCCGCAGCTGTTCAAGCAGCTGATGGCCGGCTCCGGGCTTGAGAAGGTGTTCGAGATCGGCCCCATCTTCCGCGCCGAGGAGCACAACACGCCGCGGCACCTGAACGAGGCGACCTCCATCGACTTCGAGGGCGCGTTCCACGACCACACCGAGGCGATGGACGTCGTCGAGGACATCGTGAAGGCCGCCTATGAGGCCGTCGCGGAGAACTGCCAGGAGGAGCTCGCACTGCTCGACCTCGAAGAGGAGTTCGAGGCCCCGAGCGGCGACTTCCCGCGGCTCACCTACGAGGAGGCGCTCGACCGCATCAACGCGACCGGCGAGCTCGACGAGATGCTCGTCTACGGCGACGACCTCTCGACGGAGGCCGAGCGCGTCCTCGGCGAGGAGGTCGGCGAGCACTACTTCATCGTCGACTGGCCCAGCGAGATCAAGCCGTTCTACATCAAGGACTACGACGACGACGCGGAGACCTCGACCGGCTTCGACCTCATGCACCCACGCATGGAGCTCGTCTCGGGCGGCCAGCGCGAGCACCGCTACGAACAGCTCGTCGCCGGCTTCGAGCAGCAGGGCCTCGACCCCGACGAGTTCGAGTACTACACGAAGATGTTCAGGTACGGCATGCCCCCGCACGCCGGCTGGGGCCTCGGCGGCGAGCGCCTCGTCATGACGATGCTCGGGCTGGACAACATCCGCGAGGCCGTGCTGTTCCCGCGGGATCGCCAGCGTCTGAGCCCGTAGGGCGAAGATGTGGCGAGCCTGCGAGACGAGCGCAGCGAGTCTCGCTGGACAGACAGCGGCTGAGCCCCTAGGCGAAGCCGCATCTGTCGAGCGGGAAGCACGAGCGGAGTGAAACGGAGCGAGTGAATTCCCACGCGATCGCCAGCGGCTGAGTCCGTGGGTAGACGAGGGCGGACGGGCTGTCGAACCGGCCGTCCTGTCGGATTCTCTTCCAGACACACCTCACAGAACAGCTTTATAGCACACAGAACAGGATGAAAATATGTCCGAGGTCGCCCTCCTGTTCGGACTCGCCATCTTCGTGGCCTTGTGCTGGGCCTGTATCGCCGCGTGGGTCTGCTACGATGCCGAGCACCACGGTCGCCCCACCGCTGCCGGGCTGACGTTCGCCGTCTTCCTCACCGGGCCACCGGGCCTGCTGGCGTACCTGACGTTCCTGAGTCCGGACGCGACCGACGCCGGCTGGCCGTAGATGAAAACGGATTAAGGGACCCGTCGCGGAGGGAGTGGCATGACCGAGGAGGCACGGGCGTTCGTTCCGGGACACATCACGGGCTTCTTCAGCGCGCACCCGGACGAGTCCGACCCGACGAAGGCCGGCTCCACGGGTGCCGGGCTGACCCTGACCGACGGCGTCGAGGTGACGGTCCAGCAGGGCAACGGGCCGTCCCTGATGCTGAACGGTGACGCGGTCGAGGTCGAGGCGGTCGACCGGGTACTCGACGCACTCTCGGCACCGGCCGTCGTCGCGGCCGAGACGGACCTGCCGCTCGGCGCTGGCTTCGGGGTCTCCGGCGCGCTGGCGCTCGGGACCGCGCTGGCGACGAACCGCGTCTACCGACGGAGGCTCTCGGAGAACGAGCTGGTCACCATCGCCCACGGCGCGGAGGTGCAGGCAGGCTCCGGCCTCGGCGACGTGGTGGCACAGGCACGCGGCGGCCTCCCCATCCGGCTGGAGCCCGGCGGGCCGCAGGACAACCACCTCGACGGCATCCCCGCGCGAGCACGAGTCGAGTACCTCACGCTGGGTGAGCTGTCGACCGAGGACGTGCTGTCGGGCGACACCGAACTGCTCTCCGAGGCGGGCAAGCGCGCGCTCTCACGAGTCGTCGAGGAGCCGACGCTTTCGAGCTTCGTGCACGCGTCGCGGCGGTTCGCCCGCGAGGCCGAGCTGCTCACGCCCGAGGTGGCGGCGGTCATCCAGGACGTGCTGGCCGCCGACGGCCAGGCGTCGATGGCGATGCTCGGCGAGACCGTGTTCGCGCTCGGGACCGGCCTCACCGACGCCGGCTACGACCCGTCCGTGTGTGCGACCCACCCCGCGGGTGCGATGCTGAAGTGACCCACCGCCCGCGACCGACGCGCTTTCCTGCCCTGCGTCCGGAGTGCGACCGATGACCGACCAGCGCACGCCCGCTCCCGTCGTCGTCGCCATCTTCACGACGGCCCTGCTCGCGTTCGCACTCGGCGCGTTCGGGTTCCTGAACGCGCCGACGCCGATCCAGTCCGTGCCGCTGTTCATCGTCGCACTCCTGCTGCTCGGCCTCGTCAGGGTCGCCGCACTCGGCCGGCCGGCGGGACGGGTCGGGCTCTTGCTGGTGCTGGCTCCCATCGTCGGTCTCTCCACGTTCGGAGCCGCCATCACCGGGGACCCGACGTTCCTCGTCGGCACCGGACTCGGCGGGACCGCGTTCGTCTCGCTGGCCGTGTCCGGCGAGCACTTCGAATCGTGAGCGTTTTTCACCGTCGGGCACCCACGGGGGGCTATGAGCAAACACGTCGACGTGCCCGAGGACCACCCTCGGTACGAGTCGCTGCTGACCCGACACCGCATCGAGGCCGGCGTCGACAAGGGCATCACCAGCCGACAGGGACTCATCGCGCAGGGCCGCGGCGAGGCGTTCGACTACCTGCTCGGTGAGCGCACGACCGACTCCGCCGACGCGGCCGAACGTGTCGCCGTCGCCCACCTCCTGCTGGCCGAGCACGCCGTGCTCTCGGTGAACGGTAACGTCGCCGCGCTCGCACCGGCGGAGACGGTCGAACTCGCCGAGGCGACGGGCGCGGACATCGAGGTGAACCTGTTCAACCGCACCGAGGAACGCATGCAGGCCATCGCCGACCACCTGCGCGAGCACGGCGCACGCGAGGTGAAGGGCCTGACCGCCGACGCGCGCATCTCCGGGCTCTCCCACGAGCGCGGGAAGGTCGACGCCGACGGTATCTACGACGCCGACGTGGTGCTCGTCCCGCTGGAGGACGGCGACCGCGCCGAGGCGCTCGCCGAGATGGGCAAGACCGAACTCGTCGTCGACCTCAACCCGGGCTCGCGGTCGGCGCGGGCGGCCGCCGTCCCCATCGTCGACAACATCGTCCGGGCGCTGCCGAACATGACGAAACACGCCCAGGAGCTGGCCCAGGAGGACGAGGCGACACTTCGGGAACTCGTCGAAGGTTTCGACGCCCAGGCGGCCCTCGACGAGGCCGAACGAGAGATCCGCACTGGCACGTTCGAGTAGGTGTTCGGAACCGAACCGCTGAAACGGCAGCCCTCGAACACGAGGACATGGGAACCCCACTGGAACCGCGGTCGGCACAGGCCGAGGAAGTGGTCGAGCGGCTGGAGGAGGAGTACCCGGACTCGACCATCTCGCTGCGTTTCTCGAACCGGCTGGAACTGCTCGTCGCGGTGGTCCTCTCCGCGCAGTGCACCGACGAGCGCGTCAACGAGGTCACCGAAGAGCTGTTCGAGAAGTACGAGACCGCCGAGGACTACGCCGCGGCGAGCGAGGAGCAGCTCGCGGAGGACATCTACGGCATCACGTTCCACAACAACAAGGGCGGCTACCTCCAGGGCATCGGCGAGATTCTCGTGGAGGAGCACGACGGCGAGGTGCCGGACACGATGTCGGCACTGACCGACCTGCCGGGCGTCGGGCGCAAGACCGCGAACGTGGTGCTCCAGCACGGCCACGACATCGTCGAGGGCATCGTCGTCGACACGCACGTCCAGCGGCTCTCCCGACGGCTCGGCCTGACCGAGGCTGAGCGACCGGAGACCATCGAGCCGGACCTGCAGGAGGTCGTTCCGGCGGGCAAGTGGCAGGAGTTCACCCACCTGCTCATCGACCACGGGCGGGCGGTCTGCGGGGCGCGGTCGGCGGACTGCAACGCCTGCGTGCTCGCGGATATCTGCCCGTCGGAACGGGGCGACTCCGAGGTCGACCTCGCGTCGGGCGAGTCCTGGTGAGGTTCAGAAGATCTGGTACAGCACGACGTAGCGCATGATGCCGACGACGTAGGCCAGTATCCAGAAGATGACGTAGCCGAAGACGCCGACGCGGAGGCGGAACCGCCACGCGGGCATGTTCTCGTGGATCTCGTCCAGCGCGATGTCGGGGTCTGGGTCGTCGTAGAGGTTCAGCCGCCGCTTGGCCTGCAGGATGTGGTAGATGCCCGTGAGAGCGAACAGCAGGAGCGCGTACGCCTGGAGGCCGAGGAAGGAGTGCAGCGCCGCCAGCCCGCCGAACTGTTCCTCGTTGATGAGACGCGGCCCCATCCAGAGGACTACCGGGAGGGTGTTCAGCGTCAGGCCGACCACGATGAACTTCAGGTGGTAGACGAGGACGTCCCACGTGACGATCTCGGTGTCGATCATGATCCACGCGCCGTAGAGGTAGAAGGGGAAGCTCGCGGAGACCATGGTCAGCGCGACCGTGGCGACGGTGAGGTCCTCGACCATACCCGACCTCGGTTTCGAGCCGCGTTAAAAGATGGGAATCCGGCCGGGGTGGACGTCGGAAAGCGTTTACAGGTTCGGGACCAAGGTCGGGGTGATGACCGACGCTGGACCGTCCCGGTCCGAGGGCGAGGACGAACGGGCCGGTCAGGGCGAGCCCGACGACGCCGTAGAGACTGCCGAGACGGAGTACGTCTCGGACGAGGAGCTCCGCCGGCAGGTCGAGGAGAAGTACGACTTCGACGACTTCGGCCCGTCCGAGATGGCGGAGATGAGCTACGAGGAGTGGGACGCCGTCTTCGACCCCGAGACGTGGATCGTCGGCGAGGAGCTGCTCGACCGCGTCGAGCAGGACCTCAACGCCCAGATCGCCAGCCGCGACGTGTTCGCCATCATCGAGCGCGTCGAGTACGAAGGCGAGGCGGTCCTGCTCGCGTACTCCGACGAGGGCTACGCGATGGTGTTCCCCGACGGCTCCATCGACGGCTTCGGCACCGTCCTCCGCGACGTGAAACCGACCGTCGCGCTCTGCTCGATGGACGAGTACGAGCCCACGGAGCCGCCGGCCGAGGCGGTGCTTCCCCACCCCGACGAGATCCCGGAGGGGAGCGGCCAGCTCGGCAACAACATGCTGCAGATCGTCGCGGGGACGCTGCTGGTGGCAGCACTCGGCCTCGTCGCCGGAGCGTTCTTCGCGACCGGCGGCGCGGGCGACGACCTCGCACGGGGCATCATGATCGTGATGGCGATGGTGTTCGCCATCGCGGGCGTCGCGCTGTTCCTGACGGTGGCCAACGCCAGACTCTCCGACCGCTTCCGGGCGGAGGAGTACCGCGACCGCCTGCGGGCCATCGGTCTCGAGGACGGCGAGCGGCCCTCGTTCCTGCCGGTCGACCCCGACGGCGACCCCCGCAACTCCGTGGGTGTCGACGACACGAGTGACACCGAGTCGTAGGGCCTGTGACCCTTGCATCGGTGGGTTTAAGCGAACCCAATCCTGACCATCGTATGTATGAATAGGCGGGACTTTCTGATGGCTGCCAGCGGCGTTGCCGGCGGCGCTGGAGCCGCGAGTGCGGCCGCCGCTGCCCAGGAGGAGACAGGGTCGTCCGGCTCGTTCGGTATCCAGGAGGGTAACAACTCCTCGGACAACGGCACGACGAACGGCACGACCGCCGCTCCCGGCGGCGGTGGCGGCGGTAGCGCGACCGTCGCGGTCGGCCCGAACGGCGACTACGTGTACACACCTGGTACGGAGGAGCCACTCTACATCAGTCCGGGTACGACGGTGACGTTCGAGTGGGAGTCGGACAACCACAACATCAACCCACAGAGCGTACCGGAGGGCTCGGACTGGGAGGGGCACATGCCCACCGAGAACACGGGCTTCACGTACGAGTACACGTTCGAGACGCTCGGCACGTACGAGTACCAGTGTGACCCCCACGTCGGCCTCGGCATGGTCGGTACCATCATCGTCAACGAGTCCGGACAGGCACCGGGCGGCGAAGGTGGCGGCGAGGTCGACCCCGAACACATGGGCGTGCCGATTCAGGCCCACTGGGTCGGTATCGCGACCATCCTCGCCATCATGAGCTCGCTGATGTTCACGTTCTACGTGCTCAAGTACGGCGAGTCCGCACACAGCAGCAGCCCAGGGAGGGACTGAACGATGTCCACGAAAGGAAGCAACTACGGTGACATCCACCGATACGAACCGGCCAGAGAGAGTACCGCCGCAGCGGTCGCCATCGTCCTGCTGACCGTCATCGAGGTCGTCTTCATCGGCCTGTTCACCTACGGCCTCGTCAACGGCTGGGGACTGAGCGGTGAGGGGAACATGTACCTCGGGTTCCTGCTCGCCATCGTCTTCATCGACCTCGCGTTCATCCTCCTGCTCTACCGCAAGGAGTTCCTGCCAGACGTGATGATCGTCAAGAAGCGCCGTCGGAAGTGGGAGGACCTCTACGTCCGCGAGGAGGACGTCGACGGCGAGCAGCTCGGCGACGCCAGCGCGCTCGACACACTCAAACGTGCGGTCTATCCCTACTACAAGAGATAACTATGCCAGTAGACGAAGACAAGTATCCGGTCGAATCGGACCGGCGTCGCTTCGTGAAGGGCGTCGTCGGTGGCGCATCGCTCGCCGGCATCGCCACAGCGGGCGCAGCGGCCGTCAACAGCACGACAGCGTCCAGTGGCGGTGGCGGTGGTTCGGTGACGTTCCGTGCCATCGAGAACACCGACGGGCCCGCACCGCGCGGGATGCCCCAGATCCCCATCGAGCTCGAACCCGTCGAGGGCGAGGACGACTTCTACATCAAGGGTCGCTGGCCCAGCGTCGAGGAGGTCGAACAGCAGGGGCAGACGTTCCTGGTGGCCGAGGAAGAAATCGCGGGTGAGACGTACTCCTCGGAGTGGTTCCAGTACTGTGGGGTCCAGACCTACCCGGGAGTCTACCCCGACGCACAGGAAGAGAACTCCGATCTGACCAACTACTTCAAGTACAACGCGAACTCGAAGTTCGCCTGGCAGAACGAGGAGGTCAGCGGGGGTCAGCGGATGAAGCTGAGCCACTTCTCGGACTACGAGACGTGGGGCAACGGCATCGGGACCGCCGGTATCGGCAAGCCCGCCACCGGTAGCTGGCGCTCCGAGGGGCTCGAACCCTCCGAGACGATGGCCATCGAGGTCATCCGTTCGACCCGCATCGAGGAGGCAGCCCAGGACAACGAGTGGCTGGCCGAGACGACCGACCGCGGCGTCATGGCCCACCTGAACAAGTGTACGCACTTCTGCTGCGTGCCGGCGTTCAAGGGCCAGGCCGGTGCCGCGAACTTCGGTGCCGCAGACCGCGTCTACTGCCAGTGTCACCAGTCGGTGTACGACCCGTTCAACATCATCAGCACGAACTTCGTGGCCCTGCCGCGGCCGGCGAGGGACTAACCACAATGAGCCTGCAAAAGAAAGACGAGTACGACCACACGGGGTGGATGAAGACGAAGGATCTCACCCCCGTGGAGAAGACGTACCTGATGACCCTCATCTGGCTCGACAAGCGGCTCCGCGTCGTCGACTACCTGGAGCTGCTGGAGGACCTGTACTACAAGGTCAACCTCCAGATGCCCAAGAGCCACACCGAGCAGTACAACCTCGACAACAAGTTCTGGTACTGGTACCCCCTGTACGCGTTGGGGTCGTTCTCCACGATAGCGTACGTGGTGGCGGCCATCTCCGGCGCGCTGCTCGGGTTCTACTACTCCCCGTCGACCGCGGGGGACCCGTCGGCGGCGTACAACCAGATCGTGTTCATCATGCAGGACCTGAACTTCGGGTTCATGCTCCGGTCGCTCCATCGCTGGTCCGCACAGGTGATGGTCGCGGCCGTCTTCCTGCACATGCTCCGTGTGTACTTCACGGGGGCGTACAAGGAGCCCCGCGAGCTGAACTGGATCCTCGGCATCATCCTCATCTCGCTGACGATGGTGTTCGGGTACACGGGCTACCTGCTCCCGTGGGACCAGCTCGCGTTCTGGGCGGGCCAGATCGGCGTCGAGATGTCGCTCTCGATCCCGCTCGCCGGCGAGTGGGTCGCACAGCTCATCTTCGGCGGCTTCACCCTGACGCAGTCGACGCTGCAACGGATGTACATCCTGCACGTGTTCGTCCTGCCGTTCGTGGTGACGACGCTGATCGCACTGCACATCGGCATCGTCTGGATGCAGGGTATCGCGGAACCGCACTGATAGAACCATGCCAGAAGACAACGACTCCGAACCCATCGCAGACGGCAGCGGTACCGGTATCGTCGCGCCGGACGACGAGACCCCGACGTGGAGCGAGCGCAAGGAGCGCACGCAGGGGCTCTCCCGGCTGACCTACGAGTACTTCGAGCGGGCACGGCGCGAGGACCAGGACCTCCGGATGGAGTCCGACTACGTCGAACGTGACGTGCTCGGCTTCCCGGCGTGGCCCCACGAGATGATCCGGAACTTCGCCCTGACGAGCTTCTTCGTCGGGCTCATCCTGTTCCTCTCGGCCACGCTCCCGCCGCACATCGGCCCGCCGGCGGACCCGTCAAGTACGCCCGCGATCATCCTGCCCGACTGGTACCTGTACTGGTCGTTCGGTCTGCTGAAGCTCGGCCCCCTCAACCCCGAGCTGTCCATCCTCGGCGGGGAGAAGCTGATGGCGGACCGTACCTACGGTGTCGTCGCGAACATCGTCGTCGTCGGCTTCATCGCGATGGTGCCGTTCCTCAACAAGGGGAGCGCGCGCCGTCCCGTCGAGCAGCCGTTCTGGGCCGGTATCGGCGTCATGGGTGTCGCCTTCGCGTTCACCATCGCCGCGCTGTCGGTCAAGAACCTGCTCCCGATGGATTCGCACCTGCTGTTCGACCTGACGTTCCTCATCCCGCCCGTGCTGGGACTTATCTCCTACACGGTGTTCCGGGCGATGCAGGAGGGGTACATGTACAGCCTCAACCGCCGGTACTACCGTCTCCGGCCCCCGAAATAACACCACTCTCTCCTCTCATGGACGACGCAGACACCGGAGAGCCGCACGACTCACCAGCGTCCGAGGAGCCGTCCGGCCCGTCGGGCTTCCGTGGCCGCGAGGTCGAGGTACCGATGCGACTGTACAAGACGGTCACGGTGTTCGCGACGATGCTCGCGATGACCGGCGTCATCCTCGGGTTCGTGGTGCTCGACACCGCGACGAACAACGCGAGCGCGGCGCTCTCGGAGGTGAACCTGCTGCTCGCACTGCTCGGGCTCGGGCTCATCGTCGCCGGGGCCGCCATCTACGCGTTCTCGACGCGCTTCCGGACCGCGGGAATGGGAAAGTCTAAAGACGACACCGACGAAGAATCCGACAATGGCTGACGAATTCATGAAGGGCCTGGCCATCGCGACGGCCTCCGGCCTCATCTGGATGGTGCTCGCCGGCTGGTACAACACCCCCGGCTTCGAGGACACCCAGCTGCTCGGTCCGGACCCGACGGACCCGAGCGCACTGGAGGCGATCGCCCTCATCGTCAAGGAGGGCCTCTTCTGGTTCATGATCCTGGGTGCGCTGACGTTCTGGGTCATCCTCCCGCTCGCACGCGAGACGCGCGCACGGTTCGCCAACTAACTCAACTAACTGCGTTCGACTTCTGCTGTCGGCGGTCGCATCGTCACGGAGCTGTGCTGCTGCCGTCGTCGTCACTCGGACCCGTTCCTGCAGTCCGTTCCCCGGGCGACGGACGGACCGGGACGGCGCAGACAGCGAGCGCGAGCGGCACTCGAATCAGAGCGAGAGCGGCACTCGAATCACACCGTGTGGGCGTTGCCCACCGTCGAGGGAGCAACCGGACGACGTGGGCCGTGGCCGTGAGAACACACCAGGTGAACGACCGTCGAGCCGGCGGCTGGGTGTGTGGGTGACGGCCGGAGAACGCGGGACGGCCTCAGATGATGGCGCCCCAGTAGTCCGAGACGAGGAAGAACAGGGACTGGAAGCCGGCGTAGGCGAGCGTGAACACCGAGATGCCGAGGGCACCCTTCGGCGCGCGGAGCTTCTCGTCCTTGCGGAGGTCGACGCTGCGGACCTCGTGTTCGAAGACGTCGGCGATGACCATGCCGACGACGAACAACGAGAGGACGATGCCGCCGTGGGGTGCGAAGGTGGTGTAGTAGAACGTCCCGGCCAGGAGCAACACGTTCGTCGCCTCGTGCAGCGGGTGGCGACTCAGCGACTCGACGTCCTCCTGTTCCGCCTCGGTGACGTTGCGGCGGTACGCGAGGAAACGGGTCAGCATGTTGACGACGACGAGTCCGAGCAGGACGAACTCGATGACCAACACGCCTGCGACGACTTCGCGCCCGAGTTGGTCGAGCGGGCCGAGCATCACGTTAGGGTCCATACTCCAACCTCGGACGGTAGGACATTAGAGTTTTTCCAAAGCCGGCTACCACGGTGGCTGGCTCTGGGGTGGACAGAGCAGTTCGAGTTCGTGCCCGGGCGACAGCCGGACCGGTGCCGCCGGGTCGACCGTGCCGACGGTCCGGCCGTCGACGAGCAGCGAGACGCTTCCCTCGTCGCGTTCGACCGAGAGGACCACGGCCTCGTTCGAGACGACCCAGTGGTTCGTATCGATGGCGAAGGGCGCGATGGGGACGACCGCAGCGACCGGGGCGGTGCCGGCGACGACCGGCCCACCCGCCGCGCGGGCGTAGCCGTGGCTCCCGGCCGGCGTGGCGACGACGACGCCGTCGGCGCGGAACTGCCCGACCTCTGCGCCGTCGGCCGCCACGCAGTACTCCGAGATCCGTGCCGGCTCGGTCGTCACGAGCGTCACGTCGAAGACGGCGTCGTGGCGCTCGTCGCCGACCTGAACCGCGAACGCCCGGCGCGTGGTCCGTTCGACCCGGTCTTCGAGGACGGTCGTGACGGCCGCGGCCGCGTCCGCCGTCGCGACCGACCGCACGCCCTCGCCCACGTCGACCGCCAGCACCGGCACGTCGACCGCCGCGCCAGCGAGCTCGCCGAGCGCCCGCTCGCCGACCGCGACGACGAACGCGGCGTCACCGACACCAGTCGCGTCGGCGGCCAGCGGGACCGCGTTCGCCTCCGAGACGGCGGCCCTGATGCGTTCGACCGTGTCCTCCTGAGTCCCGACGACGCCGACGGTCGGCGGCTCGTCGCTGTCGCGGGCGGCACTCTCCATGCTGAGTACTCGCGCCCCCGCCGACAAAAAGGCTACAACTCGCTCCCGGTCGTCCCACCGTTCGTCCCGCGTTGCTGAGTCGGCGATTCGAACAGCCGGTGTTCGGCGGTCGTGGAGGTTTACGAGAAACGTAAACTCTGCCCGTCGAGGCGAACGTCCGGTTCCGACTCAGTCGTCGTCGTAGGGCCAGTCGCCGGTGATCTTCATGCCCTCGGCGAGGTCCTCGTCTTCGAGTGCCTCGGCGATCTCCTCGGGCTCCTTGTGCGGAATCTCGACGGCCTCGGCCGCGACGTGGACCGTGAGCGCGCCGAGCAGGATGGCCTGCTCGCGGAGGTCCCGGACCTGGAGCTTGTCGAGGGTGTCCGCGTGGGTGTGGCCCCAGCCGCGGCCCGAGCCCTCGCTCTTGCCGTAGGCGTGGTAGCCGGGGACGCCCCACTGGGTGAACGGCCAGTGGTCGCTGTGGGGGCCGAGCTTCGGAACCGTCTCGACGGGGTGCTCGAACCGGTCGGCGACCGCCTCGACGGCGTCATCGAGCGCGTCGAAGCCGTGGGTGTACAGCGCGAGGTCGCGCGCCTGGACGACGCCGTCGGCGTTGACGACGACCTTCACGTCGTCGAGGTCGACCCGGTCGGCCTCGTGCGCGGAGCCGACGAGTCCGACCTCCTCGGCACCGAAGGCGACGAAGCGCACGCGGGTCTCGAGGTCGGCTTCGAGGTCCGAGAGGATGCGCGCGAGCTCGACGACCATGGCGGTGCCCGCGCCGTTGTCCATCGCGCCGGTGGAGATGTCGTGGGCGTCGACGTGGCTGGTGACGTAGACGACCTCGTCGGTGTCCGGACCGAGTTCGGCGTGGACGTTCTGGCTGGTGGCCTCGGGCGTCTCGGCGGCGACGGAGACGGCGAGTTCGTCGCCCTCGTGTCGGCGGACCAGCTGTGCGCCGGTCTCGGCGGAGACGCCGACGGCGGGGATGTCGCCGACCGGGGACTCCGCGGTGCCGACGGAGCCAGTGGGGGGGAGGCAGCCCTCGACGTGGTTCCGGTAGACGAACGCGGCCGCCCCGGCCTCGACGGCGTGGTAGTACTTCTCGCGTCGGTGGAGGTAGCGGTCGTAGTGGTCGGGCACGTCGCTGCGGGCGACGACTATCTTTCCCTCGCAATCAGTCTCCTCGAACTCCGACGGGAGGCCGTAGCCGAGGTCGACGAGAGTCCCGGTGACCTCGTCGGCGGGACTGCGCGGCAGCGCGATGCACTCGTGGGCATCGGCGTAGGTGGCGTCGTCGGCCCTGAGTTCGCTGTCGCCACGCTCCCAGCCCTGTATCTCGAACTCGTCGAGGTGCGCGTCGCGCGCGCCCACCTCGGCGAGCGCGTCCCGCGTGGCCGCCGCCGCGGCGCGTTCGCCATCGCTGCCGGCCATGCGGTTGCCGATGTCGACCAGCGTCTCGAGGTGGTCCCACCCGGCGTCGCTCGTGAAGGTGCGACCGATCCAGTTGCTCATGTCCCCCCCCTCGATGCGCCCCCGCGTAAGGGTTGTGACTCCGACGCACGAGTTACGAATCGTCAGATTACCGCCGGCGTTCACCGAGGAATTCTGACCAAGAGCCGGATAGCATATAAATATGGCAATAAATTCCACATCGAAACGCGCCCGAGGCGATGTTTTATTACGTATAGGCCCGATTGTCCGATAGACTCTCAGGTGAACCCCAATGTCAAGTGAGGCTGAAAACCTGGTCCGTGTGATGTCGCCGGGTGGCTCCGCCGTCGGAGACCGCCAGCTCGGTGAGAGCGACGCGAAAGCGCTCTACGAGTCCATGGTGCTCGCACGGACATTCGACGAGAAGGCGATCAGCCTCCACCGTCAGGGTCGCATCGGCACCTACGCGCCGATGCGCGGGCAGGAGGCGGCCCAGGTCGGCGCAGCCGCCGCCATGGCCGGCTCCGACTACCTGTTCCCCACCTACCGGGACCACGCGATGTTCGTCGAGCGCGGTATCGACCTGCGGGAGGTCCTCCTCCATCTCCTCGGCGACGGCCAGTACGTCGACCGCGAGGACGGCGACGACCTGACGACGTTCACCAGCGCGATCCCCATCGCCACGCAGCTGCCCCACGCCGTCGGCGTCGGCATGGCGGCGAAGTACAAGGGCGACGAGGTCGCCTCGCTGGTCTCCTTCGGCGACGGCGCGACCTCCGAGGGCGACTTCCACGAGGGGATGAACTTCGCCGGCGTCTTCCAGACGCCGACGGTCTTCTTCTGCCAGAACAACGGCTACGCGATCTCGGTGCCCCGGGAGCGCCAGACCGCGAGCGCGACCATCGCCCAGAAGGCCCAGGCGTACGGCTTCGAGGGCGTCCGCGTCGACGGCAACGACGTGTTCGCCGTCCACGACGTCGTGAGCGAGGCCCTGGAGAAGGCCAAGAACGGCGGCGGGCCGACGCTCATCGAGGCCGTCACCTACCGCCGCGGCGCGCACACGACGACGGACGACCCGTCGGTCTACCGCGATGAGGACGACGCCGCCGACTGGCTCCAGGAGGACCCGCTCGACCGGTCACGGACCTATCTGGAGGAGGAGTTCGGCTGGGCCGAGGAGGACCAGGAGGCCGTCGAGCAGTGGGCCACCGAGGAGGTCGCCCGCGCCGTCGAGGCGGCGGAGGACCACACGGGTTACGAGCCCGAGGAGATGTTCGAACACGTCTACGAGGAGATGCCCGCCCATCTGCGCGAGCAGCGCCGGCACCTCCCCGAGGACCCGCAGGTCGGCCACTGACTCCCGCCCTTCTCAGTCGTCCGTGAACTCGGCGAGCAGCGTCTCCATGCTGTAGCTGTTCAGCCCGCGCGAGTCGTCCCAGAGCGTGTCGATGACGTACGTCGAGTTCGTCCGCTCGATCTCCGGCACCTCCTCGAACGACCGGATGAGGTCGCCGACCATGTCGGCGTCGCCGACGCGCGCGATGGCGATGAAGTCCGTCTCGCCCATCGTCGAGAACACCTGCGTCACGCCCTCGATGTTGCGGATGCCCTCGGCCACGTCGCCGTGGGTGCCGCTGTAGTCCGCGAGCACCTCGACGATGACGGTGACGCTCAGCCCGAACTCGTCCAGGTCGATGTCGTAGAGGTCGTTCTCGACGATACCGTCCTCCCGCAGGTTGTTCAGCCGGTAGTGGATGGTCGACACGGGGATGCCGGTCTCCTCGTGGAGCCTGTCCGGACTCCCCGTCCCGTGCTCGGCGATCGCCTTCAGGAGCCTGATGTCGCGCTCGTCCATGGTTGGCCGTCCGACGCCGTGCTAAAGAAGCTTTGGCATACCGAGAAGTAGTACATATCTTCTATAGATTCTATCTGATTCGGTTCAAATTCGACTTCTCCAAGAATCGTACAACAATTTTGGCGTTGCGAAGCGGACAGTCCGATTCATTTTTATTCGACCGCAGTTGCAGATTCCACCATGATAGAATCGATTCGGTCGAACGCAGTCCCAGATACGAGCGGTCTGTTCGTACTGCTGGCCACTCTCTGGGGTGCGTCGTTCGTCGCCATCGAGATCGGCCTCCACCACTTCCCACCGCTGCTGTTCGCCGCGCTCCGGTACGACGTGGCCGGCGTGCTCGTGCTCGCGTACGCGCTGCACTCGGTCGACCGCTGGCGGCCACGCGGCCGGGCGGAGTGGCTCCAGACCGGCGTCACCGCACTGTTCGTCTTCGCTGCCTACCACGCGCTGCTCTACCTCGGCGAACAGCACGTCTCCGGCGCGGTCGCCGCCGTCGTCATCAGCCTCTCGCCCATCCTCACCGCGGGCTTCGGGAGCGCGCTGGCGGTCGACGACCCACTCCAGCCGCTCGGCGCGGTCGGCTTCCTCGTCGGCATCGCGGGCGTCGTCGTCGTGGTCCAGCCCGAGCCCGGAACCGCGCTCTCGTCCAGCCTCGTCGGCGTGCTCCTCGTGTTCTGCGCCGGGACGAGCTTCGCCCTCGGCTCGGTGTTGACTCGACCCCTCGACACCGGACTGCCAGTGCAGACGAAGCAGGCGTGGGCGATGCTCCTCGGTGCAGCCATCCTCCACGTCGGCAGCCTGGCCCGCGGTGAGTCCGTGCTGGCCATCGAGTGGACAGGAACCGCGATCGCGTCGCTCGCCTACCTCACGCTCGCCTCCGGCGTCGTCGCCTTCCTCCTCTACTTCGAGCTGCTGGAACGGCTCGGCCCCACGGAACTCAACCTCGTCGGCTACCTCGAACCCGTCGTCGCGACCGTCGTCGCCTGGTTCGTCCTCGGGAGCGTCGTCGACGGGACCACGCTGCTCGGCTTCGTCGTCATCTTCGCCGGGTTCGCCCTGATCAAACGCGACCTGCTCCACCGGCTCTCCGGCGGCCAGCTCGCCCGACTTCGCCGCTGACCCGCCGGACTGATACCGACGCCTCCGACCGCTTCCGACTCGCTTTTGTCCGCGGGGGCGCGACTCCGTGACATGGATCCGTACGACTTCGACTACGACCTCCTCGTCGAGCTCACCGAGACCCACGGCCCGCCCGGATACGAGGGCAACGTCCGCGACATCGTCCGGCGGGAGCTCGAGGACGAGGTCGACCGCCTCGAGAGCGACGCGATGGGCAACGTCGTCGGCACCGTCGAAGGCGAGACCGACCACGAGGTCGTCGTCGCCGCGCACATGGACGAGATCGGCTTCATGGTGCGCCGGGTCGACGAGAAGGGGTTCGTCGCCATCGACGCCCTCGGCGGCTGGGACCCCGAGGTGCTGCGCGCACAGCGTGTCGTCGTCCAGACCGAACAAGGGAAGCTCCCCGGCGTCATCGGCTCCGTCCCGCCCCACACCGGCGGCAGCGAGGACGACGACGAGCGCGAGGTCCACGACGTGCGGGTGGACGTCGGCCTCCCGAAGGACGAGGTCGAAGAGCGCATCGACGTCGGCGACCTGGTCACCGTGGACCAGCGCACCGAACCGCTCGGCGTCTGCATCTCCGGGAAGTCCATCGACAACCGCGTCTCCGTGTTCGCCCTCCTGGAGCTTGCCCGGCGCGTCGACGACCCGACTGCCACCATCCACCTCGTCGCCACCGTGCAGGAGGAGGTCGGCCTCCGCGGCGCACAGACCATCGGCAGCGACCTCGACCCCGACCTGGCGCTGGCGCTCGACACAACCGTCGCGAACGACCTCAGCGACTTCGACGAGTACGACCACGTGACCGACCTCGGCGAGGGCGCGGCCATCAAGCTCAAGGACTCCTCGGTCATCACGAACCGGAAGGTCCACCGTCGGCTGCGCGAGGTTGCCGAGCGCGAGGACATCGACCACCAGTTCGAGGTGCTCCCCACGGGCGGCACGGACACCGGCGGCCTCCAGCGCGCACAAGGATCGGTACCCGTCGGTGCGGTCTCCATCCCGACGCGGTACCTCCACACGCCCACCGAGGTCGCCCACGCCGACGACATCTCGGGGGCCATCGACCTCACCGCCGCGTTCCTCGCAAGCGAGGACGGCACGCACGACTACACGCTGTGACCCGTATCGAAGAATTCAGTACGGGGCGTCCCCAACCTCCGCTCATGAACTCAGACACACCGGTCTCGCGTCGGCGATTCCTGCAGGGAGCGGCCGGCGCGACGGCCGCGACCGCGTCCGCAGGCGTCGCGACCGCACAGGAGGGCGAAGGCGGCGGTGGCGGCGGCAGCGCGACCGTCGCGGTCGGCCCGAACGGCGACTACGTCTTCACGCCCGGCACGGAGGACCCCCTCTACGTCGCACCCGGGACGACGGTGACGTTCAACTGGGAGTCGGACAACCACAACATCGCGCCGACCTCCGTGCCCGAAGGCTCCGACTGGGAGGGCCACCAGCCCACCGAGAACACCGGTTTCACCTACGAGTACACGTTCGAGACGCTCGGCACCTACGAGTACGAGTGTACGCCCCACGCCGGCCTCGGCATGGTCGGCACCATCATCGTCAACGAGTCCGGCAGCGCGCCGGTCAGTGAGGGTGGCGGCCCGACCCTGCCCGACAGCGCGATGTCGCTCGCCGTCGGCACCGTCGCGGCCATGCTGACGACGCTCTCGCTCGCGTACCTGTTCCTCCGGTACGGCGGCGACTACGAGACCCCGCAGTAGCGACCGAACGGTAGCTTTTCTTTCGTCCCGTGGGAAGCGGGCAGGCATGTACGTCATCATCGTCGGCGCGGGGAACATCGGGACCCCGCTCATCGAAATCGCCACGGGTGACCGGAACGAGGTCGTCGTGGTCGAACGGAACCCCGAGAAGGCCGAGGCTGCTGCGACACGCTACGACTGCCTCGTCCTCAACGCCGACGCGACCGTCTCCGAGACGCTAGAGGAGGCCGGCATCGGCCGCGCGGACGCCCTCATCTCGACGACCGATCAGGACGCGACGAACATCATGGTCTCGCTGCTCGCGATGGAGCACGACGTCCCCGCCATCGTCAGCGTCGTTCACAACCCCGAACACATGAAGCTGTTCGAGCGCATCGGCGTCTCGACGATGGAGAACCCCCAGAGCCTCATCGCGGAGTACCTCTACCGCGCGGTGAAGCGACCCTCCATCAAGGACTACATGAAGGTCGGCGACACTGCCGAGGTGTTCGAGATCACGGTCGACGCACGCGCACCCGTCGCCGGCGTGACGCTCCAGGAGGCGAACGAACAGGGGCTGCTGGACGAGGACGTCCTCATCGTCGCCATCGAGCGCAACGGCGACGCTGACGGCACGCCGATAACGCCACGGGGGAACACCCGTATCGAGGCTGGCGACCTGCTGACCGTCTACGCCGCCGAGGGCGCGACCCCCGACGTGACGGACGTGTTCGGACACTTCGAGGACCACGAGCTGGAGTAGATGCCCCGGAATCAACGCGTCACGGGCGTCCCCGCCGACCTCGCCGTCATCCTCCGCGACGTGGGGACCCTGCTGTTGATGCAGGCGGGACTGCTGTCGCTGACGGTAGTCGTCGCCCTCCTGTTCGGCGAGTTCGCGCCCGCACTGGGGTTCCTGCTGGCCGGCGGCGTCGCTGCCGGCGTCGGCGAGGGGTGTCGTCGGCTGTTCGCGGACGCACCCGATCCGAAGATGAAACACGGGATGGTCATCGCGGCCAGCGGCTGGTTCGCGACCGCCGTCTTCGGCGGGCTGGCGTTCTTCCTCGTCGCCTGGCTGACGCCGGTCGCGACGATGGCCGGCTACGTGCCGGCGGGAGCGAGCTGGGACCCTGTCACCGTCGCTGGCGCGACGAGCCGGTCCAGCCTGCTCTACTTCCGGAACCCGCTGCACGCCATGTTCGAGTCGATGAGCGGCTGGACCGGCAGCGGGCTGACGATGGCCGCTCACGAGCCGTCGCTTCCCCGGTCGGTGCAGTGGTGGCGCTCGCTCATCCAGTACGTCGGCGGCGTCGGCGTCATCGTCCTCACCGTGACCATCCTCTCGCGGCCCGGGAGCGGGAGCTACGCGCTCTACCGCTCCGAGGCGCGCGAGGAGAAGATCCACCCGTCCATCGTCTCGACGGTACGGACGGTCTGGAAGATCTTCGTCGGCTACACGCTGCTCTCCATCGGGGCCCTCTTCCTCGCGCTCTGGTGGAGCCAGGACCTCCCGCTGTTCGAGACGTTCTGGCAGGCGCTCAACCACGCGATGACGGGGCTCTCCACGGGCGGATTCTCGGTCACCGACAACTCGATGGAGACGTACAACTCGCCGCTGGTCGAGACGGTCCTGCTGCCGGTGATGGCACTCGGCGCGATCGCGTTCCCCATCCACTACGCGGTGCTGTCGAACGGCGCGTGGTCGGAGCTGTACGAGGACGTCCAGACGCGCTGGCTGTTCCTGCTGTTCGCGGCAGGAGTCGTCGGCCTCTCCGCACAGAACCTCCTCGTCGGCCTCGTACCGGGAGGCTACGGCGCGACCGTCCCCTCACCGGTCCCGATGCTCTCGACGGCCGAACTCGACGCCATCCGGGACGGGACGTTCCAGTGGGTGAGCGCACTGAGCGCCACCGGCTTCCAGTCCTCACCCATCGACCAGTGGTCCGACGGGGCGAAGCTGGTGCTCTCCGTGGGCATGACCATCGGCGGTGCCGCCGGCTCGACCGTCGGGGGCATCAAGATCATCCGGGGCTACACCGTCTCGAAGGGCATCCAGTGGCAGTTCTCGCGTGTGTTCCTGCCGAAGAGCGCGGTCGTCACGGCTGTCATCGGCGACCGGCGGCTCGACGAGGACGCGATGAACCGGGAGTTCGCCGAGGCGGCCATCGTCAGCCTGCTCTGGGTCATCCTCCTGCTGGTGTCGAGCCTCGTGCTGGTGAACGTGACCGGTCCCGACTTCAGCTACGCGGACGCGCTGTTCGAGGTGGCGAGCGCCCAGGGCAACGTCGGCCTCTCCTCGGGCATCACCGGACCGGAGATGCCCGTGGTCGCAGAGACGCTGTTCCTGTTCAACATGTGGATCGGTCGGCTGGAGATCATCCCGGTGCTGGTGCTCGCACGGTCGGCACTGAAGGGGCTGAATCCGTAGGGGCGAACAGGCGGCACGGTCGCCCGTCCGTCGGTGTGCCACGCACCCGCGGAGCCGACGGACGGCGGTTCGTCAGGACACGCCGCCGTTGGCCGCGGCTCGCTATTTGAACCCTCGCTCCCGTCAGGACTGCCAGTACGCTCGCGTCAGCAGGACGAGCACGGGGAATATCTCCAGCCGACCGACCCACATCAACCCGACCATGAACAGCTTCGACTGTGGCGTGAACTCGATGTAACTCCCCATCGGACCGACCATCCCGAGCCCCGGACCGATGTTCCCGATGGTCGCGGCGCTCGCGGTCATCGCCTCGATGACGGTCAGGCTCATCGACCCGAAGAACGCCGCGTCGGCGGCGAGCACCAGCGCCCCGACGAAGAAGATGACGATGTACAGCAGCGTGAAGCCGTAGATACCTCGAATCGCGCGTTCGTCGAGCGCGCGGCCACCGAGGCGGACCGGCTTGACCGCCGATGGGTGGACGGTGCCGAACAGCTCCCGGCTGAGCGACTTGAGGATGACCAGCCAGCGGACGACCTTGATGCCCCCGCCGGTCGAGCCGGCGGAGCCGCCGATGAACATCGCGAACACGAGTACGTACTTCGCCGGACCGGACCAGGTGTTGAAGTCCATCGTCGCGTAGCCCGTCGAGGTCGTGAGCGAGACGGCCTGGAACGTCGCCTGTCTGAGCGCGCCCTCGACGTCACCGGCGATGGGGAACGTGTGCGCGAGGAACTCGTCGTCGACGCCCTCGTAGGCCGCGCGGGTCGCGTCGGTCGCCGCGTCGATCAGCCCCACGTCGACGAAGAGGAAGCCCGCGATGAGCGCCGACAGCGCGCCCATCACACCCGTGTAGAAGCGGAACTCGGGGTCCGTCCGGAGCTTCCCGAAGTTCCCCTTCGAGACGTGCCAGAACAGCGGGAAGCTCGTCCCGGCGGCGACCATGAACGGCACGATGAGCCACTGGACCGCCGCGCTGAACGCCTCGATGCTGCGGGCCTCCGGCGAGAAGCCACCGGTCGACATCGTCGTGAAGCCGTGGGAGACGGCGTTGTACGGCGTCATGTTCGGGGCCATCCCGGCCTGGTTGAGCCCGTAGAGTAGCAGTATTTCGACGAGCGTGATGCCCGCGTAGATGACCCACAGTGCACGCGCCGTCTCCGCGATGCGCGGGGTCAGCTTCTCGATGCCGGGCCCCGGTGCCTCGGCGTCCATCAGCTGTGCGCCACCGACGGAGAGCTCCGGGAGGATGGCGACCGCGAGGACGACGATGCCCATGCCGCCGAGCCACTGGGTCATCTGCCGCCACAGCATCAGTCCGCGGGAGTGGTAGGTCGGGTCGATGGTCCCCATCACGGTCGCCCCGGTCGTCGTGAAGCCGCTCATCGACTCGAACAGGGCGTTCTCGGGGCGGTGCAGCGTCGAGTCGAGGAGGTAGACCAACTGGCCGTTCTGGTAGGTCAATCCCTCGAGGACGTAGGGGAGGACGCCGACGATGGAGACGACGAGCCAGGTGAGCGACACCATCAACAGCCCTTCGCGTGTCCCGAGGTCCGGGTCGGGGTCGAGTCGTTCCATCGCCGTACCGAGTCCGACGGCGATCGCGGCGGTCACGAAGAACGGGAGGATGTACGGGACGAACGCGTCGCCGTAGACGAGGCCGGTGACGATGGGGACGACCGTCGTGATGGCGAGGTACTTGAGAACGCTACCGACGAGGCTCACGCTCGCCCGCCAGTTCACCCGCAGTTTCATAGTCGACTCACGACGTCGCCCAGCACGCTCGAATCCACGAACACGACCGCGTGGTCGCCGATCTCGACGACCGTGTCCCCGCGCGGCATGACGAACCGTCCGTCGCGCGTCACCGCGCCGATGACGACGCCCTCCGGGAGGTCGGACGCTGCGTCGGCGATGGTCCGGTTCGCGAGGATGCTCTCGGCGTCGATCTCTATCTCCAGCACCTCCGCGCGGTCGGACTCGATGATGGCGATGTTCTCGGTGTGCTCCTCGCGGGTGAACCGGGTGATCTCCTCGGCGGTCACCTCGCGGGGGTTGACGGCGACGTCGACGCCGACGGTCTCGAACAGGTCGACGTAGCGGCCGTTCTCGACGACCGTGACGGTCCGGGCCGCGCCGACTCGCTTTGCCAGCAGCGAGACCAGGAGGTTCTTCTCGTCCGACTCGAGCGTCGTGACGACGAGGTCGGCCTCGTCGACGTGCTCCTGGGAGAGGAACTCCACGTCGGTCGCGTCGTTCTGGAAGACGATGCTCCCGGGGAGCTGCTCGGCGAGGTCGCGGGCGCGCTCCGGGTCCGCCTCGATGATGTGTGGTTTGATGCCGCGCTTCTCGAACAGCCGGGCGGTCTGGAAGCCGATCTCGCTCCCGCCGACGATGTAGACCTCGTTCAGCTCGTCGAGGTCGTGGTTCGGGGTGAGCGACCGGGCAAACTGCCGGACGCTCTCGGGGCTCCCGATGACGATGACCTGGTCGCCGACCTCGATGACGGTCTCACCGCGCGGGATGGTCACGTCGCCGTTCCGCAGGATGGCCGCGAACGTGAGCGACTCGAAGCGGTCGGCGTCGGCGACCGTCTCGTCCGCAATGGGCGAGTCCGCCGTCACCTCGAACTCCGCCATGCGGACGCAGCCGTTGGCGAAGGAGTCCACGTCGCTCGCACCGGGCAGGCCGGCGATGCGGACGATGGTCTGTGCGGTCAGCAGGTCCGTACAGACCATGAAGTCGACGCCGAATGCGCCCTCGACTCCGCTCCAGGTGTCGAGGAACTCCGTGCGCTTCACCCGGGCGATGGTGAACGCGTCGCTGACGGTCTTGGCCGTCGCACACGCGACGATGTTCGTCTCGTCGCCGTCCGTGCAGGCGATGACCATGTCCGCCTCGGCGATGCCGGCCTCCTCCAGGGTGTCCAGAGAGGTGCCGTCGCCCTCCAGCGGGAGCACGTCGAGTTCGTACGTGAGCGAGTCGACCAGGTCCCCGTCCCGGTCGACGAGGACCACCTCGTGGGAGTCCGCGAGGCTCGCCGCGATGTTGCTTCCGACCTCGCCGGCTCCGATTACGATAACGTACATCCCACCTCAATCCAGTTGCACGCGTCTACCGCTGGGTGCGACAAGAGGGTTCGGGTTTCAGTCCGAGTCGGTGTCGATGGTCACGGCGACGTCGCGACGGCGGCCCTCGACGTCCCTGACGACCCGCTCGACGATGCGCTTCGCCTCGCTACGGATCTTCGGCTTGACCTTGTCGATGACCCAGGAGATCGAGACGAACCGCGGTATCTTGATGTCGCCCGCGCGCGCCGAGTCCGGGTCGTACTTGACCAGAAATCGGACCCGGCAGGCGTGCTCCTCGCCCTCGGGGGCCGACTCCGGCTCGGGCTCGACGCGCCACTGGCCGACGGCGTCGATGTCCTTCAGGATGCGCCACTCGATGGTCTCCGGCGGCTCGATGGCCGTGACCTCGGAGTGGGCCGTGTAGCTCAGCTTCCACCACGCGAACTCGAGCTGGTACCGCGTCCCAGCGCCGCCGTCACCGTTCTGCCGGACCTCCTTCAGGTACTCCGAGTAGCGCGCGTAGCCCGGGAAGTCCACGAGGAACTCGAAGACGCGCTCGGGCGGGGCGTAGATGACCGTGGTGACCTCGACGCGTTCCACAGTACTGCTATCGACAGTTCGAACGTAAGCCTTTCCGTCAGCCGGGTCGGCGGTCGTCTCGCTGCCCCGCCGCCGGCTGCGACAGCTCTCGACCGCTTTATCTTCCCGGCGGTCCGACCGGCGAGCATGGACGCAGACGTCTGCATCGTCGGCGGCGGAGTCTCCGGACTCGCCGCCGGCATCTTCACCGCACGTGCCGACCTCGAAACCGTCGTCGTCGACGACGAGGAGTCGATACTGCGACGGAACGCGCATCTGGAGAACTACCCGGGGTTCCCGTTCGGGGTCGACGGGCGCCGCCTGCTGGAGCGGACACGCGAGCAGGCTCGCATCGGGGGTTGTTCGTTCCGCGACGGTCTGGTGACCGACGTCGAGGACGGGCTGGACGACGACGGCTTCACCGTCACCGTCGACGACGAGACGACGTTCTCGACCGACCGGGTCGTCGCCGCCTCGTGGTCGGACGCGTCGTACCTCGACGGGCTCGGCATCGACACCGAGACACGCGGCAGCAAGACGTTCGTGCAGGTCGACCGCGAGGGGCGGACGAACGTCGACGGCATCTACGCTGCGGGCCGCCTCGCCGACCAGTACCACCAGGCCATCGTCTGTGCGGGCCACGGGGCGACGGTCGGGCGGACCATCGTCCACGATTCGGACGTGAACTTCTACCACGACTGGGTGGCTCCGGAGGACTACTTCACCGGCAGAGGGCGCGAGGTGCCGCCGGGCTGCGAGGAGATCGACGATGCCCGGCGGTTGGAGCGCGACGAGCGCGCCCGCGACGCCCTCCGGACGTACACGGAGCCGCTCGACGACGAGCCGACGATGCATCCGAGCGTCGCGGCCGACCGGGAGGGCACCGAACACACATGAGCCAGGGCCACGAAGCCGGGGCTATGCTCGACGGAGTGAACGTCGCCCTGGGAATCACGGGGTCGATAGCCGCCGTCAAGACGGTCGAGTTGGCCCACGAGCTGCGCCGCCGCGGGGCGTCCGTCCGCGCCGTGATGACACACAGCGCGGAGGGCATCATCCACCCCTGGGCGGTCGAGTTCGCCACGGAGCACGACGTGGTCACCGAGATAACCGGGAAGGTCGAGCACGTCGAGCTCTGCGGCCGCGAGGGCTGGGCGGACGTCCTCCTGGTCGCGCCGGCGACGGCGAACACGGTCGGGAAGATCGCCTCGGCGGTCGACGACACGCCCGTCACGACGTGTGCGACGACCGCGCTCGGGGCCGACGTACCCGTCGTCGTCGCACCGGCGATGCACGAACCGATGTACGACCACCCGGGCGTGCTGGCGGCGATGGACACCCTGCGCTCGTGGGGCGTCCACTTCGTCGACCCGCGCGTCGAGGAGGGCAAGGCGAAGATAGCGACGGAGGACGCCATCGCGCTCGGCGTCGCCCGCGCGACCGGCGACGCACCCCTGGACGACCGACACGTCGTGGTCACCAGCGGCGCGACCGTCGAGGCCATCGACCCCGTGCGCGTGCTGACGAACCGTTCCTCGGGGCGGATGGGCCGAGCGGTCGCTCGGGCCTGCTACGTCCTCGGCGCTGACGTGACGTTGGTCCACGGCGCGGTCGGCCCGCACCAGCTGACCGCGGGCGAAGCCGTCGAGGAGGTTCCCTACGCTACCCTCGTGAGCGTCGAGAGCGCGGCCGAGATGACGGCAGCGGCGCTGTCGGCGGTCGACGGTGATGGTGGCGAGGGAGACGACCACAACGGGACCGCGGCCGATGCTCTCGTCTCCGTCGCCGCCATCGGCGACTACACCGTCGACCCCGCCGACGAGAAGATACGCTCGGGACAGGACGAGCTATCCCTGTCCCTGTCACCGACGGAGAAGCTACTCGACGCGGTGCGTGCGGAACATCCCGACCTCCGGATGGTCGGCTTCAAGACGGAGACGAGCGGCGACGACGAGGCGATGGTCGCGGCCGCGCGGGAGACGGCAGAGCGGGCCGGACTGGCGTTCGTCGTCGCCAACGACGCGAGCGTCATGGGTTCGGCGTCGAGCCGCGCGCTGCTCGTCCACGAGGAAGGCTACTCCGAGTTCGACGGCGAGAAGTCGGCACTCGGACGGGAGGTCGCGCGGGCGCTCGCCGCGACGCTCTAGTCGTCCGGCTCCTCGGCCTCACCGCGGTCGATACCAGCGCCGGACAGCGGCCACTCGACATCGTCGGTGAAGTCGACGCCCATCTTCCGGGCGGACCGCGAGATGAGGTGGCCGCCGGTCGGCGCGGTGAGGAACAGGAAGACGATGGCGACGAGCGTCTCCAGGGCGACGCCCTGCCCGTCGAAGTAGACGAAGCCGGCGAGGAACATCGACGCTGCACCGAGGGTCGTCGCCTTGCTGGTCGCGTGCAGGCGATTGTAGACGTTCGGGAAGCGGATGAGCCCGATGGTCCCGACGAGCAGGAAGAAGCTGCCCACGAGCACGAACCCTGCGACTGCGGCGTACTGGATTGTCTCTATGAGCGTCATTCGATGATGTCACCTTCCGTGACGTAGCGTGCGACAGCGATGGTGCTGACGAAGCCGATGATGGCGAGCACGAGGCTCACGTCGACGAACAGGCCGCGGGCGCGGATCATCGCCCAGAGCACGGCGATGGCGACGACGTTGGTCCCGATGGTGTCGAGCGCGACGACCCGGTCGGGCGTCGTCGGCCCCCGGACGACCCGGTAGGCACACAGCAGCGTGACCGCGCTGGCCACGAACAGACCGAGGTTCAGGCTCGCGACGAACCACCAGGGGGCGTTGGCGAGGTCAAGCATCGTCCTCACCTCCGTCGGGGTCCGGACTGGCAGGCTCCGGCACCGGCGAGCCCGGCGAGAGGCGCTCGTCGAAGATGACGAGCGCGTAGTCCTCCCACCGCCGGATGGGTTCGACGACCGACGCATCGTCGGTCGCGGCGAGCGTGTGGACGAACAGCGAGTTGCGGTCTTCGTCGTAGTCCATGGTGAGCGTGCCGGGGGTGAGCGTGATGGAGTTCGCGATGGTGGTGATGGCGATGTCCGACTCGACGCGTAGCGGTACCTCGATGACGTCCGGGTCGATCGTGACCCACGGCAGGAGCACACGTCTGGCGACGTCGACGTTCGCGGTGACCAGCTCCCAGAGGAACAGGCCGATGTAGACGGCCGCCGCCGGGAGTATCGACAGCGAGCGCCGGAGGCCGTACGTCGGCGCGTAGATGCCGCGGATGCCGTAGGCGATGGGGAGCCCGACCGCGAGCCCGATGATGAACTCGCCGGCCGCGAGGCCGGGTTCTTCGATGAAGTGGACGCCCCGGACGAACAGCCAGAGGACGGCGAGCGCGACGCCGATTGCGGGCCACTTCCGCGCGCGTTCACCCCCGTCGTCCTTGAGGTCGTACGTCTCGGTGTCCGTCTCGGCCGCTTCCTCGACGCCCGTCGCCTGGTCTCCTGTCATCAGTGCCCACCTCCGTCGCCGCCGGTGAGGCTGTCCTCCAGCCCGACCGCCTCGATGTAGCTGTCCGTGCCGAGCGCGGCCTCGGCGGCGTCGATGGCCGCGTCGACAACCGGGTCGAACGCGACGCCGACCGCGAGCGCGACGACCGCGAGCACGAGCACCGTCGCGAACAGCCCGTACTGCGGTGTCGCCTGCTCGACGGCTTCAGTGCGCTCGCCCCAGAAGCCGCGGTTCCAGGCGCGGGTGACGTAGGCGATGGTGAGGATGGCACCGAGCAGCGCGACCCCGATGCCGAGGTTCGAGCCGGCGTTGACCGCCGCGTCGAAGACGAGGAACTTCCCGAAGAAGCCCAAAAGCGGCGGGACCCCGACGAGGCTGAGCGCGGCGACGAAGAAGCCAGTCGAGAGCAGCGGCATGCGGCCGGCCAGCCCGCCGAGCTCGTCGAACTCGATGGTGCCGACGGACTCGTACACCGCGCCGCTGGCGAGGAACAGCGCGGCCTTCGCCAGCGCGTGGTTCAGCGAGTAGACGAGTGCGGCCGCCAGCCCGAGCACCGCGACCGAGCCGTAGGGGTCGGGCGCCTGCCAGCCGGCGACGACCCCGCCGGCCGCGAACGCCAGCCCGATGACGATGAAGCCGACCTGGCCGATGCTGGAGTACGCGAGCAGGTTGTCGATGTCGTCGCGGTTCACCGCGGCGACGCCGCCGAGGACGATGCTCGCCGCACCCATGATGAACAGCACGGGCCCGAAGAACGCGAGCGTGGACTCGCCAGCGAGGCCGGGCAACGAGAGGTCCATCGGCGCGGCGTTGGCGAACACCGTGAAGTAGAGCCGGATGATGGCGTAGATGCCGACCTTCTTCACGACGCCCGCGAGCATCGCCGAGACCGGGGCGGGTGCGGCGCGGTACGCCGCGGGCACCCACCACTGGAACGGGACGATGCCCGCCTTCAGCGCGAACACGACGAACAGCACCGCCGAGAGGCCGAGCACCGGGGCGAGCGTGATTCCGAAGCTCGCAGGGTCGGCCAGCCGGCGGGCCATGTCAGCCATGTTCAGCGTGCCCGTCGTCGAGTAGAGCCCCCCGATGGCCAGCAGCATGAGCGCGCTCCCGACGAGGTTGAGCACGACGTACTGGAGCGCCGCCTTCGTGTGGCGCGGTCCGGAGTAGAACACGACGAGCACGTAGCTCGACATCAGCATGACCTCGAACCAGACGAACAGGTTGAAGATGTCGCCGGTGAGGAACGACCCCGTCACGCCCACGAGCATGAAGTGGTACAGTGGGTGGTAGGAGACGCGCTGACCGGCCTCGTCGATGTAGCGCATGGAGAACGCGAGCGCGACCAGGCTCACGACGGCGGTGAGCGCGAGCATGAACGCCGAGAGGTCGTCGGCGACCAGCGCGATGCCGAAGGGTGCCCCCCAGTCCGAGAGCTGGTAGGTGAGGACGCCCTCGACGCCGTGTGAGCCCGCGCCGGACCGCACCCGCTGGACCAGCATCGCGACGGCACCGAGGTAGGCGATGCCGCCGAGCCCGCTGACGACCTGCTGGACGCGGGTGTACTGGTGGACGACCAGCGTCAGGATGGCCGTCACGAGCGCGACGAGCAGCGGTGCGACGACGAGCTGTTCAGTTGCCATCGGTCTCACCTCCGAGTTCGAGCAGGTCGATGGTGCCGTGCTCCTCGTACACCCGGTAGGTGAGCACGAGGGCGAACGCCGTGGTCCCGAAGCCGATGACGATGGCGGTCAGGACGAGCGCCTGTACGAGCGGGTCCGTCACGGCCCCGGCACCCTCGCCGTGGCCGTCGAGGACGGGCACCGCGCCGTCGAGCAGCCCCATCGTGACCAGATAGACGTTGGCGGCCTGCGAGATGATGGAGACGCCCCAGACCACCCGGACCACGTCGCGGCGCAGGACGAGGAACGTCCCGAGCGCGAACAGCAGGCCGAGCACGAGGGCGAGGACGAACTCCGTCATTCGCCTCCCACCACCGCGAGGATCGCGAGCAGGCCACCGACGACCACGAAGTAGACGCCGATGTCGAACAGGAACGCCGTCGCCCAGTGGAACTCGAACAGCGTCCCGAAGATGAAGTCGGCACCCGGGATCCAGGCGACGTAGCTCGTCGACGGTTCCACCACCTCGTCGGTGTGGGTCAGGAACGGCTTCCCGAACGCCATCGCGCCGAGCCCGGTGCCGGTGGCGACCGCGAGGCCGACCGCGAACAGCGTCCGGTAGCGGTCGACGACCGCCGGGCCGGCGACGCTCCCGTCGGGGTCGTACTCTTCGCCGAAGATGGTCTCCTGGACGTACTGCATCCCGAAGACGATGTACACCAGCGCGAACGCGGCCGCCGTGAGCACGCCGGCGATGAACCCACCGCCGGGCAGGTTGTGCCCCTGGAACAGCAGCGCGATGGCGACCACGAGCACGAGCGGGAGCGTGATGCGCGCGACCGTCCGTGCGATGACCGTCGTGTCGTCGCCGTAGCTCATCTCGTCTCACCTCGTTCCCGGAGGGCGATGAGCGTGACGATAGAGAGCGCGGCCATCGAGACGACTGCTATCTCGCCGAGCGTGTCGAACGCCCGGAAGTCGACGAGGATGACGTTCACGATGTTGTTCCCGCCGGCCTCGGGGTACGAGGCCTCGGCGAGGCCCTTCGCGATGACGGAGTCCTCGTTCGGGCCGCCGGCTGTCGTGACGAGCACGGTCGTCGTGACGACCGCGCCGACCGCGAGCGAGAGGACGCCGTCCCTGGTCATCCGACCCCGGTCCCAGCCCCCGTAGAACGCCGGGAGCTTGTTGAGGACGAGCAGGAAGATGACGAGCAGGAGCGTCTCGACGACGAGCTGGGTCAGCGCGAGGTCAGGCGCGTCGCGCAGGATGTAGAAGATGGCGACCATGAACCCGAGGATCGAAAGCGTCAGCACGCCGGCCACGTGCGAGGGTGCACGCGAGACGGCGATGCCGGCGACGGCCGCCAGCGCGAGCACGAACACGATGGGCGGCTGGGTCGCAAGCTCCGTCGGTGTGAGACCGAGGCCGAAGATGGCCCAGGCGAACACGCCGAGTGCGACCACGGAGAGCACGCCCGCGACGGCGGTGGCGACGCGCAGCGACACGTCGCCGAACACCGTCACGGCCGCGACGAGCACGACGACAGTCAGCGTCAGCGGCAGGTAGGTCGCGGGCTCCGACGGAACCGGAATCCTGACGCTCGTCGCGAGGTAGCCCGCGAAGGTGAGGACGACGAACGCGGCGGCGACCCACGTCGCGTAGGTGCGCAACAGGCCGTTCTGGGCCCGGTCACGGACCGCCGTACTTGTCGGGTTCAGCTCCTCGGTGGCGGTGTCGTACCACCAGTTCGCCCGGACCGGCCCGCGCAGGAGCGACCGGATGCCCTCGTGCAGCCGGTCGTACTGCGGGTAGAGCGCCGCGCCGATGGCGATGGTGAGCGCGCTCATGATGGCCCACGGCGTCACCGTCGTCGGCAGGTAGTAGTGGAACGACGCCTCCTCGACCCCCGCGGGCTCGACCGCGTGGATGACGCCCCCGACGAACTCCTCGAGCGGGCCGAGGGGCACGTCGAACGTCCCCGTGATGCCACCGATGCCGACGATACCCGCGAGCGTCGCGAGCAGCGCGGGCGGGGCGAGCATCGCGACCGGCGGGGAGTGGACGTGTCCCAGTTCGTCGGGCTTCTCCCCGAAGAACAGCATCAGGAAGCGGATGGAGTAGAGGAACGTGAAGACGCTCCCGAAGACGGCGACGACCGGAATCAGGTAGTAGAGCCCGCCCGAGGCCGCGCCCGTCTCCCAGGCCGCATGGAAGAGGAACTCCTTCGAGTAGAAGCCGTTGAACGGCGGGACGCCCGCCATGCCGAGGGAGGCGACGGCCGCGATGCCCGCCGTGATTGGCAGGTCCTCGCGCAGGCCGCCGAGTTCCGCTATCTTGCGTGTCCCGGCCTCGTGGGCGATGATGCCAGCGACGAGGAACAGCGTCGCCTTGAACAGCGCGTGGTTCAGGATGTGGAACCCTCCGGTCTCCGCGCCGAGGTGGCCCGCGAAGCCGAAGCCCGCGATGATGAGCCCCAGATGGGAGGCCGTCGAGTACGCGAGGAGCTCCTTGATGTCGGTCGCGGCGACCGCGAGGATGGCCGTGACGGTCATCGTCAACATGCCGAGCGCTGCGAAACCGACCGTCCAGAGTTCGAGGCTGCCCGGGTGTGCATCCGCCGGGAGGAACAGCGGCCGGAAACGGCCGACGAGGTAGACGCCGGCCTTGACCATCGTCGCGGAGTGGAGGAACGCCGAGACCGGCGTCGGGGCCTCCATCGCGTTCGGCAGCCAGATGTGCAGCGGCACCTGTGCGGACTTAGCGGCCGCGCCGATGCCCAGCAGGGCGAGGACGACCACGAGCAGGCCCTCGGATTCGAGCGCCTCCCGCATCGCGCCGGCGTTCTCCAGCATCGAGCCCTCGCCCGCGAGCGCCCAGGTCGCCGTGCCGAGCGCGTCGGCGCTCACCGCGTGCAGCAGGACGAAGCCGACGAGCATGAACAGCCCCCCTGCGACCGTGATGAGCATCGACTTCCGGGCGGCGTACTGCGACGACGACTCCGTGGTGTAGTGGCCGATGAGCAGGAACGAGGTGAGGCTGGTCAGCTCCCAGAACAGGAACAACGTGATGAGGTCGGCGGCCAGTGCGACGCCAAGCATCGAGCCCATGAACGCGAGCAGCGTCGCGTAGTACTTCGGCTGCCCCGGCTCGCCGTGCATGTAGCCGCCGGAGTAGGTGAGGATACAGACGCCCACACCGCTGGCCAGCGTGGCGATGAGCAGCGCGAGCCCGTCCACGTAGAACCGCAGTTCGATGCCGAGCGACGGAATCCACTCGACGGACCGTGCCCCGTGTGTACCGTACAGCAGTCCGACGAGGCCCAGGCAGGCGAGTGCGACCAGCGCCGCGAAGTACGCCGTGCGCTCCCCGAGGACGCGATAGACGAGGGGCACCGCCGCGGCCCCGAGGAACGGCAGTCCCACGAGGGCGAGGAGGACCCAGAGGTCCGGTGTCATTGCTAGTCGAGTAGAACGAAATGCGGGCCTTAAGAGTTCTCAAATGGGTTAGACAGGCAGGGACGGGCGTTCGTGTTGCATCATCTGACTGGCAGGTGTGCGAGGTCGCAAAACCAGCTCGGAGACGTGTGAAACCAGCACCGGGCATCGCCCCTCGCACGTCACCGGCCGGGGAGTACGAAACGTTATGTACGCTCCGGTTACACGGTAGGGTAGGATGTACGGCGGAGGCGACGACTCACGACCGCTCCGAGGTTCGGCACGAGATCCGCATACCAATGCCTGAGGATTCCGCCACGACCGAGGACGCGACCGCCCTGACAGACGGCGGCCTGTCGAAGGGCGAGATCTTCGACGTCCTCCGGAACCAGCGCCGACGCTTCGTCCTGCAGTACCTCAAGCGCAAGGGCGAGCCAGTCGAGCTCGGGGACCTGGCGACACAGGTCGCGTCCTGGGAGTACCGCACCCCCTGCGACGAGGTGAGCTCCGAGCAGCGAAAACGGGTGTACACGACGCTCCAGCAGACACACCTCCCGCGGATGGCGGAGGCACACATCGTCGACTACGACTCCGAAGCTGGACTCATCCAGCCGACGCCGCGTACGCAGGACCTCTCCATCTACCTCGAGATCGTCCCCGGGAGCGAGCTGCCCTGGCGCGAGTACTACCTTTCGCTCGGCGCGGTCAGCACCGCGCTCTGTGCCGTGATCTGGGGCGGGGTCTATCCGTTCACGCTCTTCCCCGACGTCGCCTGGGCGACGCTCATCGCGCTGACGTTGACGGTCTCGGCCTCGGTCCACATCTACTACGAGCGCAACATGCGCCTCGGCGATCTGGAGGTCCCGCCCGAGCTGGACTTCGAGTAAGGACCGCCTACCCCGTCCCGGTCGCTTCGAGAACGCCACCCGTGGGCGACTGTCTCACCGGTTCGTGTCCACGGCAGTTGGCCACTCGGCTTATCACGGCCCACCGACAACTTCAGTCCGATGAACTTCAGGGGGATGCTGGCGGATGAGGAGGCGCTGTCGCCCGTCATCGGCGTCGTCCTCATCGTCGCGCTGACCGTCGTGCTGTCCGCATCGGTCGCCGTGTTCGTGCTGGATATCGGGTCGCAGGTGACCGAAAAGACGCCCAACGCGGTCGTCGACTACGATTTCGACGTCGACGGTACCGGCGCAGAGACGATGACGCTCACGCAGGAGGGTGGCAACCCGGTCGAGGCGCAGTACGTCACCGTCTACGTCGACGGCGAGATCGCCTGGGAAGCCGGAAGCAACAGGTCCGATTACAACATCGTCGGGCCCGACGAGTGGGCCGACGGACTCGAAGGTGGCGACAGCCTCACCCTCGAAATGGATCCGAGCACGGTCGCCGTCGGTGACACCATCCGGATCGTCTGGCAGAAGGGCGAGCAGTCCGCCATCCTCGCCGAACAGCAGGTCGGCTGAGGCGGCGATATCTCGGGAGACCGGCCCGAGGACCGGTCGCAATCGCCACCTTTTATTGCTGCTTCGTGTAGCTACGACATGGACAGACTCAGCCAGTCCCTGCGCGATGCGCCCATCATCGAGAAAGACGGCTACCACTACTTCGTCCACCCGATAAGCGACGGCGTGCCGCAGCTGGACCCCAGACTGCTCCGGGAGATCGTCATCCGCATCATCCGGAAGGCGGACCTGGAGGACGTCGACAAGATCGTCACACCGGCAGCGATGGGCATCCACATCTCGACGGCGGTGTCCCTGATGACGGACATCCCGTTGACGGTCATCCGAAAGCGCGAGTACGGACTGGACGGCGAGGTGTCGCTCGCCCAGCAGACCGGCTACTCGGAGAACGAGATGTTCATCAACGACGTCGACGCGGGCGACCGCGTGCTCGTGCTCGACGACGTGCTCTCGACGGGTGGGACGCTGGCGGCGGTGCTCGGCGCGCTCGACGAGATCGGCGCGGACGTCGTTGACTCGGTCGCGGTCATCAAGAAAGTCGGCGGCGAGAACAAGGTCGAGGAGTCGCCCTACAGCGTGAAGACGCTCATCAACGTCGACGTGATCGACGGCGAGGTCGTCATCGTCGACGAGGACGGCGACGGCTAGTCGGTTTCGCTCCCGACGCGCGGGTCGAGCACCGTGTAGGCCACGTCCTGCAGGAAGTTCCCGACGATGCCGATGAACGCGACGACCATCGTCACCCCGAGGATGAGTGGCATGTCGCGGGCCCCGACCGCCCGGAGCATGAGGCTGCCGAAGCCGGGGATGTTGAACACCTCCTCGATGACGAGGATGCCGAGGACGAGGACGCTGAGCATCTCGGTGAGAAAGAGCGAGAGCAGGGGGATGGCGGCGTTCCGGAGGACGTGGCGGGCGACGCGGAACGGGCCGGCACCCTTCGCACGGGCGATCTTCACGAACTCCATGTCCATGTACTCGAGCGACTCCGAGCGTGTGTAGCGCAGCTGACCGGCGAGCAGCGCGGTCGTGAGCACGATAATCGGGAGCGTGAAGAACGCCTGCGTCGTGTTGAAGTCGATCCACGGGACGAACCCGTACAGGAGCGTGAAGTCGAACGACCAGAGCAGCGACGACTCGAGGGGGAGCTTCGGGAACTGGATGGTCTGGTGCTCCATGACGGTCGCACTGAACAGCACGGTCGCCAGCCAGAAGTTCGGGATGCCGAGACCGAGATAGGCGACGGCGGTGACGAGCCGGTCGCTGAACGAGTGCTGTCTGAACGCCGAGAACAGCCCGAAGCTGATTCCCATCACGGTCGCGATGGCGACCGAGGGGACGAGGTAGAACAGCGTGTACTTCATGCTGTTCCGGATCGCGGTCAGCACCGGCTGGCCGGTCGAGTAGGAGAGCCCCCAATCGCCGGTGGAGATGTTCACCATCCACTTCACGTAGCGCTGGAGGACCGGGTCGTTCAGGTTCCGTGCCACCCGGTACGCCTCGACGGCCTGCGTGATGTTCTGTCCGCGTTTCGCAGCGGCCCGTGCGACTGGACCCACGTTCGGGTCGTTCGTGAACGCGATGACCGCGAACGCTGCCGTCATGACGATGTACGCGGAGACGACCGCGAAAACACTCCGCCGTACCAGCCGCCGGACCATGCTCACGGTCGCACCACCGACCCGTGACCCTGTCGTACCATTCGACCGGGACTGTCGGAGCAGAGCTAATAAATACGGGGGGAACGGCCCATCGAATCGACGGAAACCGCACGACGAGACGCAGGAGATATGTAAAGCCTCGATTTGTGCAACTACTAGCTTTTTAATCCACCTCGGTAAATGGACTGAGCAGAATGGAATCTGGGCGTCGTGAACGCTGTGAACAGCAGGTGGGGCCAACCGATGGCGACGAGTGACGCCGACGACCGAGCACGGTTCGAACAGGTCGACTGGGACGTGGTCGACCCGACGAGTGGTGGGTTTGGTCGCCGGTCGCTCCTGTTTCTCGCCTGTCTCGGGGGGGTGCTGGTGGCGCTGTGGTACGACTTCGTCGTCGCCGCACCGGACCCGCTGTTCTACAACGTCGGGCTCGCGGAGGGCATCGAAGACCCGTTCACGTGGGACGTCCGCGGTATCGACTGGCTGTTCCTCGTATCGCTGCTCGTGTTCGCCTTCTACGTGCTCTATCCGATGTACGAGGACCTCGACCGGACGAAGGCGTACTTCGGCAAGCTGACGAACAACCGGGCAGCGACGTTCGCACTCGGCTACGTGACGCTGTTCTTCTTCGGCGGCGTGTTCGGCCCGCTACTGGTCGGCCAGCCGGACCCCGAGATATCGGCGACCTCGCGCCCGCCGGTGTCGTTCGCGACGCCGCTGGGCCGTGTCGACCTGTTCTCGCTGCTGGTCCTCGGCTCGCTCTGTGCGCTGGCAACCTGGGCGCTGCTCGACCGGCTGGGCCGGGATCGCGAGCTCGGCACCTTCGGTGACATCGCCCGCGTGCTCGTCCGGTTCGCGCTGGGGTTCCTCGCCACGTTCACGCTCGCCGGAACGGTGTTCAACGTGTTCTCGGTGGCGAGCTTCAGAGTCGCCGCGGGCATCGGGGCGGTCGTCGGTGTCGCGTGGGGGCTCCGCTGGGCGCTCGTTTCGGACCGCTCGTTCGGTCTCGAGCACCTGCGTGCGACCGCGGTGGTCGTCGTCGCGTTCGGCGCGGTGCTGGTCGTCGGTATCGAGCTCCTCCAGCTCGTCGTCTACGACCTCCTGCAGTTCGACACCATCGCGGGCGGCGTCAGCTCGACCTCCTGCCCGCCGTACGCGGAGGCCCCCGGGCGCGGAACCACCTGTTACGGTACCTGGGACTACCCGCTCGGGACCGCCCGCTACGGGCAGGGACTCATTCCGCTCGTGTTCAGCGGGATGCGCGTCTCGCTGCAGGTGGCGCTCATCTGCTCGATGCTCATCGTCCCGCTGGCGACGCTCGTCGGGACGGTCGCGGGCTACGTCGGCGGCGTCGTCGACGACCTGCTGATGAGCTACACCGACATCCAGCAGACGTTGCCCGCCATCATCGTCTACATGATCACCATCCACGTGTTCGGGCGGAGCCTGTTCGTCCTCGTCGTCGTCTTCGGGCTGTTCTCGTGGGCCGGCGCGGCCCGGCTCGTCCGCTCGGAGGTCATCCAGCGGCGCGAGGAGGACTTCGTGACGGCGGCCCGGAGCGCAGGTGCGGGCCACTGGCGGATCATGGGCCGACACATCCTCCCGAACGTCTCGAACACCGTCCTGACCTCGGTCACCCGACAGATACCCAACCTCATCCTGGCGGAGGCAGCGATCGCGTTCCTCGCCCTGAACAACATCATGCTGCCGTCCTGGGGCGAGACCATCTCGAGCACGCTCCAGTTCATCCCCGACGGCTGGTGGATGTCGACCGTCCCGGTCGTCGTCCTCTCCGTCACGGTCCTCTCGTTCAGCGTACTCGGCGACGCCCTCCGGGACGTACTCGACCCGAGGAGTGATTGACAATGCCGCTACTCGAAGTGCGTGACCTCGAAGTCACGTTCGACACCGACTCCGGTACGGTCCACGCGGTCGACGGCGTCTCGTTCGACGTCGACCGCGGCGAAACAGTCTGCATCGTCGGCGAGTCTGGCTCGGGCAAGACCGTCACCAGCGAGTCCATCACGAAACTCGTCAAGGAGCCACCGGGCCGGGTCACGGCCGACCGCGTCACCTTCGAGGAACGCGACCTGCTGCAGCTCTCGAAGAAGCGTCTGCGGAAGATCCGGGGCGACCGCATCGGCCACGTCTTCCAGAACCCGCAGGGCTCGCTGAACCCGGTCTACACCGTCGGCAGGCAGGTCGCCGAGGCCATCCGCCTGCACGAGGATGTCTCGAAGGACACGGCCCGGGAACGGGCGGTCGACCTGCTCGACCGCGTCGGCATCCCCAAGGCCGGCGAGCGCTACGACGACTACCCGCACGAGTTCTCCGGCGGACAGAAACAGCGCGTCGTCGTCGCGATGGCCATCGCGGCCAACCCGGACCTGCTCATCGCCGACGAGCCGACGACCGCACTCGACGTGACCATCCAGGCGCAGATCCTCCGCCTGCTGCGTGACCTGCAGGACGAGCTCGACATGGGCATCCTGCTCATCACCCACGACCTCGGGGTCGTCGCCGAGGTGGCCGACCGCGTCGTCGTCATGTACGCCGGGAAGGTGATGGAGTCCGGCGACGTGTTCGAGGTGTTCGAGAACCCCTCGCACCCGTACACGCAGGGCCTGCTCGACTGCCTGCCCGGCCGTGGTGGCGGTTCGGACGGCATCCCGGGCACGCTGCCCGACCCGAAGGACCCCCCGGCCGGCTGTCGGTTCGCCGAGCGATGCCCGCACGCCATCGACGACTGTCGGACCGGCGACCATCCGCCACTCGTCCCCGTCTCCGGCGGCGACCACGAGGCAGCGTGCCTCTACTACCAGGCGGGCTACGACGCCTCCGTCGTCCGCTCGCCCGCCGACCGGGAGTCCGACTCCGACGCCGGCGGTGAGACGTACGCCGACGGCGGCCTCGTCGACGGTGCCGAGGCATCCCTCGACAGCGCCGACGAGAACGGAGGTGAGAGCTGATGAACGAGGCCGCCGACCCGGTGCTCTCGGTCCGTGGTCTGAAGAAGCACTACCCGGTCACGAAAGGTATCCTCCGCCGCGAGGTCGGTCGCGTGAAGGCCGTCGACGGCATCGACTTCACGCTGTACGAGGGCGAGACGCTCGGCCTCGTCGGCGAGTCCGGCTGTGGCAAGTCGACCGCCGCGACCTCGCTGCTCCGGCTGGAGGAGCCCACCGACGGCGAGGTCCTCTACCACGGCGAGGTGCCCGAGGACACCAACCGGAAGACCCCGCTGGAGAAGCTCCGGAACCTCCGGGGCGACGACGAGGAGCGGGCCCCGAACGACGTCGTCGGCTTCTCGCAGTCCCAGCTGAAGCGGTTCCGCCGGAAGGCCCAGATGATCTTCCAGAACCCGACGAGCTCGTTCGACCCCCGGATGACCGTCGGGGAGAGCGTTGCCGAACCGCTGCTCATCCACGGGCTCGACGACCCCGAGGAGCGCCGCGAGATCGCCGAGGACCTGCTCGACCGCGTCGGCCTCGACGCGGCCGACTACGACCGCTACCCCCACGAGTTCTCCGGCGGCCAGAAGCAGCGCGTCGCCCTCGCCCGGGCGCTCGTCGTCAACCCCGAGTTCGTCGTCGCCGACGAGCCGGTCTCCGCGCTCGACGTCTCCATCCAGTCCGAGATCCTCTCGCTGATGCGGGACCTCCAGGACCGGTTCGGGCTGTCGATGCTGTTCATCAGCCACGACATGGGCGTCATCCGCGAGATCTGCGACCGCGTCGCCGTGATGTACCTCGGCGAGATCGTCGAGGTCGCCCCCACCGAGGAGCTGTTCCGCAACCCCCAGCACCCCTACACGCAGGCACTCCTGGCGTCCATCCCGACGCCGGACCCGCGCCAGCGCGGCCTCGGCATCGAGCTCACCGGCGACGTGCCGAGCCCCGAGAACCCGCCGTCGGGCTGTCGGTTCCACACGCGCTGCCCGAAGGTCATCCAGCCGGACGACCTCGACCTCCCGCAGGAGCAGTTCCGCTGTGCGCTCGACTTTCGCCATCAGGTCGAGGGCGGCGACGTCGACGCCGAGGGGGCGACCGAGCTCGCCCGCGCCCATCAGCGCGACGGGGACAGCGGCGACGTCAACCGCGACGACCGCCGGCGCGCGCTCCGCGCGGAATTCGACCTCCCGGACGGGCTCGACGACCCCACAGCCGAGGAGAGCGTCGCCGCCGCCGTCGACAGCGTGCTCGACGACGACCTCGACGCCGCAGCCGAGCAGCTCTCGGACACGTTCACCACGGTCTGCGAGCGGGAGACACCCGAACTCGAACGGACCAGCGAGGACCACGTGGCCGCCTGCCACCTCGTCGACGGCACGGAGACCGTCGAGACCGCGACGAGCGAGGTCGCCGACGACTAGCGGACGCGTTCGAGCAGCCGTGTCGCAAACTCGCGCTCGAACGTCTCCTCCGGCAGTTCCGCGAACCAGTCCGCGCGTTCGATGGCCTCGTCGTCCTCGCCCAGGTTCTCCCCGACCGCGGTTGTCGTCGGGTCCGCCTCGAACGCGACCGTCGTGAACGAGCGGGTGCGCCCCTCGTACTCGATGACGTTCTCGACCGCGGCGTGAGGCCGCACCGGCTCGACCCGCACCCCGGTCTCCTCGTCGAGTTCCCTGACGAGGGCCTCGGGAAGCGTCTCACCGGGCTTGACGCTCCCGCCGGGGACCACCCACTGCTCGTCGTCGGCGTTGTACACCAGCAGGACCCGGCCGTCGCCGTCCAGCGCGACGCCGATGGTGACCCAGCCCGCGGTGAACGCCTCGTTGTCGTCCATCGCGGCGAACGTCTCCGCGTCGACCTCCCACGTACGGCGCTCCGTCAGCAGGTCGTCGTACCGCTCTCGTGGGTCAGTCACGTCCATGGGTGGCTGTCACGGGAGCGGCCGCAAAGTCGTTCTGGTGTGCGAGAGAAGCGACTCGTTGCCCCGGTGAGAACCATCGGAGAAGCCGGATCGCGGGCGGTAGATTCGAACCACGGTCGCGCCACTCCGTTCCGCTCCCCAGGTCAGACCTCCTCCGGCTACTTTCGACGCTCACGACACTCGTCGCTGCGCTCCTCGTTTGGTTCGCGTCAGAAAGTAGCGGGAGGTAGATTTGAACTACCGATCTGCGGGTTATGAGCCCGCCGGAATCTCCTGGCTATCCCATCCCGCTACATCCACGTAACCCGGTCCACTAGTTAAGGGTTGTGTTTGGGTCGCCGTATGCGGGTTCGTGCCACCAGGGACTCCGACCGACAGCCTCTTTATTCCGCGTGGACGCGCCAGGTGAACAGACTCTCGGCGACGTAGTTGACGAACATGGCGACGCCGATGCCGGTGACCTTCGAGAGGACGAACCAGCCGTCGATGGTCGCGACCGTGAGTTCGAGGGCGATGACCCGGTAGACGAATCCGAACGTCGCGAGCTGCACGGCGATACCGCCGAGGCGGACGAGGTTCGAGCGGGCGAGCCGGCGGAGCGTCGCCAGGAGGCCGTCGTGGCCCTGCCCGGAGAACGTCCAGCTGTCGTTGAGCAGGAACATGACGACGACGGCGACCTCGATGCCGATGAAGACCGCGAGCTCCGGGAAGACGCCGAGCTCCTTCAGCGCGGTCGAGGTGGTCACGTCGAACAGCGCGCCGACGACGCCGACGGAGGCGAACTGGCCGAACCGGGTACCGGAGACGAGTTCGGCGGCGTCGCCGTCGAGGAGACCGGCCGTCCCGCCGTCGGTCCCGGCCTCGTCGGCGTCGGTCCGCCCCGCCACGCGCTCGTCCTCACTCATCGGTCTCGGCTCCGAGTCGGTCGACGAGCGAGACGCGGGTCGTCCGCCGGGAAGCGACGAATCGGTGGAACGAGCTCCCCTGGAGACGCTTCACGCGATGGCGGGACTTGAGCAGCGAGACGCCGAGCTCGACCGTCGTCCCGACGGGCGAGACGGTGGACTCGGGCTGGTCCTCCCAGGTGACGGGCACCTCGACGGGGTCGTAGCCGAGCGCGGCGGCCATGGCGACGAGCTCGATGTCCCAGGCGAAGCCGGGCTCGTACAGGTGGTCTCGGACGCTGGCCCACGCCTCGGCGTCGATGGCCTTCGCACCGCACTGGAAGTCGTAGAGCGGCACCGAGAGGAGCGTGCGCGCGAGGAAGGCGAAGCCGTCGCCGAGGTAGCGCCGTGCGACGGTCTGGTGGGAGCGCACGTCCGCGTCGGGGTGTCGGCGCGAGCCGACGGCGAGTTTGCTGGTGCCATCGACGACTGGCTGGACCACGTCGACGATGGAGTCGGCGGGGGTCGCGCCGTCGGCGTCGGCGAAGGCGAGGACGTCGGTGTCGAGCGCCTCGAACCCGCAGGTGATGGCAGCACCCTTTCCACGACGACGGTCGACGGCGTTGACGGTGCAGGGCTCGTCCTCGAGCGCGGCGAGTGTCGCCGCGTCTGGCGCGTCGAGTTCGATGCGCACCGTCGCCGGGTCGAGGTGGTCGTGGAGGGCGTGCAGGTAGTCGACGAGGCTATCGACCACCGGTTCGTACGCGGGAACGACGACGCCGACGGACCGGCTCATCTGTTCGAAACGCGTCCCCCAGGGGAGTAAAACCATTCGTTTCCGGCCGGGACAGATACCCCGCATCGGCGGACGGCGGCCCACTGCCCCGTCATCGCGGGGAATCGGCGAAGGGAAAAGTCCTTACCCGCCGCCGCCTCCGTTCTCGAACATGGAGTACGGGCTGGTCCTGCTGTGGCTCGCCACCGTGGCCGGACTGGCCGCCATCGCCGCACCCCTCGCGTCGTTCGTCTTCGCCCCCCTGTCGGACCGGGGCGGGACCCTCGCCCTCCCCTTCGCGCTGGCGGCCGTCGGCGTCGTCAGCTACCTCGTCGGACAGGTGGCGTTCGGCTGGCCGGCGCTAATCGCGTCGCTCGTGGTGCTCGGTGGCGGTTCGGCGTTCGCACTGTCCCGCGACCACGAGCCGGACTGGGAGTCGGTCGGACTCGGGCTGGCGGCTGTCGCCGTCGGCTTCGCGCTCGTCGTCGCCATCCGGAACGCCGACCCGGGTATCTACGCCGGCGGGGGCGAGAAGTTCCTCGACTTCGGTCTGCTGAAGTCGCTCGTCCGGGCCGAGAGCCTCCCGCCGGAGGACTTCTGGTACGCGGGCGACCGGGTACAGTACTACTACGGCGGCCACCTCATCGCCGCACAGCTCACCCGCCTGACCGGTATCGCACCGCGCTACGCCTACAACCTCGCCCTCGCGACGTTCTTCGGCGCACTCGTCGGCGCTGCGTTCGGCCTCGCACGGAACCTCGCGGCAGAACGCGACCTGCCCCGGACCGTCGCCGGCGCGCTCGCGCTCTTCTTCGTCGGCTTCGCGAGCAACCTCGCGCCGGTCGCACGCCTCGTCGTCTGGCTGCTCCCGTCGAGCATGAAGACGTACATCGACGAGAACCCAGCGGCGCAGGATGGTCCCGAAGCGGTCCGAGCGTTCGGTCACACGTGGACCGACCTCGCGCTCGGCCCGGACCAGTTCTACTACTGGCCGGCGAGCCGGGTCATCCCGAACACCATCAACGAGTTCCCCCTGTTCGCGTTCCTCAACGGCGACCTGCACGCCCACATGATGAGCACGCCGCTGCTGCTCGTGACCGCCGCGGTCGGCTTCGCCTACTGGCTGACGCCCGCCGCGCAGGTGTGGCGACGACGCGCGTACGTGTTCGTGTGTGCGCCCCTGCTCGCTGGCCTACTCGCGGTCGTGAACACCTGGAGCTACCCCTCCGTCGCCGGGCTGACGACGCTCGCGGTGCTCTTTGCGGGCGCGCATCCGGCCTCGCTCCTGCCGGCGTCGGTCTGGGAGCGGCTGGACCCGGCGACCGACAGCCGCGCCGTCTCGGAGATACTGCGGATGCTCGGCGCGGGCGTCGCCGGCATCGCCGTCGGCCTGCTCGGCGCGCTCGTCGCGTTCCCCTTCTTCACCGGCGCGACGAGCGGCCAGTCGCTCGCGCTGCTCCCCGGGCGTAGCGGCGCGTCCGGCCTGCTGCTCGTCCACGGCGCGTTCCTGCTCGTCTCGGCCGCGTTCCTCGCACCGAGAATCGAGCCCGATCTGGAGCCGGACCTCGGGATGGTCGCCCCGCTCACGGTCCTCGCCGCCGTCGCGGTCGCCAACGCCATCGGCGGCTGGATTCCGGTGCCGCTCGTACTGGTCGGCGGGGGCGGGCTGCTCGCGGTCACACAGGTCGAGGCCGACGAGCGCGGACCAGCCGCGCTGCTGTTCCTGCTCGCCATCGGCGTCACCGTCGCCGCGACGGGTACGTTCGGCGCGCCGTTCGGTGCACTCGGCGTCTACGGTGCGACGGTGGTCGTCGCCGTCGGCGCGGCCGTGGCCGGCTTCGACACCGACACCCAGATCGTCGCGCTCGCCATCGCAGCGTTCCTCGTGCTCGCGGCGGCGGCCATCGCCGTCGACCTCGCGATACTCGCCGTCGTCTTCCCGGTGCTCGCGCTCGGGTGGATGACGCTCCGACTCGGCCGCGACCTCGGCTACGAGACGGTGCTGCTCGTCGCCGCCGTCGGCCTCGTGACGATGGTCGAGTTCATCTACGTCTCCGAGCGGGCCGGCAGCGGGCGCTACAACACGGTGTTCAAGTTCTACATGCAGGTGTGGGTGCTCTGGGGCACCGCCGCCGGCGTGATGCTCGTCGACGTGGTCGCCCGGCAGTGGCCCGACTGGAGCATCGGCGAGCGCCTCGCGGCGCGACGCTCCGCGAGCGGACAGCGCGCCGGCCAGGTCGCCTCGGTCGGGCTCGCCGTCGTCCTCGTCGTCTCGCTCTCGGTGTACGGCGGGCTGGCGCTCAGCGGGCACTTCGAGACCAACGACGCCAACACGCTCGACAGCAAGGCATGGGCTGAAGGCACCTACCCGGACCAGTCGGCGGCCATCGAGTGGCTGGACGACCGCGAGGGTCGGCCCGTCGTCGTCGAACAGCCGACACGAGAGCACGTCTACGGCATCAACTCGCCGTCCACACAGCTCGTCAGCGGGGTCTCATCGATGACCGGGCTCCCGACCATCGCCGGCTGGACGCACGCCTCGAACTACCACACGGAGGCGGGCTGGCAGGAACGTGTCGGCGAAGTCCGGACGGTGTACACCGGAAACAGCACCGCCAGAGCCGAGGTGCTGGCAACGTACGACGTACAGTACATCTACGTCGGGCCGCACGAGCGCCAGCACCAGACCGTCGACGACCTCGCCGCCGAGCCGTACATCTCCGTGGCCGAGCGCTTCGGGGACGTGGTGATCTACGAGGTCGACCGGTCGGCACTCGGGACCGCGAATCGGAGCCGCTGAGAAGGAGCGTTCAGACGGCGAGTTCGCCCTTGGCCTTGATGACGTCGACCGCCTCGGCCTCGACGCGGTCCACCTCCAGGTGGTGCGGGATGAAGTTGCGCCGCATGAAGTCGTCGTGCTCGTCTTCGCTCCCCACGATGCACCAGAGCTGGACGCGTTCGGGGCCGTGCCAGTCGCCGTTGCGCGTCACCGAGAAACAGTGGACCTCCTCGCCGTCGTAGTCGATGATGGCGTCCTTCCGGATGCCGGGGTCCCCGTCGATGATGAGCCGCTTCATGTGCGCCGGTTCGGACAGCCCCACATTAAGCGTGTCGAAGCATCCGACGAACGCGCCGTCTCGCGATATGATTGGGGTTTGAACCGTCGTGAAATTAATGGTGGTGGGGTGTGTACGACGGGAGAACGGAGGGGCGTCCATGCATTCGACGGACTCACTGAGCAACACGAAGTCGACCACCAAAGACGGGATTCGGGTAGCAAAGGGTATCCAGCCGGGGGATGGGGCGATGACGGTGAAGTACCGCATCACGTCGGAGCGGTCGGACACCGCCGCCGTCCGCCTCGAGGAGTCGCTGGGCCGGGCGTTCCCGGTCGAGACGCTCGACCTCGACGCCACCGGACACGGCGACTGGCTGCTCGAGGACGGCGAGGGCACGCTCGTCCTCGTCGACATCCTGCCGGCCGGGGACACCGTGACGACGGGCTACGTGGTCGCGACGGCCGAGCTTGACCGCGTCCAACCGGTGTTCGGTGAACCGTACATCGATATGGTCGACCCCGTGGACTCCGACGGCACGCGGTCACGGACGGGGGGGAACACGACGACGGTGTCCGACGCCGAACTCACGGAGGACGCCGTCGCCGACGCCCTCACCCCCGAGGTGGTCGCCGCGGCGCTGTCCAGCGAGGCAGTCGCGGACGTGCTGTCGGCCGAGGCCGTGGTGTCCGCGCTGCCACCCGACGCCGTCGTCGAGGCACTGATCGACGCCTTCGAGACGGGGACGGTCGGCGAGCAGCAGGCCGAGCGACTGCGCGAGCACGTCGCGCCCGGGCAGGCCCGCAGCGAGGAGGTCCACTTCCAGCACCTGGAGGCGCGTCTCGAGGAGTTCGCGGCGTACGCCGACGGCCTCGGCGACCTCATCGACGAGCACGGCACCGCGACCGAGATCGTCGACGACATGCAGGCCGACATCGCGGCGGCGCGCGAGGCGGTCACCGCCGTCGAGGGGCGGCTCGACGCCGACGCCGGCGAATACGACTCCCTCGGACACCGGCTCGACGCGGTGGACGAGCGGCTGGCCGGCACCGCTGAGCGCCTCGACACCGTCGACGACCGGTTCGACGCCGTGGACGAGCGCTTCGCCGCGGTCGAGGGCCGGTTCGAGGCGGTCGAGAACCGCATCGACGACCGGGTCGACGCCGTGGCCGACGACGTGACGACGCTCGACGAGGGCCTCGACCGGACGAACGCGCGCCTCGACCGCGTCGGCGGCCGCACCGACGAGGTCGACGCGCGTGCCGACTCGCTCGCGGACGACCTCGCCGGGGTCCAGTCCCGGATCGCGGACATCGAGGAGCGCCACGGCGAGTCGATGACCGAGCTCGCCGACCACGTCGCCGAGCTGGAGGCCGACCTCGCGGCGACCGAGGAGTGGCGCGAACAGCTCGGCGAGGCGTTCCAGGGCGACCCGCCGCTCGACGCCGGCACCGGCGGCGCGACGACCGGCGGTGACGAAGCCACGGACACGGCCAGTGACGAGGACGAGGAGCTCACCGACGACGGCTCCGCCGGTGAGGCGGCCGATTCGGGGAAGTAGCGGCCGGCGACGGCGAACCAAACGGGTTTTAAAGTGCCGGAGACAACGTGATTCCAAGAGGCCGATATCTATGCAGATGCCACGACGTTTCAACACGTACTGTCCTCACTGCAACGAGCACCACGAGCACGAGGTGGAGAAGGTCCGCACGGGCCGGAGCTCGGGTATGAAGAAAGACCAGCGGAAGCAGCGCGAGGGGAAGAAGGTCATCGGGAACGCCGGTCGCTTCTCGAAGGTCCCCGGTGGCGACAAGCCCACGAAGAAGACCGACCTCAAGTACCGCTGCGGTGAGTGCGGCAAGGCGCACCTCCGCCCGGGATGGCGTGCCGGTCGACTGGAGCTTCAGGAGTAAACCCATGGCAGGAGATTTCATCCGAGTCAGGTGTAACGACTGCGAGAACGAACAGATCGTGTTCGGGAACGCCTCGACCACCGTCAACTGCGCGGTGTGTGGCACCACGCTCGCCACCCCGACCGGTGGGAAGGCGGAGATCCCCCACGAGGTCGTGGAGACGGTCGACGCACGATGAAGTACAGCGGCTGGCCCGAGAAGGGCGAACTCGTCGTCGGCGACGTCGACGAGATCGAGGACTTCGGCGTCTTCGTCGACCTCAAGGAGTACGAGGACAAGCGTGGCCTCGTCCACATCAGCGAGGTCGCCAGCGGATGGATCAAGAACGTCCGCGACCACGTCGGAGAGGGCCAGACCGTCGTCTGTAAGGTACTCGACGTCGACGAGGACTCCCAGCAGATCGACCTCTCCATCAAGGACGTCAACGACCACCAGCGGTCGGACAAGATCCAGGAGTGGAAGAACGAGCAGAAGGCCGACAACTGGATGCTGCTCGCGTTCGGCGAGGACGTCAGCGACGAGCAGTACGCATCCGTCGCCAACGAGCTGCTCGCCGAGTTCGGCAGCCTCTACGACGGCTTCGAGCAGGCGGCCATCCACGGCCCCGAGGCGCTCTCGAGCACGGACCTCGCCGACGAGGAGGTCGAGCAGCTCGTCGACACCGCACGCGACAACGTGTCGGTGCCGTACGTCACCGTCACCGGCTACGTCGACCTGCGCAGCCCGAACCCGAGCGGCGTCGACGACGTGCAGGAGGCGCTGCAGGCCGCCGAAGGCAACGGCGAGGTGCCGGACGAGGTCGAGCTCGACGTGACCTACGTCGGCTCGCCCGAGTACCGCATCCGCGTGAAGGCACCGAACTACAAGACCGCGGAATCCGAACTCGAGGCGGCCGCCGAACGGGCGGAGGTCGCCATCGAGGAGCACGGTGGGACCGGCGAGTACCACCGCGAGCGTCGTTCGGACGACGAATGAAGTCGGACATCCGGGTGTGTTCGGCGTGGCGCGACCGCCACCGACGCCCGGTGTACACCCTTTCTGACAGCTGTCCCGACTGCGGAGCCGAGGCCGTCAACAGCGCCCCGGCCCCGGTCGACCCCGAGGACAGCTACGGCGACTACCGACGCGCTCTTAAGCGCGCCGACCACGAGTAGCGGGTATGGAGTCACTCGACATCGAGACTGTCGATTCGGCCGAACTCTCCGACCCGGCGTTCATCGAAGGGCTGCCGGGCGTCGGCCACGTCGGCAAGCTGGCGGCCGAGCACATCCTCGACCAGTACGATGGGACGCTCGTCCGGCGGCTCTACTCCCACGACCTGCCGCCGCAGGTCGACGTGGGCCACGACGGCATCGCGGAGCTCACCCATCTCGAGTTCCACGCCGTCGAGACCGAGGGGCGTGACCTGCTGGTCCTGACCGGTGACCACCAGGCACAGACCAACGAGGGCCACTACCGCCTCGCGAGCGCGGTGCTCGACGTGGCCGAGGAGTTCGGCTGCGAGGAGCTGTACGCGCTCGGCGGCGTCCCGACCGGCGAGCTTATCGAGGAGTACGCGGTGCTCGGGGCGGCGACCCAGGAGTCCATCGTCGAGGCCCTCGAAGCGGAGGACGTCGAGTTCCGCGAGGACGAGCCCGCTGGCGGCATCGTCGGCGTCTCCGGCCTGCTGCTCGGGCTGGGCGCGCGCCGCGACGTCGAGGCCGCCTGCCTGATGGGCGAGACCTCGGGCTACCTCGTCGACCCCAAGAGCGCCCGCGCCGTGCTGGAGGTGCTCGAGGCGATGCTCGGGATGGACGTGGACTACGCCTCGCTGGAGGAGCGCGCCGACGAGATGGAGGAGGTCATCGGGAAGATACAGGAGATGGAGCAGCAACAGCAGGCCAACGTGCCGAGCGACGACGACCTGCGCTACATCGGCTGAGACAGGAACGCTTCGACTGCGCCGAGGAACGCCCCGGGGCGCTCCCGGGGTGGCATGTGTCCACAGTTCGAGAGCACCCGTAGCGTCGCGTCCGGCAGCAGCGTCGTCGCACGGACGGCCCAGTCGACGGGGACGACCGGGTCTCGCTCCCCGTGGACGATCAGCGTCGGGACGGTGACGTGCGGGAGGTCCTCGACGAACGAGCTCCGCAGTCCGTCGGGCTGGAGCTCGTGACGCTGGAACGCTCGCCAGGCACGCCCGCTCGCGGGCCGCGAGAGGGCGGTCACGGCGTCGTCGACGAGCGCGGCGTCGGGCGAGACGGTGACGCCCGCGAGGGTCCGCCCGACGAGCCACCGGCTGCGGCCGAGGCTCCACCAGAGGAGCCGGTTCGTCCGGTCGAGGCCGGCGAACCAGCTCGCCAGCCGGCCGCCGGGAACCGTGCTTCCGAGGCCGTAGCTGTCGACGAGCACGAGCCGGGCGACGCGCTCGGTGCTGTCGACGGCAGCCCGGAGCGCCACGCCGCCACCCATCGAGATGCCGACGAGCGTCGCGCGCTCGACGTCGACCGCGTCGAGGAAGTCGGTCAGCACGTCGGCGTAGTAGCCCAGCGTCGGCGTCTCGGCCGGCGGACCGCTCGCGCCGTATCCGGGCCAGTCCAGCGCGTACACCCTGGACACGTCGGCGAGTCCGGTGATCGTGTGTCGCCACGAGAGTCGGGCCTCGTCGAGACCGCCGCCGTGGAGGAGTACGACCGGTGGGGCCGTCGGGTCACCCGCGGCGTAGTACCGGACACGGACCCGGTCCAGATCGACGTACCGGCTCCGGAGCCGCGCTGGCGAGACGTCCCCCGCTGGTGGAGCGCCATCGGCCCCCGTCGACCCGCGCTCGGCTCCCGCCCGGTCCGCCCGACCGGTGTCTCCCGCTCGCTCGTGCTCGCTGTGCATACGTCCACGGACGCGGGCCAGAATCATCAACGTGCCCCGAACGTCTTCGGTCCGCTGTTTTCTTTACCGCGCAACACCTACGGCCCGTCGTGGTACTGCAACCGCTCGCCCTCGGCTTCGAGTGGGCGGCGACGCTCCCGTCGTGGGTGCTGGCGGGGCTGTCGCTCGGCGTCGTCTTCGCCGCGTTCTCGGCGGCGATGTTCGTCGTCGGTGAGCAGCTGTTTCCGAGTCCGCCGGGCCGCCGGAGCGACGAGCCCGAACGTGGACAGGCCCGCCGGCACGCGGAGATCCGTCGCTACCTCGACGAGATCGGCGAGCGCTACGCCGAGGGCCATCCGGTCGCCGGACACACCGTGGCGTTCTACCTTCCCGAACGCGACGTCGCGGTGACGTTCGACGGGCAGGCGTTCTTCGACATCCAGGCGAGGGGGACGCACGCGGTGCTGTGCGAGCACGAGATGCCCGGCCACCACCTCGGTCGACGGCTCCCGTTCGAGGTGCCCGAACTGCAGTGGGAGCCGGCGAGCGAACCCGACGCCGTCGAGCGCGCGTTCCGGGCCCTCGACCTCTCTCCGGCGGCCTCGACCGACGAGGTCCGGGACGCCTACCGCGAGCGGGTGATGGAGGTCCACCCGGACCACGGCGGCGACGAGGAGGCGTTCCGGGAGGTCCGAAACGCGTACACGACGGCGAAGGAGCACGCGGACTGACCTGGCTCGCGGGCACGGCGGTCGACGCTCGTCGGGACACACCACGACGCGTCCCCCGGGTTACCCGGCGGTAATCCCATCGTAGGATGGCGTTAGGACTTTAACCGAGAACCACCTTGCAGTGGATATGAACTTCCTCCCGGCCGTCGTTGGACCGACGGTGTTCGGGATGACCGCGACCGACCTGTTCGCGTGGGTCATGATCGCGGCGTTCCTCGTCGGCGCGCTGGTCGACGTCTACGACAGGGACATCGCGCGGTACGTACTCGCGGCGACGTGGGGCCTGTTCGGCCTGTTCTGGCTGGCGGTGTTCCCGCACTTCGCGTTCGAGGTCAAGAGCTTCGTCGAGGGCGGCCTCGCGCTCTTTGCCGTCCCGGCCTCCATCTACACCGGCTACCTCATCCTCGGCGGCCGCGAACGGCTGCACGTCCTCTCGCGGGCGGTGGGCGTGATGGGTCTGGTCTACTTCCCGACGCAGGCAATCCCCGCCATCCGCGAGTTCCTCATCGAGACGGTCGCGGTCCAGACGCTCTGGGGCATCAACCAGCTCGGCTACCATCCCGAGTTCACGACCGGCCCGGAGTACGGCTACATGAACTACTTCTACTTCGGGCCGGACGCGTTCAGCACGTACATCGTCTACGCCTGCACCGGCATCGGCTCGATGGCCATCTTCGCGGGCCTCATCGTCGCGGTCGAGGCACCGCTCCACCGGAAGCTCAAGTCGCTCGCCATCGCCATCCCCGTGATCTGGGTGCTGAACATCGTCCGCAACGTGTTCGTCGCCATCGCGGCCGGCAAGGGCTGGTTCGCGATGGAGCCTGTTCTCACCCTCGCTGGCTTCGCCGGCATCGAACCCATCGAGGCCTCGTTCTGGTTCGCCCACAGCGTCGTCTCCCAGATGGCCTCGGTCGTCGCGCTCGTCGGCATCACCTGGCTCGTCGTGAAGGTCGTCCCCGAGCTGCTCGCCATCCTCGAGGAGGTGCTGTTCGTCGCGACCGGGACGGAGTACGACCTCGAGGACGCGCTGGGCGTCTCGCCGGACGTGCGGACCGACGGCGGCGATGTCCAGGAGTGAGTTCGTCGCCGGTGACAGGGGCGTCTTCCTCCCGGCTGACGACACGCTCGTCGTCGCGGACATCCACCTCGGTCGTGCGCACGCCTCCAACGTCGAGTTCCCGCTGAACGAGCGTCAGGACACGCTCGACCGGCTCGGGGCACTTCTCGGCCGGTTCGAGCCCGAGACGGTCGTCTTCGCGGGCGACGTGCTCCACCGGTTCGACGCCGTTCCGGTCCCGGTGCGCGAGTCGCTCGACGCGGTCGTCTCGACGATCCACGACGCCGGCGCGGAGCCGGTGCTCGTCCGGGGAAACCACGACCGTCAGCTCGACCGCGTCGCGAGCGAGCCGGTCCACGACGCCCACAAACTCGACTCCGGGACCGTCGTCTGCCACGGCCACGAGGAGCCCGGCGAGACGGGTGACCGCTACGTCGTCGGCCACGACCATCCGGTGCTGGCGGTCGAGGGGAGACGCCACCCGTGCCTGCTGTACGGGGCCGACGCCTACGACGGCGTCCCCGTGTTGATGCTCCCGCCGTTCACCACGCTCGCGCCGGGCGTCGTCGTCAACGGGATGCGCGCCCGCGACTTCGACTCGCCGCTGGTCCGGCGGGCCGGCGGCTTGCACCCGGTCGTCCGGGATTCCGACGCCGACGAGACGCTGCGGTTCCCGCCGCTCGGCGAGCTACGGCAGGTGCTCTGAGCACCCGAGGCGGGCACTCCGGCTACCCGAGGTCCTCGCGGACCGCCGCGGCGGCGTCCTGACCGCTCTGCATCGCGCCCTGGATGGACGACCAGCGCGTGTAGTCGCCGGCGAGGTACACCGGGCCACTCGGGTCGCGTGTGTCCGGCAGCGACTCGGAGAAGCCCGGCGGCTGCTGGAACTGCGCGAACGGGATGCGGTCGGTGTGTTCGAGCGAGAAGTCGTCGAAGCGACGCTCCGGGTACCAGGATTCGAGGGTCTCCTTGGCCTGCGCCGCCAGTCCGTCGTCGCTCTCCTCGCGCTCGCCGAGGAACGTCGCGCTGAGGAGCCTGACACCGTCGGGGGCGTACTCCGGCGCGACGGCGGTGTGGTCGGCGAACTGGTTCGGGCCCTGCTCGGTGGCGTTGAGCATGAGCCGCGTGCCGGCGTCGAGCGCGTCGCGGCCCGACAGCGAGAACCACTGCGTGACACAGGCGTGGCCCCGCCGGGGGATGGCCGAGACGCCGGTCAGCTCCCGTGCCGCTCTGGGGTCCGTGGCGACGACGACGGCGTCGGCCTCGACGGACGCAACGTCGACGGTGACCGTCGCGTCCCCCTCGTCCGAGTCGACCTCGGTGACGGTCGCACCCGTCCGCACGTCCACGCCGGCCGCCGCTGCGCGCTCGCGGAGCTGTCCCGGTATCTCGCCCATCCCACCGGCAGGCACCGCCGTCTCGCCCGCCGAGAGCATCTTGAACGTGTACTCGAACACGCGCTTGGAGGTCGAGAGCGACCGGTCGAGCGTGATGCCGCCGTAGAACGGCGCAGCGAAGTTCTCGACGTACTTCCGGGAGAAGCCACGCGAGCCGAGGTAGGACTCGATGTCGGTGTCGGGCCCCTGGAAGATGGCCTCCGTCGACCGGCCCGACAGCTCCCGTTTCAGCTTCAGCGTCCGGAGCTTGTCCCTCACCGTCACGTCCCGGTTCAGCACCGACTCGGTCAGCGCCGACGGGTCGCGGAACGGGTCCGAGAGGATGGAGCGATGGCCGGGGCGACAGATGCACGCCCCCGCCGCGAACGTCCGCAGGTCGAGCGCGTCGAGGTCCAGCTCCGCCTGCACCGCGGGGTAGCCGGTGAACACGACCTGGAACCCACGGTCGAAGGTGAAGCCGTCCCCGTGGGTCGACCGGACGCGCCCGCCGACCGTCTCCTCGCGCTCGTACAGTCGCACGTCGGCACCCGCGTCGGCGATTCGGCGGGCGGCGATCAGCCCAGCCAACCCGCCACCGACGACGATGACGTCTGCGTCCATACCCGCCCTTCGGCCACGGGGATGAAAACCGCGCTGGTCGCGGTGTCGGCGACCGGCTCTGTCCGGGCGACGCCGACATGGACAGGGCTTAGGACACCCCGTCCCAACGCCCGCGCATGGAGACGACCGAGGCCTTCGTGGGACTGGACTGCGTCGACTGCGGCGAGCGCTTCGACGCCGCGGCGGAGACACACCGCTGTCCCGACTGCGGCGGCATCCTCGACCCCGCCTACGCGTACGACGACGTGTCGCTGTCGCGCGAGGCGCTCGCGGACCGACCGTTCGAGTCGATGTGGCGCTACGCCGAGCTCCTGCCGTTCACCCGCGGGTCGGCGGTGACGATGGACGAGGGGGCGACGGCGCTCGTCGAGTGCCCGACGCTGGCCGACGAACTGGGCGTCGCCGAGGTGTACATCAAGGACGAGGGCCGCAACCCGACGGGCACGTTCAAGGACCGCGGGCAGACCGTCGCGATGACCGCGGCGGCCCAGCACGGCGCGACGGACGTGGCGCTGGCGTCGGCGGGGAACGCGGGCCAGGCCGCCTCGGCGTACGCCGCCCGGGCCGGCATGGACTCGCACGTGTTCCTCCCGGCGCGCTCCGGGTTCACGAACAAGGCGATGGTGAACGTCCACGGTGGCGACATGACCGTCGTCGGCGGGCGCATCACCGACGCGGGCGAGGCGTTCGCCGAGGCGATGGCCGACCCGGAGAACGAGCACTGGTACTCGGTGAAGACGTTCGAGACGCCGTACCGCCACGAGGGTAAGAAGACGATGTACTACGAGATCGCCGAGCAGCTGGACTGGGAGACCCCCGACGCGGTGGTCTACCCGACCGGCGGCGGCGTCGGCCTCGTCGGGATGCACAAGGCAGCGGAGGAGTTCGAGGCACTGGGGCTGACCGAGGACGTGCCCGGCTTCTACGCGGCGCAGGCGACCGGCTGTGCACCCGTCGTCGCCGCCTTCCAGGAGGGCAAGGACGTCCACGAGGCGTGGGAGCACCCCGACACCATCTGCGGCGGCATCGAGATACCCGACCCCGGCGCGAGCCCGTGGATCCTCGACGTGCTCCGCGAGTCCGACGGCGGTGCGGTCGCGACGGACGACCCAGACATCCTCGACGCCGCCATCACCGTCGCCCAGCACGAGGGCCTGGAGATGGGCGCGACCTGCGCCGCGGCCGCCTCGGGCGCGTGGAAGCTCGCCGAGGAGGGCGAGTTCGACGAGGACGACACCGTCGTGCTCGTCAACACCGGCACGGGCAACAAGGACGACGACATCCTCCGCAGCCACCTGATGGGCCAGGGTATCTGACCGCCGCCTCGTTTCCAGCTCCCACCCACCTCGTGCTGCTGCAACCGGGCAACTTTTCCTTTAGAGTCGTCTAATTCTCGACAAGGATGCTTTCCGACGTGATGGAGGACTACCTCAAGGCGATCTACATCCTCCAGGAGCGCGACGACCCGCCGGTCTCGACCTCCGAAATCGCGGAGTACCTGGACGTCACCCCGCCGACGGTGACGAGCATGGTCGAGAAGCTCGACGAACGTGGGTTCGTGGAGCGCGAGAAGTACAAGGGTGTCGAGCTGACCGACGAGGGCATCACCGTCGCGCTCGAGGTCCTGCGGCACCACCGGCTGCTGGAGGCCTACCTCACCGAACACCTCGACTACGACTGGTCCGAGGTGCACGAGGAGGCCGACGTGCTCGAACACCACATCTCCGAGGAGTTCGAGCGCCGTGTCGCCGAGGCGCTCGGCAACCCCACCGTCGACCCCCACGGCGACCCGATCCCGGACGCCGACCTCTCGCCACCGGCGGACGCCGAGCACACCCGTCTGTCCGCACACGACCCCGGAACCCTCCTCGAGATATCCCGCGTCAGCGACCGCGACGAGGACGAGCTCCGGTACCTGAAGGACGCGAACATCACCCCCGGCACGGTCGTCCGAATCGTCGACGTGGCCCCCTTCGGGATGGTCACCGTCGCGGTCAGTGACGGCGGCCGACAGAGCCTCCCGGAGGAGATCGCCGACTCCATCCGCGTCAAGCGGGTCGAGACCGACGCCGTCTCCACCGAGGAGGTGCCCGAGGCGTGACCGGCTTCGCGGAGATCGTCGTCGTCGCGTTCGTCGCCCAGCTCGCCGTGCTGCCGGGGGAGAAGGTGCAGTTCATCATCGCCGGGCTGTCGGCGCGCTATCACCCGCTCGTCGTCGTCTCCGCCGCGGCCACGGCGTTCGCCGGCTGGACCGCACTGGAGATCCTCTTCGGCGAGTTCCTGCTCCGTGTGCTTCCCGGCGTCTACCTCGACGTGTTCACCGGCACCCTCTTCCTCGTGTTCGCCGGACTGCTCCTGCACTCGATGCCGGAGGACGGCGACCGCAGCTTCGACAGCATCGGCACCGGCGACGAAGACGGCGTCGAGACGGACGGCGGCGTCCTCCGGTCGGTCGAGGGCCTCGACGAGACCAGGACCGTGTTCGGTTACGAGCTCCCCGCCAGCCTCGCCGCGTGGTTCCCCATCTTCGGCATGATGGCCGCCGGCGAGTTCGGCGACAAGACCCAGCTCGTCACCATCGGGCTCGCGGCCCAGTACGGTGCGACGCCGGCCATCTGGACGGGCGAGATGCTCGCCATCGTCCCGGTGAGCCTCGCGAACGCCTACGTCTTCCACCGGTTCTCCCACCGGGTGAACCTCCGGATGGCACACATCGGCTCCGCCGCGCTGTTCGGATTCTTCGGGCTGGACACGTTCCTGGCGCTGCTGACGGGCTTCTCGTTCTGGGAGACGTTCGTCGAGGCGGCCACGGACGCCGTCTTCGCCGTCGCGAACTGGCTCGGCGGCACCCTTCCGCTGACTGTCGACGTGCTGGCAGTCCTCCCGTAGCCTTCGCCGCCTCCGGTCGGCTTTTGTAGCCCACTCGCGTACCGCCGCCGATGGCATCGACGCTCGCCTCGCTGCTCGCGGGGCTGCTGTTCGGCTTCGCACTCGCCTCCCCGCCCGGGCCGATGAACGCGATAATCGCCGAGGAGAGCGTCCTCGGCGGCTGGCTCGCCGGCTTCCGGGCTGGCCTCGGCGCGTTCACCGCCGACGCCTGCTTCTTCGTGCTCGCGTGGCTCGGCGTCGTCGCCTTCGTCGAAACCGTCCCGACGGTCAAGGGCGTCATGGTCGCCGCCGGTGGCGTCCTCATGCTCTACTTCGCCTACGGCGCGGCCCGGGACGCGATGAGCGAGACCGACTTCGTCGACATCGACCCCGACGACGACCGCAAGGGCTTCTCCAAGGCGTTCGTGCTCGCGCTCACGAACCCCTACCAGATCGTCTTCTGGCTCACCGTCGGCGTCCACATGCTCGACGACCGCACCATCGACGTGTTCACCCACGTCCCCTACGTGAGCGAGACGCTGGCCGGCACGGTCGTCGTGCAGGCGGGCTCGCCCGCGCTCGTCGTCGGTTTCTTCGGCGGCATCCTGCTCTGGGTCACCGGCTTCCCGGCGACGCTCGTCGCCGTCGGCAAGCGCGTCGACCGGTTCGCGCCGGCCGTCGCTGGCGCGAGCGCGGTCGTGCTGGCGCTGTTCGGCGGCTTCTTCCTGGTGGACGCGGTGCGGACGCTCGCACCCGTATAGCCGTCGCTCCGTGACGCAGAATCAGCGGTCGCCCGCCTCAGACGACGGGGTCGACGTCGCCGAGCTCCATCTCGGCGACCTCCAGCTCCAGCCACTCGCGGAACCACCTCACGCGCTTGAGCCGCTGGTGTGCGATGCTCTCGGCGGTGTCGCTCTCGATGCGCTCTGCGGCGTCGTGGCCGCGCTCCAGCACCCGGTCGACCATCTCGGCGGCGTCCATGTGCGTGCGGGCCTCGTAGCCCATCCGGAGCAGCATCAGGGCCGTGCCGTTCGCGCCGACCTTGTCGAGCACGTCGGCCTCGATGAGACACCGGGTCTCGAGCGAGAGGTCCGTGAGGTCGCCCTGATACGAGTGGTTCTCGATGGCGCGACACACCTCGTCGACGAACGACGACGGGAACTCGCCGCGGGTCTCGAGGTACTGCCGGGCGACGCGAGCGCCCTCCTCGGCGTGGACGTCCTGGTCGGCGTCGAGCTTCGCGATGTCGTGGAACAGCGCGGCGACCCGCGTCACGTCCACGTCCGCGCCCTCCTGCTTCGCGATCTTCGTCGCGAGGGCGACGACGTTCAGGATGTGGTTGAAGCGGTACTCCGCGGAGTGCCACGGGTACCAGCGCATCCGGCCACCTTCGTCCTCGTTCTCGACGCTGGCGAGGAGGTAATCGTGCACGAACGTTTGCATCTCCTCGAACTCCTCGTCGGTGACCCGTGATTCCTTTATCTCGACACCCATAGAGAATCCCACCAGATTAGACGGTCCGTAGTCATTGTTATCCGTACAAACGGCTCTACAACTCTTAGGCGTTACGACAGTGCGGATTAAGTGTCCGGAGAGCCTCGTTTCTGCTGTGACTGAAGCGCTCTACCTGACAGATTCGGCCACCCGTCGGTTCGAGGCGACCGTCGAGCGCGTCGCCGGCGACCGGGTCGTGCTCGACCGCACCTGCTTCTACCCGTCGGGCGGCGGCCAGCCCGCCGACACCGGCACGCTGACTGCCGACGGCACCGAGTGGGCCGTCACCGACGTCGCGAAGAAGGACACCATCTACCACACGCTCGACGGCGACCCGCCGGAGCCGGACACCGCCGTCGTCGGCGAGCTCGACTGGGACCGCCGCCACGCCCACATGCGCTACCACACCGCCCAGCATCTCCTCTCGGCGCTCCTGCTCGACGAGTTCGACGCGGCCACCACGGGCAACCAGGTGTACACGGACCGCGCCCGCCTCGACTGTGCCTACGACCGTTTCGACGACGACGACCTCGCCACCATCGAGGACGGCCTGAACGGCCTCGTCGCCGACGAGCTGCCCGTCCGCTGGTACGAGATGGACCGCGCCACCGCCGAGGCCGAGCTCGACACCGACCGCACCCGCATCGACCTGCTTCCGGACTCCATCACCGAACTCCGCATCGTCGAGATCGGTGGCGACGGGCCGGCGGGTGCCTGCGACCGTGCCGACGCCGCCGCCGAGCCCTACGACCGCACCGCCTGCGCCGGCACGCACGTCGAGTCGACGGCGGACATCGGCACCGTCACCGTCACCGGTCGGGAGACGCGCGGCTCCGACGGCGAACGTATCCGGTTCGAGCTGGCGTAGGTCGGCACGGGCCGGGTCTGCCCGGGATCGCTGCCGTGCATCGAGCCCACCACACACCCGACTCCTTATGTCCCAGTCGGACGCATCGCCGGACGTGAACGTCAGGAACGTCCTCCCGCGCGACGCCATCCCGAGCGTCGACGACCCGACCTACGAGCCGGTCACCGACTACGACGGCGACCCGGACGACGAGGTGGTCGTCGTCGACGGCGAGCCGGCGCGCGCCTATCCAGTCCGGTACCTCCACTACCACGAGATCGTCAACGCCACCGACTCCGGGGGCAGGCCCGTCGCCGTCACCTGGTGTCCCCTCTGCGGGAGCGCCGTGGTCTACGAGCGGACGGTGGCGGCGGGCGATGGCGACGAGACCCGCACGCTCACCTTCGGCGTCTCCGGCAAGCTGGCCGACGACGACCTCGTGATGTACGACCGCGAGACAGACAGCGAGTGGAAGCAGAGCCGCGGCGTCGCCATCGACGGCCCGCTCTCGGGCACCCAGCTCACGGTGGTCCCGGCCGCGATGACCACCGTCGAACGCTTCCGCGACGCGAACCCCGACGGTGAACTGCTCGCCCCGCCGGGCGGCGAGAGCGAGGCCGCCAGCGACACCGACGACCCCGAGCCCATCGACTACGACGCGGCCCCGTACGAGCGCTACTTCGAGATGGACGGGTTCGGCCTGGCCGCCCACCGCGGCACCGGCGACGGCCGCGACTGGGACCGCGACGACGGCATCGACCCGAAGACCGTCGTCCTCGGCCTCACCGTCGCTGACGACGCGCTCGGCTTCCCGCTCCCGCGCGTCGAGGCGAACGGGAGCGTCGCCCAGACGACCGTCGGCGACCGCGACGTGGTCGTCTTCGCCACGCCCGACGGTATCCACGCCTTCGAGAACCCCGGCTTCGTGTTCGAGCGCACCGTGGAACCCGGCACGTTCGTCGCCGACGGCACCCGCTGGGACGGGGCGACCGGCGAGGGCGACGACGGCCGTTCGCTGGAGCGACTACCGAGCCGCCGGCTGTTCGCGTTCGCCTGGCAGGACGACCACGGGGCCGACGCCTTCTACGAGAACGAGTAGTCCGCGACCGCAACTGCGAGCGACGAGGAGTTATTCGTCGTCGCCGTCTTTCATCTGCTGGAGCTGCCCGACGAGGTCCTCGTTCGACATACCCCCCTGGTCGAACGAGACCTCGCCCTCGTGGTCGTGCTCGTGGACGGTGACCGCGTCGTCCTCGTCGATGTCGCTGTCCTGGTCCTGTTGTTCGGATTCATCGTAGCTCCCAAAGCCCATTGGATTCGTCTAGACGGGGAGGGGGCATGAAAAGGAACCGTTCTCGGTTCGTTAAAGTGTAAGGTATTTTACAGTAGTCCCGGGCGGATTCGAACCGCCGTCATAGGCTCTCCTCCGCAAATGGACGGAGTCCACCCGCGTCCAAAGGCCCATATGATTGGCCACTACACCACGGGACTTCGAATTGGCGTAAGCGATGCCGATACAATAAGATTATCTTTCAGTCGTTGGCTCCGGTGCCGTCACCGCTCCCGATTCGACACGGCGATGGCAGGGACGACACAGGGAGACGACGTTGTCGAGTTCGTGTGCTTCGGCGGGGTCCGCGAACGATCGAACGGGTCTCAGATGATGCACGTCTGGATTCCGTCCGAGTGCGTCGGCTCCCTCGCCGCAGTTCTGGCATTCGTACTGGTCACGTTCGAGCGCTGTGCGTCGAACTCGGTACCAGCCCTGTCCGTACCGAATCGTGCCGCCTTCCCACTGATGATGCCCCTCCCCGACGACGTTTTCTGAGAGCCATTCCGCGTAACAGGGCTGCGAACAGAAGCATCCGTACGACTTCCCCGCTAGCCGAGATGGGGACGCGACGAACTCCAGGCCACAGTGCGTGCATTCACCGGTAGTCGTCGGGACCTCGTCCATCGGTTGAATGGGGAGTAGGCCCTCGGCACCTTGCACACACGCGGGACAGTAGGCGCCGTCCTTGTTCGAGGGGTAGTACTCGAATTTTGTATCACACTCTTTGCAGGTCGTGCGCTCCTTCCCGCCTTTCCAGTTCCCGTTGTGCTCACCCGCGTTCGGATTGCAGTCCTCACAGTACTGAAGTTGTGCCTTCGGGTCGTAGAACGCGGTTCCACACCCCGAACACTCCCGGTTCGGTAGCGAGACGCCGTGGACCTTGGTGTGGTGCTGGCGCATTCCCTGCTCGGTCGACAACACCTTCTCGCAGGTCGGACACTCCATACTTCCAGCAGAAGTACCGGTGTATTAAAACCGCGCCAGCCGGAGTGAAAGTAAAGCCGGGTTCAATCGGCGCTCTCGCCCGCGACCTCCAGATAACAGCACTGGTCGGCCTCGGCGTCGAAGCAGTCGGGGCACTCGTCGCGGCGGTCGATGATGGTGTCGAGTCGCTCGGCGACGGTGTCGTCGATGACGGCCTCCAGCGCCCCGGCCTCGCCGCGGTAGTCCTCGACCTCGAGGACGTTCGCGAGGAACCGCTCGATGATGCAGTAGGTCTGGAGGGCGTCCTCGGCGCGGCCGATGCCCTCGTCGGTGAGTGTCGCGCCCTTGTACTTCTCGTGCTCGACGAGCCCCCGGTCCTGGAGCTTGCCGACCATCTCGTTGACGCTCGCGGGGGAGACGTCGAGCATGTCCGCCAGCGCGCCCGTCGCTGCCGGCCCGTCTTCCATCCGTTGCACCAGGTAGATCGCCTTGAGGTACTGGTCTGCGGTGTTCATCGGTGGGTTCTCACGCTCGTCGCTCCATGATCTCGGTCACGTCCTCGACGCCCTCGGCCTCCTCCTCGCGAATCTCGCGGAGGGTCGTGAGCACGTGGTCGCGGTCGATACTGAACTCGCTCTCGCTGGCCTCGATGGCCTCGATGAGGTCGTCGTAGAACTTGTACGCGGTCTCCTCGTTGCAGAGCTGGTCGTACAGCAGCCCGTCGAAGTCCTCGGGTTTCGTCTGGGCGTACTGCGCCTCGACCAGCCTGTTTATCTCCTCGTAGGGGACCGTCTCTGCGTCCAGCTCCTCGATGAGTGCTTCGAGACGGCTGCGGTGCTCGGCCGACTCCTCGGCGGCGTGTTCGAGCAGGTCACGGACGTCGTCGTCGACCTCCTGCTCGTCCTCGAAGGAGTCGAGATGATGGTACGCGCGGGATTCGACGACCTCCTCCAGCACCGCCCCGATCTGCAGGAGACGGGCGAGCTGGTGGTCCGTCGCGACGCGCTGCCCCAGGCTCATGTCCCAATGGCGGGGACGGGGCTACCTAACTCTTGCTGACTGTGCGACGGGGTTCGGGCCTGCAACGATACCGAACCAACCGACTGGCGCGTGGCTGGCGAGACTGTGCGAGCGCAGCGAGCACGTCGAGCCATCCGCGCGAGGGACGAGAAGCGCAGCGCCAGCGAGCATCGCAAGAGGTTGGGGAGGTGTGAGGTGCTGTGCGGTCGGGTGTCCCCGTGAGCGAGCCTGCGAGCGAACGGGGGCTCGTCGGACCTGCGGTCCGACGGTGGGACTGAAAGGGGCCGTCGTCTCGGCGACCCCCGACGAAGCAAGCACTGCAACGGAGTGAAGCGCTCAGCGAGTCGCGGGAACCGAGACGACGGGGGCTTTCGAGGTGGTATCTGCTGTATGGTAACGACTCGAAGCGTGCTCAGAACCAAACAAAAACGCAAAAACCGAAATCTACTCCCGCAGCCGCTGGGCGACGAGCTCCTGGATGTCGTCGCGGAGTTCGTCGACGGCGACCTCGTCGAGCACGGGCACGAAGAAGCCCTCGACGAGCATGTTGCGGGCGCGGCGCGGGTCGACACCGCGGCTAGTCATGTAGAACAGGTCCTGTTCGTCGACCTGGCCGACCGTGGCGGAGTGGCTGGCCTCGGTGTCGTGGTTGTTGATGATGAGCTTCGGGGAGGCGTCGGCCTCGGAGTCGTCGCTCAGCATCAGCGTGTTCTCGCGCTGGTAGCTGCTGGTGTTCCAGGCGTCGCGGCCGACGTCCTGGACGCCCTCGTACACCGAGCGGGCGCGGTCGTCGAGGACGCCGCGGGTGACGAGGTCGGCGGTGGTGTGCTCGGCGCGGTGCCAGACCCGACTGTTGATGTCGAAGTGCTGGTCGTGGTGGCCGAAGAACGCCCCGACGATGTGGCTCTCGGAGCCGTCGCCGGCGAGCGTCGTCTCGACCTCGCTCTTCGTGAGGCGCGAGCCCATGTTGCCCTCGATCCAGTTGATCGTGGCGTACGTGTCGGCGGTGCCACGCTTGAGCGTGTAGTTGTACGTCTCCTCGTCGAGGTTCTGGAGGCTCCCGTACTGGACGTGGGAGTTCTCGCCGCCCGCGATCTCGACGATGCCGCTGTAGTAGCGCTCGCCGTCGACGTCGTCGCCGGTGGACTGGCGCTCGAGAATCGTGACCGAGGCGTTCTTCTCGGTGACGACGAGCGTGTAGTTGAACAGCGAGCGGCTGTTCATCGTCGTCCGGATCTTCACGTCCTCTGCGTCGACGCCCTCGGGCACGTAGACGACGGTGCCGTCGGTGAACAGCGCGGTCGACAGCGCGGTGAGGTAGTTCTCCTCGGGGTCGACGACGCTGCCGAACTGCTCCTTAAGGAGGTCGCCGTGCTCGGCGACGGCCTCGCTCCACTCCAGCACCTCGATGCCCTCGGCGCTCTCGCGCTCCTTGTCCTGGGCGGCGTTGAGCGGGTCGACGAAGCCCTCGAAGTCGAGGTCGGTGAGGTTCGTCCACGTGCGACCGGGCGTCTGGATGACGCTCGGCATATCGAGGTCGTCGAGCGCGTCGAGTGCGGAGAGCCGCGTCTCCAGCAGCCACTCGGGCTCGTCGAGCTCGGCGGAGATCTGCTCGACCTGGTCTCGTGTGAGGTTGGCGTGTACCTGTGTGCTCATGGTTATCCGAGGCTCCCCTCCATCTCGAGTTCGATGAGGCGGTTGAGTTCGACCGCGTACTCGATGGGCAGCTCCTCCGTGATGGGCTCGATGAAGCCGGCGACGATCATCTGCTTGGCGTCGTCGTCGTCCAGTCCGCGCGACTGGAGGTAGAAGACGTCCTCGTCGCCGATCTTGCCGACGGTCGCCTCGTGGGCCACGTCGACCTTCGACTCCTGGATCTCCATGTACGGCATCGTGTCCGACGTGGACTCGTTGTCGAACATGAGCGCGTCACACTCGACGGACGTGGAGGAGTTCTCCGCGCCGTCGGCGATGTGGACGAGGCCCCGGTAGTTCGTGCGGCCGCCGTCCTTCGAGATGGACTTGGACTCGATGGTCGACTTCGTGTTCGGCGCGTTGTGGTACACCTTCGCGCCGGTGTCGATGTTCTGTCCCTCGCCGGCGAACGCGATGGTGATGTGGTTGTCCGTCGCGCCGCGGCCCTTCAGGATGGTCGCCGGGTAGAGCATGGTGGCCTTCGAGCCCATGCTGCCGGAGACCCACTCCATCGTCCCGTTCGCCTCGACGATGGCGCGCTTGGTGTTCAGGTTGTACGTGTTCTTCGACCAGTTCTGCACCGTCGAGTACTGGACGTGGGCGTCCTCGCCGACGAACACCTCGACGCCGCCGGAGTGCAGGTTGAACGCGGAGTACTTCGGGGCGGAACAGCCCTCGATGTAGTGCACTTCGGAGTTCTCCTCGGCGATGATGAGCGTGTGCTCGAACTGGCCCATGCCCTCGCTGTTCATCCGGAAGTACGCCTGGATGGGCATGTTGACGGTCGTGTCCTCCGGCACGTAGACGAACGAGCCGCCGGACCAGACCGCGCCGTGGAGCGCCGCGAACTTGTTGTCGCTCGGGGGGACGCACTTCGTCATGAAGTACTCCTTGACGAGCTCCTCGTGCTCCTGGACGGCCTTGTCCATGTCACAGAAGATGACGCCCTTCTCCTCCCACTGCTCCTGCATGTTCTGGTAGACGATCTCGGACTCGTACTGCGCGCCGACGCCCGAGAGCGCCTTCCGCTCGGCCTCCGGGATGCCCAGCTTCTCGAACGTGTCCTGGATCTCCTCGGGGAGGTCGTCCCAGTTCTCCGCGCCGCCGCGTGTCTCGATGTCCGGGCGGATGTACGGGACGATCTCGTCGATGTCGACCTCCGAGAGGTCGGGCTGACCCGGCCAGTCGGTCGGCATCGGCATCTGCTGGAACTGCTTCAGCGCCCGCAGCCGGCGCTCGTACATCCACTCGGGCTCGTCCTTGTCCTCCGAGATGAGACGGATGGTCTCCTCGGTCAGGCCCTTCTCGGTCTGGAAGGCGGACTTCTCCTCCTTCTTGAACTCGAACCGGGCCTCGGTGTCGGTCTCTTTGAGGTGGTCTTGGTCTGAACTCATGATTGTGATGTGGTGTTGTCGGGGTGGTTACGCGGTCTCGTAGACTTCCTCGCGGACCCAGTCGTAGCCCTCGTCCTCGAGCTGCTCGGCGAGCTCGGGGCCGCCGGACTTGGCGATCCGCCCGTCGATCATGACGTGGACGTGGTCGGGCTCGACGTAGTCGAGGATGCGCTGGTAGTGGGTGATCTGGAGGATGCCCGTGCCCTGCTCGTCGCGGAGGGCGTTGATGCCGTGGGAGACGTCCTGCAGGCGGTCGATGTCCAGCCCGGAGTCGATCTCGTCGAGCACGGCGATGCTCGGCTCGAGGATGGCCGCCTGGAGCACCTCGTTCTGCTTCTTCTCACCGCCGGAGAAGCCGGCGTTGAGGTAGCGCTGGGCGAACTTCTCGTCCATGTCCAGCTGCTCCATCTTCGCCTGCAGGAGCTGCTGGAACTCGGCGACGCCGACGTCGCCCTCGTCCGCGGGGCCCTCCATCGGGGAGGTGTCGTAGCCTGCCTCTTCCTCCTCTTCGGCCTCGTCGTCGTCGTCCTCGAAGAGCTCCTCGCGCTCCTCGAGCTTCGCGTTGAGGGCGGTGCGGAGGAAGTTCGTCATCGTGACGCCCTCGATCTCGGCGGGGTACTGGAAGCCGAGGAAGATGCCGAGGGCGGCGCGCTCGTTCGGTTCGAGTTCGAGCAGGTCCCAGGTGCGCTTGTCCTCGGGGATCTCGAAGTCCTCGCCGAAGTCACCTTCTTCGAGGTGGAGCAGTACCTCGCCGTCTGTCACCTCATAGGCCGGGTGTCCGGCGACGATCTTCGCCGTCGTGGACTTGCCGGAGCCGTTCGGCCCCATCAGGGCGTGGATCTCGCCGGATTCGACCTCGAGGTCGACGCCGTCGAGGATCTTCTCGCCATCATCTTCTGCAACGCTCGCGTGGAGATTGTTGAGTTCGAGTTTTGCCATGCTGGCTACCTCTAGTGTCCTAGCGAAAGGGTGTCGGCCCCATAATGCTTGCGTATTCCCGTGTCTCTGATTCGCATATCAGAAAAATTTGTTCACGATTGTATAATCGGGTGCCATCACCGCGGTGGCACCCGTCACCGGCGTCCTCGGCCCGGTGACGGCGTCAGGGCAGCGCCGGCGAGGAACCAGACGCCGCCGGCGCTCCCGGCCGCGCCTGCGGCGGCCGACGAGCACCCTCGCGACCGGGAGAGTCGTTCTCCCACGTGGCCCGGGGCTGGAAGGTTATCCGGCCTCGACCGCTCACATGAAGCTGCCGAGTCCGGTCTGTTCCTGCCCGCTCTTGACCTCCTCCCAGGAGATGCCCAGCGCCTCGATGACGCGGGCGATGGGGCCCTTCAGCGTCTTGTCGAGCATCTTGTCGTAGTCCACCTCGAACTCGTCTGGGATCTGGTCGGCGTAGTCGAAGCAGATGACGTCCTGCTCCCGTTTGAACTCGCCGTACAGGTGGTCCGACTGCGGGTCGAACTCGCCCGCGTCCTCCAGTGCGGCGAAGTAGTCCGGATGCACCTTCTGCAGATAGAGCCGTTTGGGCTTCGAGCCGCGGTCGAAGTTCGTCCCGAGCAGCAGGTTGGCGTACTTCGCGCCCCGGACCTGTGCCGTGTCCGTGTCGTAGTTGTCGATGCGCTTCCCGATGCCACCCGGGATGGAGATCTCGTCGTAGCTGTACTCGCCGTCGAGGAACCGTTCGATGACGTCGTTGATGTACTCCGTGATCTCCGACTCCTCGGCACCCCGGACCACCATGTCGATGACCTCGTGCTGGACCTCCTTCGTGATGGGCGCGATGTCCGAGCGCTTGTACTCGAAGCCGGTGATGTCGATGTCGTCGACGTGCTTGCCCTCCTTCCAGATGATGTGGCCCGCGTAGCGCTTCTTCTTGCCCGCCTGGAAGAACCGCCGGTAGAGCTTCTCGAACTCGATCTGGAAGCGGTGCTCCTCGCCGCCCGCGATGTCGACGTTCAGCTCCTCCGCGGCGAACGCGTCGTAGGAGTCGTTGATGTGCTCCTCGATCTCGAAGGACTGCTCGATGGCCTCCTCGGGCGAGACGTCGGTGCCGAGCTCCAGCATGACTGAGTCGGTGTTGTGCAACACGACGCCACCGACCGCGTCGACGAAGTTCTCGTTCTCGGCGACGCTCAGGTCGTAGACGTAGCCGTCGTGGTCGACTTCGGTGGTGACCGGATCTCGACCGGAGCGGTAGAAGTCGCACGTTCGAATCGTGTACGATTCCTTCGAGTCGCGGTACTTGAGCGAGTGCTTCTCTCCCCGCTGATTGAGCACCATCGAGAGCCCGCCAGCGAGTTCTCGACTGGTCGTCTCGAAGTCGAAGTTCCGCTCGGCGTACTCGTCGGTGTATCGTGGGAAGGCACGGGACCCATCCCCTTCCACGAGGACGTCGAGGAAGGTCGTCTGGAGTTCGTCGGGAAGATGGTAGACGAACGACGGGATTCGTTTCCCCCGCGAGGTCTGCCCGGCGAACTCGCGGAAGAACACGGCGGCCAGTTCGTTCATCATCTGGAGCTTCAGCGTTCCGTCATCGTACGTCGCACTCGACCCCCCGGAGTCGGTGTCGTATTCGACGGTCCGTTCCGTCTTCACGTCACTCTCGATGATACTCGCCGTCGTGTTGTCGAACAGCCGGTAGTAGTCCGACTGGAGACCTTCGAGCCACTCTCGTCTGGATTCCGAGATACCTACCCCGAACTTACTGTCCGTCGTCTCGATGGTCGACGAACTCCCCTCGCTGATGTAGGCTGCGAGGAGCCGCACCAGCGCGAGTCCGTCCTCGCCGTTCAGGTCGATATGTCGCTTGACCCGAACCGTCTTGTCGAGGTTCTCGTGGTGCGCGTGGCCGAACCAGACCCACTCATCGGATGCGTGGACCTGCTTCACCTTCGTCTCGGCCTCCGCTGCGCCGACGCTGCGGCCGTCCTCGTATTCACGCGTGTATCCCTCCAGCACCTCGTACACGTCGATGGATTCGAGGATTTCTGTGTCCGGGAGTCCGTCGACACGGAGCGGCGCTTTGACCTCGTCGGGCGAAGCCTCGACGAGCTCTCCTTCGTCGTCCTCGACGATGTACGAGTGGTCCGTCGTCGTGGTCGATTCACCGAACTTGTGTTGCAGGTTGACCACCGGCTTGTCGGTCTCGTGTCGGATGGCCTGCGTGATCGGTTGCCATTCGGTGGTTCCGTCGTCGGCGACCGAGAGCGCCTCCCACCCGTCGAGAGAACGGCGGTCCTTCCCCGGAGATGAAGACGCGACCGGTCCTCCATCGGCTGCAACGACGATTTCACGGTCGTGGACGGGGTCACCGACCTCGAACAGGTCCGCAACCGGGGAGATACGAACCATTCCTTCCGGATCTCGAACCACTATCGGGCGGTCGCCGGTCACGCTATCGCCGTACGCAACCTCGTAGTTTATCTCGTTCGCGGCCTGCTCGGTGAACTCGATTACCTTACGCCCTGTCGCGGTTACAGCCGCGCCCATCTCCTTGTCGTAGAGGCGGAAGCGGTCCCAGCCCAGCACGCCGTACAGCGAGTTCATGATGACCTTCACCGCAGCCTGCTGCTGGTCGTAGCGCTCGTAGTCCTCGGTGTCGGGGTCGTGCTGGTTCCGCAGTTCCTTCTTGGCCTCACGCTCTTCGAGCAGTTCGTCGACCATCGCCCGGATCATCCCGTCCTCGTCCTTGCGGAAGTGGGTGCCGTTGGGGGCGTGGTACGTCTCCCCGCCGAACTCGTCGGGGTCGACCTTCGTCTCGGGGCTGGCGTTGATGGTCACCATGCACATCGGGTAGAGCGACTTCAGGTCGAGCACCGTCACCATCTCCTTGACGCCCGTGATGGGGTCGAACACTGCGCCACCCTCGTAGTCCTCCGACTCCTGCTTGCCCTTCGAGGGGAGCACCCACTCGCCGTGGACCTTCTGCAGGACGTACATGTCGACGGCGTCGCCCGCCGTGGGGGCATCTTCCAGCTTGCAGCCGACGAACGTGCGCACCTCGTCGTAGAACGAGATGATGTCCTGCTTCGCGTCGATCTCGACGCAGAGCTCGACGTCGCGGAGGTTGTACTCCAGCAGGCGTTCGGGGTCGTTCTCCCAGAGGTCGCCGATGTCGCCGGTGTAGCGCTCCTTGCCGGCGTCGAGCTCCGTCTCGCCGACGGCGTCGAGCCGGTAGGAGTCGAGCTCGGTGAACTGCCGGCTCTTGTAGGCGTACAGCAGGTCGAAGACGACCCGCCCCTTCACGTTCGGACCGCCCCAGCCCGAGCGCCAGACCTCGTCGACCCGGGAGAGCCGGTCCGGCCGGATGTCCTGGTCGTGCATCGTCGAGTCGAGCACCTCCAGCCGGTCGAGGAAGTACGGCGCGTCGAAGTCCTCGAAGTTCCAGCCGGTCATCACGTCGGGGTCCGTCTCGTCGATGTAGTCGAGGAACGCCTCGAGCATCCGCCGCTCGGCCTCCAGCTGGTCCTCGCCGTCGAACACCTCGACGCGGAGGTCCAGCTCGCCCTCGATGGGGTCGTAGCCGGGCAGCGCGTCGGGTGCCTCACCGTCGAACTCGTCGGCGATGGCGAGCCAGACGACGTACTCGTCGTCGTAGGAGTCGTGCGAGGTGAGACAGATGATGGGCTCCTCGCCGTCCTCGGGGAAGCCGTTGCGGTCGTCGACCTCGATGTCGAACGTGTTCACCCGTGGGTCGGCGGTGAGGTCGGTCGCCTCGACCTCCTCGTGTGGCACCCGGATGGCCCCGCTCGCGCCGCGGCGGTTCGGGACGGTGATGCCGCTGTTGACGCCCTTGTCGATGAGGAAGCGGTTCGGGAACAGCACGTCGGCCTCGAAGTGGTCGAAGCGGTCGCGGACGTTCCCGACGTCACGCGGCGTGCGCCCGAAGATCTTCGTCAGGCGCTCGCCGCGGATGCTCTCGTAGGGCTCACCGTCGTCGTCTTCCGCCTCCCAGTCGACGATGACGTCCTCGTCCTCGAGTTCGGACTCGTCGAACGAGTCGGTCGGTGCGTAGAAGTACGGCTGGAAGCCGAACACCATCACGTGCTCGGCGGTCCCGTCCTCCGTCCGGCCGAAGACGTGCATCACGGGCTGTTCGTGCTCGCCCGACCCCTCGACGGTGTAGTCGACCTGCATCACGGAGAGCGAGACGGTGCCGTCGGGGTCGGGGAACAGGGCCTCGTCGGCCTCGACGAAGTCGGCGTTCTCGAGCCCGGGCGTGGTGACGGCCTCGGCCTCGGCGACGAGGTCGGACTCGCTGAGTCCGTCGTCCTCGTCGGCATCGGTGGACCCGCCGTCGCCGAACGCGCCCCCGAGTGTCAGCTGCTCGGAATCCCCTGCGTCGGTCATTGGCGACGGTTCGGGGGCAGCGATAAAAACGTCGGTGGTTCGCACCCCGCGAACGTCACGTTCACCCCGGTAGTCGGCACTTACCGTCACGTCCTGTCGGTCGAGTCTGATTTACCCGCGGCAACAAGACATATACCCTGTTACTGTCTACCACCGTCTGAGGTGACCGGCTTGTCCGACCACGCAACGCAAACTGACGGACGCACGGCCGATAGAGACGAGATTGACGGCGTCGAGTCCATCGAGACATACGAGACCGACGAGGGGACCGTATTCTACGACGCCGAGAACCCGCTTGCGTGGCTAGAGGCCGGAGAGACGTTCTCCCTCCGAGAGCACGCCTGAGCCGTCCGCAACGCGCAACGCGTAACGCGAACGAGCAACCCTTTTCCTGCCGCCGCCCCAACGGTGAAGCGTGCTGGACGACCTACTGGAGGGTAACGACGAGAAGGGCCCCGGCGAGCCTGACCCGGAGGCCGACCTCCGCGACTACGAGGCGGAGCTCACGCCATCCGTCCGGATCCCCGAGGCACCCTCGCCCAGTTCGACCGCCGACATCGACGCACCGGCGGACCTCCAGCGGAAGTTCTGGGTCCTCGTCCTCGCGTTCAACGCCGCGCTCCTCGCCGGGAGTCTCGGCGCGCTGTACGTCATCTTCCGGAACGACTGGTACCTCGGCGGGCGGCTGCTGGCCGCCGGGCTGGTCTGTTTCGCCTACGGCGCCTACCGGCTGCGGACCTGGGACCTTCCCCGGGGCGACGGCAGCAAGTCGGTCTCGGCGTCCACCCCCGCCGACGACGACGAATCGGCCGCCGGGGACGAGGGGAGCGAACCGGACACGACGTCCGACGACGCAGACGCAACCGACACCGCGGACGGCGACTCCGACGGCGACGAAGTGACCGACGGTGACTCCGACGACGACAACGACTAACCTCTCGCGCCCGAACCGCAAGCCATGCGAACGGTCCGCGACGAGGACGGCCAGCTGTTCCTGGTGGTCAAAGAGTCCGGCGAGTCGACGCTGGTACGCGACCCCGAGACCGGTGTCGAGGAGTTCCGACCGAACGACAGCCTCGCCGCCGTCGACGACGGGTCCGCGCTCGCGGTCGCCGCCGGTGCCGTCCCGCCCGCAGTGCGCCGAATCATGAGTGCCACCCACGACGACCGCTCGCTCGGCCTCCTCGTCGAGCTCGTCGACCGCGAGACCGTCGCGGTGCGGGACCTCCTCGCCGACTACGACCTCTGCGAGAGCGACCTGCTCGGGCTGTTGACCGAGTTCCGTGCCGCCGGGCTCGTCGAGGAAGCACGCGTCGCCGGTGAGCGTGGCTACGCGGCGACGGACCTCGCGAGGGAAGGCGTCACGGCACTCCGCGAGAACGAGTAGGACCGTCAGTCCAGCCCGGGAATCGGCCGCTTCCCGCGCGTGACCGTCGACCGGTTGGTCGTCGGGTCCTTCTCGACGTGGACCAGCGAGTCCGCCGCGCCGACGAGCTCCTCGTCGTGGCTGACGAGGATGATCTGCTCGACGCCGTACTCGGTACGCATCGTCTCGACGAGCGTGAGCAGCTGCGAGACGTGCCCGGAGTCGAGGAAGACGGTGGGCTCGTCGAGGATGAGCGGCGGCATGGGCGCTGCCCCCTCCACACCCTCCGACAGCAGCCGGTAGATGGCACAGCGCAAGCTCAGGTTGAACAGCGCGCGCTCGCCGCCGGAGAGCTGCTCGGGGTCGAGCGTCTCGCCGTCCTTCTGGTACACCGTCAGCTCGTAGTCGCCCGAGAGCTCGATGTGCGAGTACGAGTCGTTCTGGTACACCAGGTCGAACGTCTCGTTGAGCATCCGTTCGAGCGTCTCGACGTTCCGCCGCCGGAGCTCGGCACGCAGGTCGCTGTACATCTCCTGGAGGTCCTGCGCCTCGTCGTACAACGATTCGAGCGCGTCGACGCGTTCGGCCACGGCGTCGCGCCGGTCGCGCAGCGACTCCAGCTCCTCGATCTCGTTCCGGACGCCGCCGATGCGGTCGCGAAGGTCCGCCTCCTCCGATTCGAGCGCTTCGAGCGCCTCGGTCGCCTGCTCGAGGTACTCGTCTGCGCGCTCTTTCTCGCTGCGGGCCTTCTCGACGCGCCCCTCGTCGACCTTCGACTCGAGCTCCCGTTTCCGCTCGCGCTTCTCGGCGAGGCGTTCCCGGCGCTCCTCGTTGAGTTCGGCCTTGCTGGCGCGCTCGTCCCGCAGTCGCTCGACATCGGCCCCGGCGGAGTCGACCGCGCCGAACAGCTCCGAGAGCCGCTCCAGCGTCTCCATGGTGGCTTTCACCGTGGCGCGTCCACCGTTGGCCTCGCCGAGGTCGGTCCGCAGCTCGTCGGCGGCCTCGCGAGTCGACTCGGCGTCCTCGCGCTTCTCCGCGGCCTCGGACTCCAGCGCGTCGGCCTCCTCACGCAGGTCGGCGGCACGTTCGCGCTTCTCCGCGACGTTCCCGGCCTTCTGCTCGCGGAGCTGTTCCAGGTTGTCGCGGTTCTCGCGCAGGCTCGCGACCTCCCGCTCGGCCTCGCGCAGGGCCTTGGCGCGGTCGATGCGCTCGTCGAGGGCCTCGATCCTGGATTCCAGCTCGTCGAGTTCACCTTCCTTCGATTCGAGCGCGGCGCGGTCGTCGTCCAGCGAGTCGACGTGCGGCGAGCCGTCGACGGGCTGGCCACACTCGGGGCACTTGCCCTCGTCGAGCAGCGCCTCGCCCTCCTCGATGCGGGTCCGGAGCGTCTGGACCCCGGTTCGCAGGTCGCTGGCCTCCTCGCGCAGTTCCTCGCGCTCGTCGCGGAGGTCGTCGAGGTGCGACTCCGCATCGCCGAACTCGACGGGCGCGTCGTCGAACGCCTCGCGGTGGCTCTCGATGTCGTCGTCGAAGCCGTCGAGCTTCTCGCGCAGGTCGTCGAGGTCGGCGTCGGCCTCCTCGGCCTCGGCTTCGAGTTCTGTCGCCTCCTCGCGCCTCTGCTCGGCCTCGTTCTCCAGTTCGTCGGCGCGCTCGGCCAGCCGGTCGGCCTCGTCCGATCTCGTGCCGATCTCGACCGAGAGCTCGTTGATGCGCTCCTGCAGCTCCTCGGCCTCGGCCTCGAGCTCGTCGAGCTGGTGGTCGACCAGCGCGGGCGTGTCGTCCGCGTCGACGCCGATGTCGTCGGGCAGGTCGCTCGCGTCGGGCAGGTCGACCTCGTCGAGGAGTTCGTCGCGCTCCGCGCGCAGGTCGTCGAGGCCCTCCTTGCGCTCGGCGATGCGAGTCTTCAGCTCCTCGCGCTCGCGTTCGGTCTCCGTGATGGCGTCCTGCAGCTCGCTCACGTCGGACTCGACCGATTCCAGCTCCGCGCGCTTCTCCTCGTGGTCGTCGAGGACCGCCTGGGCCTCGTCGCGGGTCGCCTCCGCCTCTTCGACGTTGCCCTCCAGCCGCTCTATCTCGTCTCTGGTCCCGTTGAGCTCGCTCTGGAGCTCGTTCAGCTGGTCGTGCAGCCCTTTCGCCTCCTTCTCCGCGACCTGCTCGTCGAGGCTCTCCTTCCGGCCGCGAGCGTTGTCGAGCACGTCGTTCACGCCCAGTCGGGCCTCGCTGGCGCGCTCTCTGTACTCCTCCAGCTTGCCGAGTTGCAGCAGGTCGTCGATGATGTCCTGGCGGGTGCTCGGGCTCGCGTGGATGAGCTTGTTCACCTCGCCCTGGCGGACGTACGCGCAGTTGACGAACGCATCCGCGTCCATCCGCAGCAGGTTCGTGATGGCCGAATCGACCGAGCTCGGGCCCTCCCAGGAGGCGTCGCCGCCTTCCAGCAGACAGTCGTGGGAGACCCGGTCGCCGTAGTCCTTCAGCCCCCGTTCGAGGTGGTAGTCGGTCCCGTCGTGGCGGAACCAGAGCTCGACCTCGCACTCCTCCTCGCCGGTCCGGATGACGTCCTCGCGGGTGCCCGGGATGGCCGCCGAGCCGTACAGCGCGAAGAAGCAGGCCTCCAGCAGACTCGACTTCCCGCTGCCGTTGACGCCGTGGACGACGGTGACGCCGCGGTCGAGACCGAGGTCGGCCTCGCCGTAGCACTTGAAGTTCGAGAGGCGAAGGCGGTCGACCCTCACAGGAACTCCTCCATGGAGGACTGCGAGTCGGTTCCGCCGGCCTGTCCGTCGGCGTCCCCTGCGGGGTCGTCTTCGGGTTCGTCGAGCGTGCCGTCGCTCTCGGTGGTCTCGTCGGGTTCGGCAACCACCGTGTCACCGCCGTCGGTCGACGCCGGCTCCGACTCAGGTGGTTCGTCCCCGCTGGCCTCGTCAGGCGACTCGTCCTCGGCCGGGTCGTCGCCAGCCACGTCGTCGGACACGTCCTCGTCCGCCGGCTCCGCGCCCTCGAAGGCGTCGAGGTCGCCGTCGTCGACGATGCTCTCGACGCGCTCCTTCACGGAGTCGCGGACGTTCGAGTCGGCGACCTTCGACGCGCGGACCGCCTCGTCCACGTCGCGGGCGGCCTGGCTCAGCCCCAGTTCGCGGACGCGCTCCCGGACGGCCTCGTCCGGGTCCGCGAACGTCACGTCGACCTCCTGCTCCTCGTCGAACTCCCGGCGGTCGTTCACCCGGGCGACCAGCGCGCCGCGGTCGATGGCGAGCTCCTCGACCGGCGCGGGGGAGACGGGCTCGCCGTCGCCAGTCACGGTGACGACGACGACGGCGTCCTCGCAGTCGTGCTCGCGTACCGCCTCGCGGACGCGCTCGACGCCCTCGCCCTCCTTCAACTCTACGTCGACGAACCGGAACGGCCGCGTGTCCGGGATGCCCCGGCGGCTGATGGCGACCGTCTCTTCCTCGGTGGCGACGATGTTGTAGCCCCGGTCGTCGCGCTCCGTCGCACTCGCGCGTTCGGTCGACCCACAGTAGGTGACCCACGTCCCGTCGACCTCCTCGACGCCCGGCGCGTGATTGTCGCCGAGCAGCAGCGCGTCGAAGTCGACGCTGGACTCGGTGAGCAGCCGTTCCGTGTCCCAGTCGGCGTGCGCGAACGGCTCGAACAGCCCGTGGCTCACCAGCATCGCGTAGTCGGCGTCGTGTTCGGCGAACTCGTAGTCCAGGTCCTCCCGACGCGACCGCGGCACGAAGTCGAGCCCGTAGAACGCCGTGTCACCGATCACGTGCGGTTCGGCGTCCAGTCTGGTGGCGAGTCCGAGGTCCTCGAACAGGTCGAGCCACTGCCCGTCGCGCTTGCCCTCGTGGTTGCCGACCACGGCGAGGAACGGAATTCCGGCGTCGGCGAGCTCGCGGAGCGCCGCAACGGTCCCCTGGAGGTCCCTGAGTCCGGGGCGTCGGTCGTGGAACAGGTCGCCCGCGTGGACCACCGCGTCCACGTCGTCCTCGACGGCGTCCGCGACCACCCGCTCGAACGCCCGGAGGAAGTCCCGCTGGCGCTCGGGCGAGTGGTACTGCCGGTATCCGAGGTGGGTGTCGGCGGTGTGGATCACCCGTGTCATACCCACCCCTATCGCCTCCCCTGTTATAGACGTTCGGTGGCCGGGGCGGAAGTGGTCGACGGACGGCAGTCAGTCCCCGACCCCGCCCTCGACCACCGTGCCGGACGCGAACGAGTCGGGGACCAGCCACGCCGGGACGACCCGCGTGAGGACGACCATCCCCGAGAGTTCGACCAGCGTCTGCGTGACGACGACGGCCGGTACGAGTTCGTAGCCCGCCGGCAGCGCGAGCGCAAGCGGGAGGACGACCAGCGAGTTCCGCGTGACGGACGTGAACACGAGCGCCCGGCTCTCGCCCACGCCCATCCCGAACTGACCGGCCACCAGTCGTCCCACCAGCGGCATGACGACGAGGAAGGCCACGTACACCGGGACGACAGCGGCGATGCGGCCGATGGAGTCCTGGACCCGGGGGAGCTGCGAGCCGATGACCACGAACAGGGTCACGCCCATCATCGGCACCGGCAGCCAGCCCATCGCGTCCTGCCAGCGTGCGGCCCGCCCCGACCGCTCCGCCCCGAACTCGGTCCCCCACGCGAGCAGCAACGGCAGGGCGATGATGACGACGAACGCCTCGACGAACGGCCCGGCCTCGATGAACTCGGCCACCTCGGGCCCCACGAACAGCCAGAGGTAGGCCGGCAGCAGCAGCAACTGCACGAGCATCAGCGCCGGCGTGGCGGCGGTTATCTGCTCGGCGTCACCGCCGGCGAGCTCCGTGAACGTGATGACGTAGTCGATACACGGCGTCAGCAGCACCATCAGCGTGCCGACGAGCAGCACCGACCCGTCGGGGAGGAACCGGGTGAGCCCGAAGGCGACGACCGGCACCAGGAGGAAGTTCGTCCCGAGGGCGGCGAGCATGAACCGCCGGTTCCGGAACGCACGGCGGATGCGGACGAACGGGATCTCCAGGAACGTCACGTACAGCAGCACGGCCAGCACGGGGTTGATGACCGTCTCCAGCGACGAGCTCACGCTCGGGAGGCCGAGGCCCACGGCGATTGCGACGAGGACGTAGACGGCGTAGACGGCGACCTGGTTGTGCTGGAGCCACCGTTTCGAGAGTCCTCTCATGGGTTGGGGGACAGTATCGTCTCGGGGAAGGAGAGCCGTCGAGAAAAAGGACCCGGAGCGCGCGTCGCGAGGCGTGCACGCGGACCATCGAACCGGAGATGACACGTGGCCGAACACTCACGTTCGGTTCCACGAATCACGGCCGGCACACCAACATTCAAGACGGGTGCTGGAGAGAACAACAGTGACGGATGGGCACGAACGACGGTGGCGAGGAGCTGGTAGCCGATGCCGAGACGCTGGCTGGCCTGGACGGGGTCACGCCGGTGGCGGCGGCCCAGCTGACGGAGGCAGGTGTCACGACGAGCGACGTGACCGAGAAGCGGGTGACGTACACGGACCTGGTCGAGGCGGGCGTCGAGCAGGGCGTGGCGACCGACCTCCGCCGGGAGTACTCGCTCTCGTGGTCGTCGACGCTGGGCGACGGACTGGACGAGCGCGCGGAGTCGATGGGCGGGCTGCAGGACGACGAGCGGGACTGGGTCGCGGCCTCGACGAGCGACTGGGAGGAACTCGGCGTGCGGGGGTACGACCCGGTCGAGCGCGAACCCGTCGACATCTGGGCCGGGCGGGTGCGTCCAACGCCGGTCGAGGCGGTCGTCGACGACTGGGTGGCCGACCAGCTCGCCGAGGCGGGCATCACGTCGGTCCGCCAGCTCGCGTGGGTCGACGCGTCCGCGCTGGCGGCGGCGCTGGAGGTGAACGTGATGCAGGCGAGAACGTGGCGGTTCTCGGCGCGCGAGGCGTTCCAGCGGGAGTGAAGAACGTTCCCAAAAATTTACTACCGCTGTAGTGTGTTTTCTCCGATTCGACAGCGCCACCGAGCCGCCAGTAGCGGCGCTCTACAGCCGCCTCGTGCGTTCGTTCGATACCCCGTTCCGAACACCACGCTTTAATAGTCGGTTCGTGGAACTTGCAACCGAATGCGACCCATCGACGACTCACCCATCGTCCGCGACGGAAAGGTACTGATTCTCGCGATGGACCACGGGCTGGAGCATGGTCCCGTCGACTTCGAGCCGGTCCCCGAGACGATCGACCCGTCGACGGTGTTCGACGTGGGGACACACGACGCCGTCACCGCGATGGCCGTCCAGAAGGGCGTCGCCGAGGCGTACTACCCCTCCTACGAGGACGACGTGAACCTCCTCATGAAGCTCAACGGCACGTCGAACCTCTGGATGGGCGAGCCGGACTCCGCGGTGAACTGCTCCGTCGACTACGCAGTCGAGGAGTGCGGTGCCGACGCGCTCGGCTTCACCCTCTACGGCGGCTCGAACAACGAGATCGAGATGGCCGAGGAGTTCCGGAAGGCCCAGGAGGACGCCCGGAAGCACGACGTCCCGATGGTCATGTGGTCCTACCCGCGCGGCCAGGGCCTGAAGAACGACCGCGACCCCGAGACCATCGCCTACGCGGCCCGGCAGGCGCTCGAGCTCGGTGCCGACGTGGCGAAGGTCAAGTACCCCGGGTCGCCGGAGAACATGGAGTGGGCGGTCGACGCCGCAGGTAAGGTCAAGGTCGTCATGTCCGGCGGGTCGAAGACCGACGACTACGCGTTCCTCAAGCAGGTCGAGGGCTGCATCGCGGCCGGCGGCAAGGGCCTCGCGGTCGGCCGGAACGTCTGGCAGCGCGAGAACCCGCGCGAGATCCTCGACGCCCTCGAAGCGGTCATCTACGAGGGCGCGTCCGCCGAGGAAGCGCTGGACCGATGATGCAGGAGGGAGGGTCCGATTCGACCGTCGACGCGGTCGTCGACGTCATCGCGGAGACCGCACCGGAGATCCGGCAGGGACTCGTCGGCCGCCGCGGCACCGTCGACGAGGAGAACCCGAGCGGCGACGAACAGGTCGAGGCCGACGTGTGGGCCGACGGCCTGCTCGAGGACCGCCTGTCGAGCATCGACGGCGTCGGCCAGTACGCCAGCGAGGAGCGCCCCGACATCGTCGACTGCGGCGAGGGCGTCGCGGTCGCGGTCGACCCGCTCGACGGCTCCTCGAACCTCAAGTCGAACAACGCGATGGGAACCATCTTCGGCGTGTACGACGCCGAACTCCCGGCCCGCGGCGAGGACCTCGTCGCCGCCGGCTACGTGCTGTACGGCCCGGTGACGACGATGCTCGTCGCGCGCGACGGGGCCGTCCACGAGTACGAGCTCTCGGGCGACGAACGCGGCGTCATCGAGCGCGACGTGACCGTCCCCGACGACGCCGTGGTCTACGGCTTCGGCGGGCGCGTCCCCGACTGGCCCGACGACTTCGCGGCCTACGTCGACGAGGTCGAGGACGAGCTGAAGCTCCGCTACGGCGGCGCGATGATCGCCGACGTGAACCAGGTCGTCACCTACGGTGGAATCTTCGCGTACCCCGCCCTCGAATCCGCTCCAAACGGAAAGCTCCGCCTCCAGTTCGAGGGCATCCCCATCGGCTACGTCGTCGAGACCGCCGGCGGGGCATCCTCGGACGGCAGCCAGTCGCTCCTGTCGGTCGAGCCGACCGAACTCCACCAGCGCGTCCCCGTCCACGTCGGCAGCGAGGAGTACATCGACCGGCTGGAGTCCGCGCTGGAGTGACGGAGCTGTTCGGGCACCGGTGACGCCGCGGCAACGACTGCGGCAACCGAAAGGGAAACCTTTCTCACGAAACCCCGCGCACCCCGAGACATGAAGGTGCGCATCAGCGAGGGCGCGTCGGCCGAGGAGGCGTCGGCTATCGCCGCGGCGCTCGCCGAGCACGTCGGGGACGACGTAGAGGTGTACGTCGGTCGGAGCGACGTACCGGCCGCGAGCCACGACGCTCCCGAGGGCGACGACGCCGAGTCCGACGTCCCCGAGGAGTACGAGGACCTCGGCCCGACCGCGCGGGAGGAACTGCTACTCGAACAGATCGAGGAGATCCTGGAGGGCGGCCCCGAGAAGTACAAGGACACGCTCCCCGAGGAGGGCAAGCTGTTCGTCAGGGACCGCATCGACCTGTGGTTCGATCAGGACGACGATGACGCCTTTCTCTTCGAGGACGGCAGGTTCGCCGAGTTCGACGCCGACGACCAGCTCCCCGCAGACGGGCTCATCACCGGGGGGGCGACGTTCGAGGGACGGGACGTCCACTTCATGGCCAACGACTGGACCGTCAAGCGCGGCTCGATGGCCGCCAAGGGCGTCGAGAAGTTCCTCCGGATGCAACAGCGCGCGCTGAAGACCGGCCGGCCGGTGCTCTACCTGATGGACTCCTCCGGCGGCCGCATCGACCAGCAGACGGGCTTCTTCGCCAACCGCGAGGGCATCGGGAAGTACTACTACAACCACTCGATGCTCTCCGGGCGCGTCCCGCAGATCTGTGTCCTCTACGGGCCCTGCATCGCGGGGGCCGCCTACACGCCCGTCTTCGCCGACTTCACCATCATGGTCGAGGGGATGTCCGCGATGGCGATCGCCTCCCCGCGGATGGTGAAGATGGTCACCGGCGAGGACATCTCGATGCAGGAGCTCGGCGGTCCGGAGATGCACGCCACCGAGTCCGGGAGCGCCGACCTCGTCGCCGAGAGCGAGGAGCACGCCCGCGAGCTCGTCTCCCAGCTGGTCACCTACCTGCCTGACAACAGCGACGAGAAGCCCCCACGTGCCGAGTCGAAGGCACCCGCCCGCTCCCCCGAGGGCATCGACTCGGTCGTCCCGCAGGAGCCGAACAAGGGCTACGACATGGAGCGGGTCATCGAGCGCATCGTCGACGAGGGGAGCTACTTCGAGCTCAGACCGGACTACGGCAAGGAGATCATCACGGCGTACGCCCGCATCGACGGCCGGCCGGTCGGCATCGTCGCCAACCAGCCCGCCCAGCGCGCCGGGGCCATCTTCCCCGACGCCGCCGAGAAGGCCGCGGAGTTCATCTGGAAGTCAGACGCGTTCAACGTCCCCCTGCTCTACCTCGCCGACACGCCGGGCTTCATGGCCGGCTCGGGGGTCGAGAAGGACGCCATCCTGGAGAAGGGCAAGAAGATGATCTACGCCACCTCCTCGGCGACGGTCCCCAAGCAGTGCGTCGTCGTCCGGAAGGCGTACGGCGCGGGCATCTACGCCATGTCCGGCCCCGCGTACGACCCCGAGTCCACCATCGCGCTGCCGTCCGGCGAGATCGCCATCATGGGCCCCGAGGCGGCCATCAACGCCGTCTACGCGCGGAAGCTCAACGAGATCGACGACCCCGACGAGCGCGCCCAGCGCGAGGCCGAGCTGCGCGAGGAGTACCGCGAGGACATCGACGTGCGCCGGATGGCGAGCGAGGTCGTCATCGACGACGTCGTGCCGCCGTCGTCGCTCCGTACGGAGCTCGAGAACCGCTTCCGGTTCTACGAGACCGTCGAGAAGGACCTCCCGGACAAGAAACACGGCACCGTCCTGTAGCCCGAACGGGTCGTTCGGGTCGGCAGGGACGTGCTACGACCCGGCCGAACTACCCCGTCGGCCGACGGTATCGGAGCCATACATAGGTCACCGACCCCCGTAGGGAGCATGCCCGAGGACCGTCACGACTCGTAGACCACGACCGTTTCGGCCGTCGGGACAGGTAACACGGCGGACCGTCGATCCGTCGGTTCCCCCCTTCAGGGAGGGAAGATTCATCGTCCCCACGGCGGCACCGACGGCGCCGCCACCTCGACACGCGGGTTCCCGACCCCATCCACACCGTCCAGTCGTCTCTCGGGCGACCCGCGGACCGCATCGGCCGTGTGCCGATGCAGTTTCAACGAGAGGACTGTTCGTACCGTTCTGCCGCCCGTCTCAGCCGTCGGACCTCCGCGAGCACCGCCTGCCACTGTTCGACCGTCCCCGGGAACTCGTCGCCCCCCTCGTCGAACGCCTCGCGCTGGTCGAGCACGAGGCTCTGGACCGAGCGCGGGTCCTCGACGTTCCAGAAGGTCAACTCGGTGCCCAGCCCCCCCGCCGTGTCGATGGAGACGGTCCCGTGACCGAACAGCGTGCCGAAGACGCCCTGCTCGTAGGAGCTGTTCTGGACGCTCTCGAAGCCGACCGCGAGCACGTCCCGCGAGAGCACGCCCTGCTTGCGGTAGCAGCGCCGGTTCGTCACGACGAACTCGACGTTGCGTATCCAGATGTACGTGAACACCGGGGGCAGGACGCCGAGCAGGACGAGCGGCCACACCGGCACCGGTAATGCGTCGGGCGCGAGCAGGGACGCGCCTGCCGGGACGACGGCGATCAGCAGCCCGACGAACAACGCCGGGATGATGCTCTGGACGCGCGGCGAGGCCGCCCAGAGGACGTCCTCGTCGTCCTCCAGCGTGAGCCAGTCGCGGCTCATCGGTCGTTGGCTGGGTCGTCGTCCTCGTGCCAGGGACGACCGGTCGTGCCGGGCTGTTCGCCGATTTCTCCCGTCTCGCCGCCCTGGCGTGTCTCGATGCGCTCGAACGTCTCGCGCATCGCCCGGAGCTCGGTGAGTATCTCGTCGAGCACCTCGCCCTTCTCCGGCGCGTCCTCGCCGCGGCGGTCGCTCCCCCGGCGGTTCTCCTTGATGAGCCGGTTGATGCGCTCCTGGACCGACTTCGGGTCGGCGACCGACTGGAACTGCATCTCGACGCCGGAGCCGCCCGCGGTCGAGATGTCGACGTTGCCGTAGCCGAAGTAGGTCCCGACGACGCCCTGGGAGAAGGAGATGTTCTGGACCTTGTCGAAGTCGACGCGCTGGACGTCCCGGGAGAACACGCCCGACTTCGTGTACAGCCCGTCGGTCGTGACGACGTAGTCCGTGTTCTCGCGCCAGAGGTACGCGGCGGCGATGATGACGATACCGACGAGGAGGATGATGAGCGGCACCCCCAAGATGAGCGCGGGGACGACGCTCATCGGGTGCGGGTTGCCCGACCAGACGATTTCCTCGTCCTCGTCGAGGCTCAGCCAGTCGAACTCCGGGCCCGACACGTCGGTCGAATCGGCGGCTGTCATACCCCAGAGTTCCCTCGGGTGGCAGAAATAGCTACTGTCGTGACCTCGCCCCCCGGTTGTGCGGTCTCCGGTCCCTGCGTCCGTGCCCGACACCCCCGATGTGACCATCGGCCTGCACCGCGACGAGAAACCTCGCCGACGCGTCGCCGGGCAGTTTCCTTCCACGAAGGCTGAACACTAATATAGGATGAATCCCTTTGACTCAGTCGATGGCTGTGGTCGAACGACACGCCTGTGAAGGCTGTGACCGCGAGTTCTCCCTCGACAACCTCCATGCGGTCACGATGCCGGGTGGGTCGCGAGCCGTCTGCTGCCCCGAATGCCGCGAGTACGCGGAGACGGTCACCGACAGCGGCTCCGATATCGACCAGCGACGCCGCGAGTGCGACGGCTGCACCGAGGAGCACCTCGTCTCCGAGCTCGAGGAGGTCATCCTCTCGGACGGGACCAGCGTGCTCTGCTGTCCCTCCTGTGCCGAACACGCCCCGTCGAACGACGACGACCCGGGCGAGCGCCGACAGGAGGAGAGCGAGGCCGAGACGGCGGCCGAACTCGAGTCCAAGGAGCCCTCGAAGGCGAGCCGCCAGCGCAACCTCTGCCAGCAGTGCAACGACTGGTACTCCATCGAACTCTACCGCGTCGTCACGGTCGACGAACGCACCGAGAAGTTCTGTCCGGACTGCATGGAGCAGGCCCGCGACGACGGCATCATCAAGGACGTCCGGATGCGCCGGGCCGAGGCCTACGAGGTGCTCGGCGCGTCGGGCTTCGCGGACGAGGACGACCTCCGCGACGCGTACATCAGCGAGGTCAAACAGGTCCACCCCGACCGGGCCGACGGCTCGCGAGCGGAGTTCAAGCGCGTGCAGGCCGCCTACGACCGCCTGCTGGACGAGTTCTAGACCGGGTCCTCGCGCCGCACGTAGCCGAGCGTCGCCGGGTTGAAGAAGTACTGCGCGTCGCACTCCTCGCAGGTCGCCACCAGTGCCTGGTTGTGCTCGTACATCTGCCAGAGCTTCTTCTGGGTCTCCTCGATGTCGAGGGTCACCGCCGTGCCACAGTTCTCGAAGTTACACGGGAACCGGACGAACCAGTTCGGCGTCGAGAGCGTGCCCAGCGGCGCGAGCTCCGACCGCAGACGGCAGAGCAGGTTGAACACCGAGACGTCCATCTCGTCGGGGTCGAGCTCGACCCGCTCGTGACGCTGGAGGTAGCCCTCGGGCTCGACCCCGTCGGTGTACACTGGCAGGATGGGAATCCCCTTCGCGACCGCGTAGCCGATCTCCTGGTTCACCCAGCTGTTCGTCGCGCCTCCCTCGGTGAGGACGACGACGAGCAGGTCGCTGTTGGCGAGCCGTCCCTCCAGGTCCTGGCGGTTGCGCCCGGGCTCGACCTCCTCGAGCGCGATGTGGACGTCGATGTGCAGGTTCTGGACCGTCGAGAACAGCTCCTGGACGAGGTCGAGATCGGACGGCGCGTGGGAGACGAACACCTGCTCTTCGGCCATGGCGGTACCTCGCCGGTCTGCTACTAAATCCTTACCCACTGCCGTGGACGCGCTCGTGGCAGATTGGACAGAGTGCGACCACGTTGTGGACGTGCCGGTGGCCGCCCGCTGCGGGGGAGACGACGGCGTGCAGGTGGAGCACGTCGCCGAAGACGAGCGCCTCGCGCACACCACAACCCCGGCAGCGTTCGTCGTCGCGGTCCGTCACGGTGTCTCGCTCGACTGGGAGCCCGCCGCAGTCGGCCCGCGAGCCGCCCGCGGTCCGGTCATCGGCACAGTCCTGACAGAGGCGGATGTCGTTCCGCCCGTGGTCGCCGTCCGGGACGATGGCCCGTCTGCGGGCCCCGTCGTCACCGCAGTTTCGGCAGACACCCGGTTCCAGTGCCGGGTGCTCCTTCCGTCCGATGCCTCCGACTCCGGCGACCGCTCGGGCCGCCGCGTCGACGTTCAACGAGGCGAGCTTCGTCACCCGTTCTCTCGCACCCCTCGAAGTTCATTCCATCCCCTGACTACTTAATTATTTCTATGGGCCAAAAGATAAACAAAGGAAGGTCGAGTTCAGAGCGGTGCGACGAGGTCGTCGAGCGCGGCCCGGGGGTCGTCGGCCTTCGCGACGCCGGAGGCCAGCAGGACGCCGGTCGCGCCGAGGTCGGCCGCCGCCGCGAGGTCCTCGCCGGTCGAGATGCCGGCCCCGCAGAACACGTCGACGTCGGGGTCGACCGCCGCCGCGGCCGCGACGGCGTCCTCGACGATGTCCGGGTCCGCCTGGCTGACGGGCGTCCCGGTGCCGATGAGCTCCGGCGGCTCGACCGCCACGGCATCCGGGCCGAGTGCGGCCGCCGCGCCGACCTGGGCCGGGTTGTTCGCGCAGGCGACCGTCTCCAGTCCGGCGCGTTCGGCGGCACGGACCGCGCCGTCGAGGTCGGCGAGCTTCACGCGGTACTCGGAGTGATTGATGAGGGTTCCCGTCGCGCCGGCGTCGGCGACCGTCTCCGCGAGCGTGTGGCCGGTCTGGCTCCCAGGTTCGACCGGGTCGATGTGCTGGCCCCAGGTCTCGACGCCGGTCTCCGCGACCGCGTCGAGGTGGGCCGCCTGCGGTGCGACGGCGATGCGGACGCCGCTGTCGTCGGCCGCGTTCGCCGCGGCGGTCGCGACCGCCACGGGGTCGCACGGATACGCCTTCAGGTTGACGAGGACGAACATACCGAAACCGGGTCGCGCTGCCACCAAAAGCGTGTCTCTTCGGGTGACGTCACCGGTAGGGGCTGAGAGGTGCGCGCGGCTGGCGTGACGCAACGAACGGGGAGGACCGAGGGTTTACGATTATTGTAAACCTCCACCGCCGGGGCGTTCGAGTAACCCACAGCCGTGACACGGCTCGCCCACCCACCATCGCGAACGGACGAAGGAACAGCGACGCCTAGTCGTTACAGCAGCCACTCGCCTCGTCGGCGAAGTCGAGGCCGAGCTCGGCGGAGATGGTGCTGTTGACCCGCTCCAGACGGGCATCCAGCTGGTTCTGGGCCTCGAGGTACTCCGCCATCACCGGGATGTCGTGGAGCTCCTGCTGGGTGTTCTGGAGCTCCTCCAGATCCTCCTGGGACGCCTGGCCGGTCTGGCGTGCGAGCATGAACTCCTGGCGGACCTGCTCGAACTCCTCGATCTTCGCCTGCGCCTCCTCGCTGGCCTCGACGGCGGCTTGGGCCTCGTCGAATCGCTCGTACTCCGGCAGGTCACGGAGCGCACGACCGAGTTCGCGCGCTCGCTGCTCGACGGAATCCGACTCCTCGGTGCTCTCACCACTCGTCTCGATGCTCATGCCCACCGCTTGGGAGCGGACGTGTTTCAACCTGCCGGAGCACCGACGTTCTCACGAATCCCTGTGGCTCGACTGCCCTAACAGTACATTAAACGGTCTGAACGAACGTTGAACGGAATGAGGCCTTGATGTATGTCCGGTTCGGAGTGCAAGCTACGATGTCACGCCGGAGCCCGACGGTACTGGTCGCCGCGGAAGAGGAACTGACCCGCGAACGCTACCGGGCGGCACTCGAAGGCGGCCCGTACGACGTGGTCGCCACTGGCGTCCCCGACGAGGTCCTGGCGACGGCCAAACAGGCCTCCGTCGCCGCCGTCGCCGGCCGGGTCGGGAGCCGTTCTCGCCGGGCACTCCTCGGGACGCTCACCGAACGCGCACCGGGCTGTGCGCTCGTCTCGCTCGGCGGGGAGCGACCACCCACCGGACCCCACGACGCCCATCTGGAGGCACCGGTCTGTCCGACCGACCTCCTCGCGACGGTCGACCATCTCGCGACGCGTGCCGTCTACTTCGAGCGACTCGACGCCTTCGTCGCCGCGGCCCGGCGCGCGACGACCACGGACCACAGTCGGCTCAGCCGGCTCCGCGACGAGACGCGCAAGCTCCAGGGCACCTTCGACACGACCGACTTCGAGGCCGCGTTCCGGCTCGTCGACGCCGCCTGAGCCTCTCTCACCCGTTCTCGCGACCGTCCAGAACCGTCGAAGTTAACCGTCCGTGCCGGCTAATCCGGTCCAATGAGTCAGGAATCGTACTCCGAGGGCGACCTCCGGAACACCGGCATGTCCCTCAAGCACGACCGCGAGTGGGACTACGAACTCGACCGCATCGTCGACGCGGTCGAGGAGCGCGACGCAGACAAGGTCGGCCTCCAGTTCCCCGAGGGGCTGAAACGACGCGGCCCCAGAGTCGCCGACGACCTCCGCGAGATCCTCCCCGACGACGTCACCGTCGTCATCTCCGGGCAGCCCTGCTACGGCGCGTGCGACCTCGACACCTATCTGATGCGCCGGACCGACGTGTTCGTCCACTTCGGGCACTCCCCGATGAAGGAGTCTGACAAGATCATCTACGTCCCCCTCTTCTCCAACGTCGAGGTCCTCCCGAGCGTCGACCGCGCCATCGACGAGGAGCTGGCGGGCGACGACGTCGGCCTCGTCACCACCGCCCAGCACATGAACCGGTTCGAGGAGATGCGCGAGCACCTTGAGGACGCCGGCTACACCGTCCACACGCGCAAGGGCGACGACCGCCTCACCCACGAGGGGCAGGTGCTCGGCTGCAACTACGCCTCCGCGGACATCGACGCCGACCAGATACTCTACGTCGGCGGCGGCAAGTTCCACCCGCTCGGGCTCGCGATGGAGCACCCCGACAAGAAGGTCGTCATCGCCGACCCCGTCAACAACGTGCTCACCGTTGCGGACACGGAGAAGTTCATGAAGCAGCGCTACGGTGCCGTCCACCGCGCGATGGACGCCGAGAAGTTCGGCGTCATCTTCTGTACGAAGATCGGCCAGGGCCGCTGGGACCAGGCCGAGGAGATCGTCGACAACAACGACGATGCCTACCTCATCACCATGGACGAGGTCACCCCGGACCGCCTCCGGAACTTCGACATGGACGCCTTCGTCAACACCGGCTGTCCGCGCATCACCACCGACGACGGCCCGCAGTTCCACAAGCCGATGCTCACGCCCCAGGAGTACCGCATCGCCATCGGCGAGGAACCGCTGGACGCGCTGGAGTTCGACACGTTCCACGGCACCTGGTGACCGTCGACAGGCCCGGTCGCCCCGCACCTGATTCGACAGGAAATATCATTACATAGAAACGTTTTCGACAGGTGGCGCGGTAGCTTCTGGCATGGACATCGACTCCATCGCCGTCGTCCCCGACCACTGCCACCGCTGCGGAAGCGAAGTCGCCACGACAGAGTGGGAGGGAGACGAACACCCCTGGTGTCCCGACTGCGACACGGTGCTCTCGCGCCACCCCGTCCCGGGCGTCCACATCGTCGTCTACGACGAGGAGTGCGTCCTCATGCTCGACGAACCGATTCCACAGCACGAGGGGCTCCTCAGCCTCCCCGGCGGGTTCGCCAAGTACGACGAGGGGCCGAAGGAGACTGGGCTCCGGGAACTCGAAGAGGAGACGGGGCTCACCGCCGACCCCGACGACCTGTCGTACGTCACCGTCGTCCACGCGGAGTTCCCGAAGAGCTCGCTCTACCTCCTCACCTACGCGGTCCATCGGTCGAACGTCGCCGGCGAGCTCGAAGGCGAGGCCGAGGGGTTCGAGGCCGCGTTCCACCCGGTCGACGAGGTGCTATCGTCGACCGACCGCGTCCGCGACTCGGACCAGGAACGCATCGAGCTGGCCATCGACGGCCCGGGTCGTGCGGCGTAGGGAGCCGATGCGTTCGGTTCCGAAACCTGTAAACGCGCCGGACGACCACGCAGATACATGGAACTCACCGTCACGGAGAACCTCGAACAGGAGCTCCGCGTCGAGATCGCTGGCGAGGACCACACGTTCATGAACGTCCTCAAGGGCGCGCTGCTGGAGACGGACGGCGTCGCGGCCGCGACCTACGACGTGAACCCCGAGCAGTCCGGTGGACAGACAGAGCCCATCCTCACGGTCAAGACCGAGGATGGCGTCGACCCCATCGACGCGCTCCAGAGCGCCGCCCAGCGCGTACAGGAGAAGACCGACGCGTTCCGGAGCGCGTTCGAGCAGGCGGCGTAACGCTCGCGGCTCTGCTGCTCAGTTCTCACCGCACCCTAGCAGACAGCGTACGCTGCGTAGATCCGCCCGTCGGGAGCGACGTGGACGTCGACGGCGTTGGCGGCGGTGGCGTCCGTGAGCGTCGCCGAGCCCTCGAGGTCGGCGACGAGCACCTCGAACAGTGCCTGCGCCGCGGCGGACTCGTTCTCGAAGTCGTCGATGGTCGCGCCGCCGCCGTCGGTCGAGCCGAGCAGGAAGATCGCGGGCTGGCAGGCCGGCGAGAAGTCCCGGAGCCCGCCGACCACCCTGCCGCCGTCGTAGTCGCCGGCGACCTCGCGCTGGGCGGCGAACGTGGCCATGCTGTCGAGCGTGCCGTCACGCGAGAGGGCGTCCGCGTCACGCTCCGCCCGGTACTCGTCCACGCGGTCGAGGATGCCCGACTCCACGTCGGAGAGGTTCACCCCGTCAGCCTGGTCGGCCGAGCCGGGGGCGTCGACGACGCGCGGGCCGTTCAGCGCCACGTCGAGGTCCTCGGGAAGCGGGACGACGCCCGTCGCGAACAGCGCGACGACTATCGCGACGACCAGGAAGAGCGGCACGAGCGGTTTCGCGAGTTGGGCGTAGCCCGGCACCGAGATCTCGTCGTCGATGTCGCTGTAGTCGGGACGGCGCTGTTCGAGGTCCATCCCGCCGCAGCGGGGGCAGGGCGGGTTGTTCTTCGCGGACTGGCGGCCGCAGTCGGGGCAGACCCAGACGAAGCCGGTGTACTCGCCGACCTCGCTCCCGCACTCGTCGCAGGGGGGCGAGGTCGACCGCGTCCCACAGTCGTCGCACTCCCACGCCATCTACCAGTACGTTCGGTCGCGCAGGAAAGTAGTTGCCGGTGGACGAATCGGCGGGTGCGTGCGGTTCTCGGGGTAACGGTGGTCGGCGTGGCGGTGCTCGCAGTGCGGCACGCTACAGTCGCACCGGGACGTCGTGCTCGTCGAGGTACTCCTTCACCTCGGCGATGGAGTACTCGTCGAAGTGGAAGATGGAGGCGGCGAGCGCGGCGTCCGCACCGGCGTCGGTGAACACCTCGTACATGTCCTCCGGACCGCCACAGCCCGAGGAGGCGATGACGGGCGTGTCGACGGTGTCACAGACCGCCTTCGTCAGCGGGATGTCGTAGCCGTCCTTCGTCCCGTCGGCGTCGATGGAGTTGACGAACAGCTCGCCCGCCCCGCGCTCTGCGGCCTCCTGCGCCCACTCCACCACGTCGCGGCCGGTCCCCTCGCGGCCGCCCTTGACGGTGCACTCGAACCAGCAGGACTCCCCGTCGACCTGCGCGTAGTGCTCGCCCTGCTCGTCGAACCTGCGTCGGGCGTCCACGCTGATGACGATGCACTGGTTGCCGAACGACCGCGCCCCGGCGTTCACCAGCTCGGGGGTCGCCAGCGCACCGGAGTTGATCGAGACCTTGTCCGCGCCGGCCCGCAGCGTCTCCTTGATGTCGTCGGTCGTGCGGATGCCGCCGCCGACGGTCAGCGGGATGAACACCTCGTCCGCGACCGCGCTCACCGTGTCGAGCATCGTCTCCCGCCCGTCGGCCGACGCGGTGATGTCGAGGAAGACGAACTCGTCCGCGCCCGACTCGTTGTACCGCCGGGCCATCTCGACGGGGTCGCCCGTGTACGCGAGGTTCTCGAAGTTCACGCCCGTGTAGACGGCCGCGTTGCCGTCCTCGTCCAGGTCCACGTCGATGCAGGGGATGATGCGCTTCGTGAGTGCCATCTACTGCCTCGTGGTTCGGGCGTTGCGGGTTTGACGGTTTCGACGGCGGAAGGGTTCGATAGTTTCAGGTAGGGCCTCGCACAACTCCCGGGCATGAGCGAGGACACCGACAGCGTCGAGTCGGAGCACGACGCAGCAGAGGACCACGCGCACGACGACCACGGGCACGGCAGCGACCACGCGGACGAGCAGCACGCGAGCCGGGTCACGTCGCCGATGCAGGAGTTCGAGATGAGCCAGGTCGCCTTCGGCGCGGTCGTCATGCTCGTCGGCGTCATCGTCACCATCGGGCTGCCGGTGCTGCTGGCCTGAGTCGTCGAGCGTTTCTTCTCTCGCGGAGCAACGGTTAGGGGGACGGCCGTCCCAGTCCACGGTATGGCAATCGACGGCCTCCACCACCTCGTCCTGCTCGTCGACGAGCTCCCCGCCGCCGAGGACTACTACCGCGACCTGTTCGACCTCGGCGTGCAGTTCCGGGAGGGTGTCCGCGACGGCGACCCGGGCACCGTCCCCGACCACCTCACCTGGCCCGAGGCCATCGAGGCGGGTATCGAGCCCACGATGTCGTTCCTCGGTCGCGACGGGTTCTTCCTCGCCGTCGCGGCCGACCCGGACGCGACCGACGGCACCGGTCGCGTCGACCACGTCGCGCTCGCGGTCAGCCCGGCAACGTTCGAACTGGTCGCGGACCGGGCCGAAGCGTCGGGCGCGCCCGTCGAGCGCAACGCCGCCCATCACTGCACCTTCGATGACCGCTACGGCGTCGAGTGGGAGCTGAACGCGAAGCCGCGGCCGCCGAACCGGGCGTTCGACGAGTTCGACGCCTGAAGACCCCGGTCGGCGGTGCGCTCAGTAGTGCCAGTCGTACTCCGAGAAGTCGGGGTCGCGCTTCTCGACGAACGCGTCGCGGCCCTCCTGGGCCTCGTCGGTCATGTACGCGAGCCTGGTCGCCTCGCCCGCGAACGTCTGCTGGCCGACCAGCCCGTCGTCGGTCATGTTGAACGCGTACTTGAGCATCCGCATCGCAGTCGGCGACTTGGAGTTCATCTCCTCGGCCCACTCCAGGGCGACGTCCTCCAGCTCCTCGTGTGGCACCGTCTCGTTCACCATCCCCATGTCGGCGGCCTCCTGTGCGTCGTAGGTCTTCCCCAGGAAGAAGATCTCGCGGGCCTTCTTCTGACCGACCTGCTTGGCGAGGTAGGCGGAGCCGAAGCCGCCGTCGAAGCTGGCCACGTCGGGGTCCGTCTGCTTGAACTTCCCGTGCTCCACGCTCGCGATGGTCATGTCACAGACCACGTGCAGCGAGTGCCCGCCGCCGACCGCCCAGCCCGGCACCACGCAGAGCACCGGCTTCGGGATGTGACGGATGAGTCGCTGCACCTCCAGGATGTGCAGTCGGCCACCCTTGGCCGCGCCCTCCCGGTCGGCGTCCTCGTCGCGGTACTCGTAGCCCTCGCCACCGCGCACGGTCTGGTCGCCGCCGGAGCAGAAGGCCCAGCCGCCGTCCTTCGACGACGGCCCGTTCCCCGTCAGCAGGACACAGCCCACGTCCGTCTGGCGCTTCGCGTGGTCCAGCGCGTCGTACAGCTCGTCCACCGTCCCCGGCCGGAAGGCGTTGCGCACGTCCGGCCGGTCGAACGCGATGCGGACCGTCCCGGACTCCGTCGCCCGGTGGTAGGTGATGTCGCGGTAGTCGCGGTCGAGCTCCTCCCACCGCGCGGGGTCGAACAGTTCCGAAACCATGCACGGGGGTGGGGTCGGCCCCCGGAAATAGATTCGCTTCCGTGTTCGGTCTCTGTCTCTGGCGCTGCAGTCGGTGGACTCGCGTGCACCTCGAACAGCCAGAAAGCTCCGAGGCGCTGGAGTCGGGGGCCTGGCGAGACGACGCAGGAGTCTCGCGCGGTCCCGGGAGCGTCGTCCGCCGGGGATTGCTGGCTGTTGGTAGAGCCTGTGACTCACACGGATGACGGGGCTTCCCGGGCGGTATCGGTCCGGTCGTGTCCTCCACACCGACAACATCCGGACGACCTGTGGCAACAACCGGTCGCCGGTCACGTTTCGAGCGAGAACATATCGATAGCAGGAACTGTTTTGGGCGTGCCGTCCCAACGTCGACCAACTTCGGGTCCCCCTGACCGCATGACGGAGACGTTCTACGACGTCCTCGGCGTCGATACCGACGCCACGCAGGACGAGATAACGGCGGCCTATCGCGAGCGGGTCAAGGAGACGCATCCGGACCTGAACGACAGCGGGGACGCCGCCGAGGCGTTCCAGCGCGTTGCCGAGGCCGAGGAGGTCCTCTCGGACCCGGACGAGCGGGCGCGCTACGACCGGCTCGGGCACGCCTCCTACCAGCGGATGTTCGGCGACGCGGACGGCTGGGGTCGGACGCGGACCGACGACGATGCGGCCAAGACCGACGACGGTGCCGGCCGCGGGCGGGCGACGGGCGACGAGCGGCGGAGCTGGGCCGACGGCACGTACGGCAACCGGAACCGGCGGCAGGAGTACCCCGGTTCGGACCGCGAGACCGCCGGGGAGGGGAACCGCACGAGGCGGAGCTACTACGTCGGCGACACCGACGGCTCGGGCGGTGGGTCGACCAGAAGCGGTGGCGCCTCCGCCTCGACCGACGGCGGCGCGACGGGAACGGGCTCGTCGTTCGACGGTGCAGCCCGGCGGAAGACCCGCGGCCAGGGCGAGCACGTTGCCGCCGACGAGGCGGAGGCCGACGAGTGGGACGGCTTCTCCGTCCACGACTGGGACGAGGAGGAGCTGGCGCAGGAGCCGGTGACAGTCAGCCTCTCACAGCAGTCGCTGGTGCTCGCCGTGCTGACGTTCCTGATGTACCCGTTCCTCGCGTACGTCACCGTCTCACCCCAGCTGAACCTGTTCGTCAACGTCGTCATCGGGGCGTGTACGCTGCTGCTGCTGGGCTACCTGCTCACCATCCCGCGCATCGCCGTGGTGGGCTTCGGCGCGCTGAGCATCGGGCTCCCGTTCGTGCTCGCGTTCGTCGGCGTGAACCTGCTCGCGCCGATGAGCGTGTTCCTCGTCGGTGCCTGCGTCGTGCCGTTCTGGTACGCACTGGCGTTCAGGCATATCGTCGGCTGAATCAGAGCAGCCCGGCGACGGAGTCGGCGAGCCGCTCGCGAGCGCGGTGGCTCGCGGCGGCGTCGAACGGCACCTCGATGACCTGCGTGCCGTCCATCGCGAGTGATTCCCGATAGGTGTCGGCGAACTCGGCCGGGCGGACCCGCTGAAAGGAGAGGTCGTACAGCTCGCCGGTCGGCGCGAAGTCGAGCCCGTGGGGCGTGCGGAACTGCTCGGTGAAGGGTGGGTCGAACTCCTCGATGGGGAGCAGGTGGAAGATGCCGCCGCCGTCGTTGTTCACGCAGACGACGGTCGCGTCGACACCACAGCGCGCCAGCGCGAGCAGCCCGTTCATGTCGTGGTAGTACGCGAGGTCGCCCGTCAGCACGACGAGCGGGTCGTCCGTCGCGCTGCCCGCGCCGAAGCCCGTCGAGAGGACGCCGTCGATGCCGCTCGCACCCCGGTTCGCGAGCACGGTGAGGTCGGCGTCCCGTGGTGCACCGAAGCGGTCGGCGTCCCGGACCGCCATCGAGTTCGAGACGAAGACGGTGGCGGGGTCGGGTGCGTCCGCGAGCACGCGGTGGGCGATGGCTCCCTCGGGCGTCTCGTCCGCGAGGAACTCCGCGACGTGCTCCCAGTAGCGCGCTTCGGTGTCGGCGAGCCGGTCGGCGAAGGCGGGGTCGGCCGGGCCGGCGACTGCGTCCGCCAGCCCGTGTGCCGTCCCGGCCGGGTCGGCGACGACGAGGTCCGAGCAGACGAACTCGGCGTCGCGCCACTCGCCCATCGGGTCGACGAGCACCTGCCGTGCGCCGGTGTCGGCGAGCGCCTTCCGGAGGGGCTTCGAGGTCGCGGAGGCACCGAACCGGAGGACAAGCTCGGGGTCGAACTCCAGCGCGTGGACGTAGCCGTCGTAGCCGCCGAGGACGGTCGCGTGGTCTCGGTGCTCGCCGAAGCGGACGCCGGAGAGCGGGTCCGCGAGGACCGGGAAGCCCGTGGCGGCCGCGAGTTCCGCGATGGCGTCCGGCCAGTCGTCGTCCGCCAGCGTCGTCGGGTCGGCGGGGCCCGCGAGGATGACGCCGGTGTCGGCCGCGGCGACCGCGTCGGCGAGGTCGCGCAGTTCCGCGACGCCGAGTGCGGGCCGGCCCTGCCGTCGGCGGACGTAGGGCGTTCCGTCCGCTCCCGCGCCGCGTCCCACCGACGCCCGCTCGTCGCCCTGGTGCCAGTTCTCCGGCACGTCGCCCGCGACGGGCGTCGGCTCCAGCGGTTTGCGGAACGGACAGTTCAGGTGGACCGGGCCGGCGTCGCTCCCCATCGCCTCGGTGAGGGCACGGGCCGCGTCTGTACGCAGCCGCCGGAGCTTCCGTGGCGTCGCCTCGGGCTCGGGCAGGTCGCGGTACCACCGCACGGCGCTCCCGTACAGCTTCTCCTGGTCGATGGTCTGGTTCGCGCCGGAATCCCGCAGTTCCGGCGGGCGGTCCGCGGTCAGCGCGAGCAGCGGGACGCGTGCCTGGTTCGCCTCGATGATCGCCGGGTGGAAGTTCGCCGCGGCGGTGCCGGAGGTGCAGACCAGCGCGGTCGGTTCGCCCGTCCGGCGGCCACGACCGAGCGCGAAGAAGGCGGCCGAGCGCTCGTCGAGGTGCGAGAACGTCTCCACGTCGTCGTGGGCGTCGAGGGCCACCGTGAGCGGCGTCGACCGGCTCCCCGGGGCGATACAGACCGCGGTGAGCCCGCCCGCGGCGAGCTCGTCGACGAGCGTCTCCGCCCAGAGGACGTTCCGGTTGGGGTAGTCGCGGGCCACGGGACGGTCACTCCAGCTCGTCGAGCAGCGGTCGGTACTTCAGCTGGACCTCGTCCCACTCCTCCTGTGGGTCCGAGTCCGCGACGATACCGTTGCCCGCGAACAGCGTGGCGCTGCGACCGCCGGCCAGCCCGGAGCGGATGCCGACGAGGAACTCGCCGTCGCCGTCGGCGTCGAACCAGCCGATGGGGGCGGCGTACCAGCCGCGCTCGAACGTCTCCACGTCGCGGATGGTCTCCGCCGCCGCCTCGGGCGGGAGCCCGCCCACGGCCGGCGTCGGGTGCAGCGCACCCACGATGTCGAGGACGTGCGTCTCGCGGTCGAGATCGACGGAGATGGGGGTCCGGAGGTGCTGGATGTTCGCCAGCTTGCGCACCGTCTGCTGGCCCTCCGAGACCTCGCCGAGCGGCGCGAGCTGGTCGCAGATGGCGTCGACGACGAGGCGCTGCTCGTGCTGTATCTTCTCCGATTCGACGAGTTCGGCGGCGAGGTCGGCGTCGGCCTCCGGGGTTCCCCCCCGGCCGACCGACCCCGCGAGCGCCTCGGTCTCGACGTGCCGGCCAGTCCGCTTGACCAGCCGCTCCGGCGGTGCGCCCAGGAAACCAGCCTCCTCGGTGGGCTGGACGAGGAAGCGGTAGCAGTTCGGGTACGTCCGACGTAGTCTTTCGAGCACGTCCGGCAGGTCCACCTCGCCCGCGAGGTCGACCTCCAGCGCGCAGGCGAGCACCACCTTCTGCAGGTCGCCGGCCTCGATGCGGTCGACGGCGTCGGCGACCTGTTCGGTCCAGTCCGCCTTCGAGGTCGGGCGACGGACGCCGTTCACGCCCGGACGGTTCCCCGCGGGGCGCATCTTCGGCAGCTCGGCGACCGCGTCGACCTCGCGGTCGAGATCGGCGGCGACGTCGTCCGGGTCCGCGCCCGGCTCGAAGCGGTTCACGGTCAGCCACGTCCCGTCGTCGGTCCGGGTGAGCTGCACCTCGGGGAGGACGAACTCGGCCGCGGGGAAGCCGGTCCACGGCGGGTCGGGCTCGTGGTCATCGCGGAAGGCGAACCCACCGACGAGGCGGGGTCGCGGCGCGTCGGAGTTCGAGCAGTCGGCGTCGGCGAACAGGGCCTCGGCGGCGGTCCGGACCGACTCGAACCGGTCCTCGCCGCTGGCCGTGAGCCGGGCGGCGACGCCCGCGCCCGAAAGCTCCAGCCCCTCGTGGCTGGCCCACTGCAGTCGCGGCGGGTCGCGTGCCGCGAGGAAGGCCCGGAAGGAGACGTCCGCGATGGGGCGACTCCGGCTGACGAGTGTGGCGTCCTCGCGCGTCGCGCTCGCGACGCCCGCCTCGCTGCCCGCTCGTTCCATTGCCCCCATCTCAGGGGGCGGTCCTATAAAGGGTGTTCATTATCCGAGGCGTGGGTTCAGATGGGACTGTGATGGTGGCGTACGAAACAGGAACCAGTTCGAAAATCACGAGTCCCCCGACGGAAGGTTTACAATTATTGTAAACTTTCGGCGGCGGAATCGGTCAATCGGCCGGGTGGCGCGCGGCCGTGCTGCGTGTCGAGCCTGCGAGACGCGCAGCACACGCTCGCGCGAGGTCTTCGGGAGCGTGCGACGAAGGCTTGCGAGAGCGTGCTCTCGCAGTGGACGAGGAGCGCAACGGGTCGCGGGAGTCGAGGACCTCGGGACTTTCTGATTGCCCGCGGCACCAGCGAGTCCCACGACTCACTGGACTTTCGAGATGTCGACAGCAGATGCAGAATGGACCGTATCGCGACCGACCTAGAACAGTCGAACGACTAGCTGTACCGTTCCTCGTTCCAGGGGTTCGCCGTGTTTGAGTACCCCCGACGCTCCCAGTAGCCCCGCTCGGGGTCGGTCAGGAACTCGACGCCGCAGACCCACTTCGCGCCCTTGTACGCGTACTTGTGTGGGGTGACGACCCGGAGCGGGCCGCCGTGGTCCGGCGGGAGGTCGTCCCCGTCGAACTCCCACGTAAAGAGCACCTCGTCGCGCATGCACTCCTCCAGAGGCAGATTCGTGGTGTAGTCGTCGAGCGCGGCGAACATGACGTGGGTGGCGTCGTCGTGGACGTCCGCGCGCTCGGCGAGTTCGGGGAAGGTGACGCCCTCGAACTCGCAGTCGAACTTCGACCAGCCGGTGACGCAGTGGAAGTCCTGGCGCTGCGTCACGCTCGGCAGGGCGCGGAACTCGTCGTAGTCGAAGGTCAGCTCGTTCTCGACCGCGCCGGTGACGCGGAACTCCCACGTGTCGGGGTCGAACTTCGGGGTGTTCCCCTTCGAGAGCACGGGGAACTTCGAGGTCTCGCGCTGCCCCGGCGGGAGGCGGTCCTCGCCGTACTCCTCGTAGAGGTCCGTGACGTCGGTGACGCTCATACCCACCATTCGGGGCCGCGCTACCGTAGGGGTGACGGAACCGACTCGGTGAGGACGGGCGGCGTCCACGACGACGAGACCGCCCGACGACGGCGTGCTCGCCCGCCAGGGAATCGACCGTTCGTGTCCCGGACCCGCCGGCCCCAACAGGCTTAAATACCACATCACCGAAGCCCCTACCACTGATGCCAAAGGTCGAAATCAACATCCCCGAACACCTCGAGATGCAGATCACCCAGATGGTAGAGCGCGGGGAGTTCGTGAACCGCGAGGAGGCCATCGAGGATCTCATCTCGACCGGGATCAAGGCCTACAAGACCAGTGGGCCCATCGACGACGACGAGCCCGGTGGCGGCGGCTACGAGGACGACGGGATGATGGGCCACGAAGACGAGTACGTCTTCTAAACGAGACTCGGGGTATGTGGAACGGGGGTCGTTGTTCGACAGTTCCACCGCGAGCGACCGCGCCAGACCGAAGTCGGCGGACTTTTAGGCCGTGCCTCGACACTCCGTCTCGATGAGCGACGGGGCCCACGTTCGTACGCTCGCGCTGGTCGCTGTCGGTGGCTTCGCCGGAGCGAACGCCCGGTGGGGCGTCGACGTGGCGCTCGCGGGCGTCCCCACGGGGCTCGCCGGCACGCTCGCCGCCAACGTCGTGGGCTGCGTGCTGCTCGGCTTCCTCGTCTCGCTCGACCGCGAACGGGTCCCGCGCCGGGTCCGCCTCGCCGTCGGCACCGGCTTCCTCTCCTCGTTCACCACGTACAGCACGTTCGTCGTCGGCGCGGCGACCAGCGTCCCCACCGTCGCCGTCGGCTACGTCGTCGCGACGTACGTGTTCGGGTTCGCGGGCGTCGGTGTCGGCCGGCTGGCCGCGGGCCGGTTCGAAGGCAGGGGGGTATCCGCATGAACCTGCCAGCCCCGCTGCTCGTCGGCCTCGGCGGCGCGGTCGGCGCGGTGGGTCGCCAGCTGGTCTCCGTCGCGCTCACCGGCCGCGAGGAGGCCGTCCCGCGCGGCACGTTCGCGGTGAACGTCATCGGGAGCTTGGTGCTCGCCGCGCTCACCGCGGCCAGCCCGGGTGGCGACGTGGCCCTGCTCGTCGGCACGGGAGCCTGCGGCGCGTTCACGACGTTCTCCTCGTTCGGCGTCGCGACCGTCGACCGGCTCGAACGCGGGCGCTGGCTCGCGGCGGCGCTCAACGCGTTCGGGACACTCGCGGCCTGTCTCCTCGCCGTCGTGGTCGGCTGGGGCGTCGGCCTCGCGCTCTAGAGGAACACGAACGCGACCCCGAAGGCACCCATGGTCACCAGCAGCCGGCCGACGCTGCCCGCGAACGTCGCCAGCGCGAACTTCTTGTAGTCGCGTTCGAGCACCGCGAACGCGTAGATCGAGATGGTGTCGGGGAAGAACGGCACCGACAGCGCCATCGCCAGCCCGACGTAGCCGTACTGCCGGGCGAGCTCGACGGACTTCTTCTCGGACCACTCGATGATGTTGAACCGCGAGTTCCGGAGGAACCGGACGACGGGTCCGGACTCCTTGGCCTCCTGCCCGATGTGGAACGCGAACACGCTGCCGGCGGCCTTGCCGGCGCCGCTCACGACGATGACGATGGCGTACTCGAGGTATGTCGGGAACCCGAGCGCGAGCGTCCCCGTCCTGACCGGGGCGAGGACCACCTCGCTCGGGAGTGGCAGCACGAACGCGATGAGGAAGGAGTAGACCGCGATGATGGCGAGGCCGATGATCCCGGAGGCGTTCCGGACCGCCTCGGCGAGCCCGGCGAAGTCGGGGAGGAGTTCAGAGAGCGGGAGCCAGACCACCGGGTCGACCGACACGACTGCGTCGAGGAGGGCGAGCGACGGAGACGAGACGATTGACACTACCTGCGCCTCGGCGGTGCGCAGACCTAAGTGTTAATGTTCGCAGTGGGCAGCAGCCGGTCGACGTCCGCGACGAACGCCTCCAGCACGTCGCGGGTGACGTGTGGCATGCAGACGATGCGGAGCTTGCCGTCGGCGGTCCGGGAGACCCGCCAGTCCGCCTCGCGCAGCGACTCGAACAGCTCGTCGGACATCGGCACGGCGACCAGCGGCAGCTCCGGGTCGACCACGTCGAAGCCGCGTTCCGCGAGCGCCCCCGCGACCCACTCGGCGTTGGCCTGCGAGCGCTCGTACTGCTCGCGGTAGCCGTCGGGCCAGAGCTCGGCCATCGCTGCGGCCGTGCTCGCCACGCCCGCCCCGGAGCGGGTGCCCGTGAGCGTCGCCTGCTTCGCGGACTCGAGGTACGGCGTGTCGACGGCGAGCGCGTCGAACAGCTCGCCGTCGCGGGCGACCAGTCCGCCCGCCGGGATGGCCGCCGCACCCATCTTGTGCGGGTCGATGGTCATCGTGTCGATATCGGCGTGCTCGAAGTTCCACTCGTGGTCGGTGAAGGGGAGGACGAACCCGCCCCACGCGGCGTCGACGTGGCAGAGTGCACCCACGTCGTGGGCGAGGTCGGCGAGTTCCGGAATGGGGTCGACCCTGCCGTACTCGGTTGTCCCGGCGACGCCGACGACGAGCGCGGTGTCCTCGTCGCAGAACCGGCGCACCGCACCCACGTCGGCGGTCCAGTCGTCGGTGAGCGGGGCGACCCGCAGCTCCACGGAGAGCACGTCGGCGGCCTTCTGGAAGGAGAAGTGCGCGCTCTCGGGGACGACGACGTTCGGCGTGCTCGACACCGCCCGGTTGCGGGCGATGCGCACCGCCTGGATGTTCGCCTCCGTGCCGCCGCTGGCGATGTAGCCCGCAGGGTCGTCGAGTCCGACGAGTTCGCCGAGACCGGCGATGGCCTCGTCCTCCAGGTCCGCGACGGTCTGGTACGTCGCGGGGTCCCCGGGGTTCGTGGCGAGGAACCGCTCTGCGGCCTCGCGGGCGACCGGGTGGGGTTCCGTGCACATCGAGGAGAGCACCCGGTCGAACTCCTGTGGCTGGCCGCGCATGCCTCTATCTTCGGGTTGTGGAATTTAGGGGTTGCGTTCGCGGGTGAGCGTGGTGGAGTCGCTTCGGTGGTAGATTCCCCTGGGAGACGCGCGAATCGGCTGTTGAGTGGGTCTGCGGATCGGGAGGTCTGGGGTACCGTGGAGTCCGAACACCGCCCCGTCTTCGGTTCCGTCTCTGGAGATAGCGTGTTCCAACGAGTACCACACCGATGATCGGAGGAGTGGACATCCCAACGACGGCTCCCGTGACGGAGGTTGTTGATAGCCTCGAGAACGTCGTTGGAGCCGGTTTGACGTCGACTCGTGCCTCCAGGTAACCCAGGGAGTCCAGACTCTGATGTGGCGGTCTGTGCAAATGTAGGCGGCGGGGTCCGCGAGATGCGCCGTCAGGACTCGCGCCACTTCTGGCCGCACTCGACGCAGGTGAACAGCCGAACCTCGTAGGAGCCGCCCGGCTTCGGCATCATCTCGTAGTAGGCACGGTCGCTGTCGCAGTCGTCCGCCGGACAGGGCTCCTGCATCGTCTCGCTGGAGCCCTGGGTCGCGTCAGCCACGTCGGGCGATCCGTCGTCCTGCTGTCCATCCTGGGTCGTCATCGCCGCTTCTGCTTGCGAGTCACGTGGCTCCTCGTTCTCACAGGAGCGACACACCCACGTGTCGCCCTCCGTGTGCATCATCGAACCACACTCGTCACAGAATTGCATATAAAGTGGGAGCACACGGTTGTCGGATATATGTGTTAACTTCCGAGCCGTCGTGGATTCTCGGTCACTGCTCATACCGACTGTACTGAGCTATCGAAGGGGCAAGGGGCAACATTCGATCGTGCCCGACAGCTATCAACTGGCCACGGGGTGTCGTAGGGATGGCTCAGAATCTCGGGACGAAAGTGGACCTCGGTGTCGGGGTCATCGGACCTGTCGCCGGAATACTCGCCATCAGACAACTTCCAGCCGCTCGGCAGTATCACGAAAGACACTCTCAGCCGCTGGCACCCGGATTTTACTGGCTCTATTCGGAACAAAGACACTGGCGGAGCGACGGCGGTAGAGCGGAAGTGCACGTCGTGTTTACTCTGCACTGACGAGACAGCGCAACGGAAGACGGAACCAACGAACCGCCAACCGCGGTTACCGGACCGAGTCGAGCACGAGCTTCTGCTCGGTGCGCTTGACCTCGTGCTGGACGTCGCGCACGGCGTCGATGTTCGCGGAGATGCTGGAGATGCCGGTGTTGACGAGGTGCTGGACCATCTGGGGCTTGGAGCCGGCCTGCCCGCAGATACTCGTGGCCACGTCGTGCTCGCGGCAGGTCTCGATGGTCTGGGTGATGAGCTCGAGGATGGCCGGATGGAGCTCGTCGAAGCGGTCGGCGACGTTCTCGTTGTTCCGGTCCACGGCGAGGACGTACTGCGTGAGGTCGTTCGTGCCGAAGGAGGCGAAGTCGATGCCTGCCTCGGCCATCTCACCCACGGACAGCGCGGCCGCCGGCGTCTCGACCATCACGCCCCAGCGGCGCTTCGTCGGGTCGATACCTGCCTCCTCCATCAGCTGGCGGACCTGGAGGACGTCCTCGGCGTCGTTCACGAGCGGGAGCATGATCTCGACGTTGTCGTAGCCCATCGAGAACAGGCGGCGGAACGCCTCCAGCTCGTGTTTGAACACCTCCGGCCGGTCGAGGCTGCGGCGCACCCCGCGGTAGCCCAGCATCGGATTGTGCTCCTGGGGCTCGTCCTCGCCGCCCTGGAGCTGGCGGAACTCGTCGGTCGGCGCGTCGAGCGTGCGCACCCGGACCGGGCGTGGGTAGAACTCCTCGGCGACGCGCTGGACGCCGTCGATTATCTCGTCGACGTACGCCTCCTCGCCGTGGTCCGCGATGTAGCGCTCGGGCGTCTTGTTCGTCGAGAGGATCATGTGCTCCATGCGGAGCAGGCCGACGCCGTCTGCGCCGGTCGCGGCCGCGCGCTCTGCGGCCTCGGGGATGGAGACGTTGACCTTCACCTCGGTCGCGGTCATCGGCTTCACCGGGGCCTGCGGGCGGACCTCCTCGACGGGTTCGCGCTCCTCGTCGGTCTGGGTCTTGCCCTCGCGGATGGTCCCCTTGTCGCCGTCGAGCGTGATCATCTGGCCGTCCGAGAGCGTCGTCGTTGCATCGCCCGCGCCGACGACGGCCGGGACGCCGAGCTCGCGCGAGACGATCGCCGCGTGGCTCGTCATCCCACCTTCGTCGGTGACGATGCCGGCGGCGCGGCGCATCGCGGGCACCATGTCGGGCGTCGTCATCTCGGTGACGATGATGTCGCCCTCGCCGACCTTGTCGAGCTGGTCGAGCTTCTTGACGATGCGCGCCCGGCCGGAGGCGATGCCCGGACTGGAGCCCAGGCCGCGAACGAGCACGTTGGCGTTCGCCCCGCCGCCGTCGGTCGCACTCGCCTCGCCCGGCGTGTCGCTGTCGATGTCGGCGTCGACGCGCGTCTCGTCGGCCTCGCCCACGTCACCCTCCGCGATGGTGGTGATGGGGCGGGACTGGAGCATGTACACGTCGCCGTCGACGATGGCCCACTCCACGTCCTGGGGCGTCTCGTAGTGCTCCTCGACGGTGATACCGAGCTCGCGCAGCTCGGCGAGTTCGTCGTCGGAGAGGACCCTGGCCTCGCGCTCGTCGCTCGGCACGTCGACCTCGGCGGTCGTGCCGGTCTCGGGGTCCTTGATCATCTTGACTTTCTTGTCGGCGACGGTCACCTCCTCGACGGAGCCGGAGTCGCGGTCGAGGTGGTAGTTGTCCGGGGAGACGCTACCGGAGACGACGGCCTCGCCGAGCCCCCACGCGGCCTCGACGATCATCGTCGCCGCACCCGTCGAGGGGTGGCTGGTGAACATCACGCCGGACTTCTCGGCGTCGACCATCTGCTGGACGACGACCGCGATGTTCACGTCGTCGTGGTCGAACCCCTGCTGGGTCCGGTAGTAGATTGCGCGCTGGGTGAACAGGGACGCCCAGCACTCACGCACGCGCTGGAGCAGTTCCTCCTCGGTGACGTTGAGGAACGTCTCCTGCTGGCCGGCGAAGGACGCGTCGGGGAGGTCCTCCGCCGTCGCCGAGGAGCGCACCGCGACGAACGCCTCGCCGTCGCCGACGTGGCTGTAGGCCTCGAGGATCTCCTCGCGCAGCTCGTCGGGGAACTCGGTTCCCAGGATCAGCTCGCTCGCGCGCGCCTCGGCTTCGGCGAGCGCTTCGGTGTCGTCGACGTCGACGTCGACCGCCTCGAACAGTTCCTCGTCGATGCCCGCCGCCTCGATGAACTTCCGGTACGTCTCAGCCGTGACGACGAACCCGGGTGGCACGGGGAGCCCTGCGCCTGTGAGTTCGCCCAGGGACGCCCCCTTGCCACCGACCGATTCCAGGTCGTCGGCCCGGATGTCGTCCAGCCAGAGTACTGCCATTCGTATGTGGTGAGACCCCGGCACAGTAAAAGAAGATTCCGGGAACGGGCGGTCGATTCTGACTCGGTGTCGAGTGAACGTTCGGCCCGCAGGGCAAGTGTTGCCGACCGCAGTCACCGCCTACCCCGGGCGTGTCGTCCGGTCCCGAAAGAAACACCCATCCGCCCGTCGATGGAGCGACCATGGAGTACGAGAAACCGCTGTTCTTCGAGATCATGTCGTACGCGGTCCACGCCGACCGCGACGTGGTCGACATGGTCAGCGGGAACCCCGACTGGGAGCCACCCGCGTCCCTGCGCGACGGCCTGCGCGAGTACGCCGACTTCGACCAGTCGGAGTTCCAGTACGCGCCCTCGGAGGGACTGCGCGACCTGCGCGAGGAGATCGCGGACCGCCGGGGCGTCGACGAGTCACAGGTCGTCGTCACGAACGGGGGCGGCGAGGCGAACTACCTCGCGATGGCCCGCGCGCTCGAACGCGGTGCTGGCAACGAGGTCATCCTGACGGACCCCGTCTACCCGTACTACCCGGGCAAGACCTCGATGCTCGGCGGAAAACAGCGGTTCGTCCCGACCGACGACGACGGCACGCTCGACCCCGCGGCCGTCCGCGAGGCCGCCAGCGACGACACCGCCTGCATCGTCGTCAACTCGCCGAACAACCCGACCGGCGCGGTCTACCCCGAGGCGACCATCCGCGAACTCGTCGCCATCGCGGAGGACCACGACGCCATCCTCGTCAGCGACGAGGTGTACGACCACTACGACCGCTCGGGCCGCTTTTCGAGCGCGCTGTCGGTCGACTCCGACCACCGCATCGTCACGAACTCCTTCTCGAAGACGTTCGCCATCACGGGCTTCCGCGTCGGCTACGCCGTCTTCCCCGAGGAACACGTCGAGGCCGCGAAGGCCCGACACATGCTCGTCAACGTCGCGACCACGCGCCCGGGCCAGCACGCCGTCCTCCACGCGCTCCGGAACACCGACCCGGCGTACCACGAGGCCAACCGCGAGCTGCTCGCCGAGCGCGTGGACACCTTCACCGACGCCCTCGACGAGGCCGGTGCGGCGTACACCGAGCCCGACGGCGCGTTCTACGTCATGGCCCGGTTCGACGGCTACCCCGGCACCGTCGCGAACACGAAGGAACTCATCGACGAGGCCGGCGTCGCCGGGATGCCCGGCGAGGCCTTCGGCGACGCGTTCGACGACTGGTTCCGGTTCGCGCTCGTCACACCCCGGGTCGAGGAGGCCGCCGACCGGCTCGCCGAGCGGTTCGGGTGAGGCTATCCCAACAGGTGGGGGAAAGAAGATGCGCCCCGTTTCCCTCTCTCGCTGCCTCCGGCCCACAACCGATAGCGGGACCGATTAGTACACAAGTCGTCGGGCGATACGCCCGCATATGAGCGACATCAGCGTCGACCCGGTCGACGAGGTCGAGGACGCCGACGACGCGACGGACGCGCAGGACGAGTCCCAGCACCCGGCCGACGGCATCTCGGTCGACGCGGTGGACACCGACGAGGCGACGGCGGACGCGCTGGACGGCGTCGATGCCCCGGAGTACGTCCTCTACGGCGGGAAGGGCGGCGTCGGCAAGACGACGATGGCGGCCGCGACGGGCCTCGCCAGCGCGGCCGACGGCACGCGCACGCTCGTCGTCTCCACGGACCCGGCGCACTCGCTGTCTGACACGTTCGAGACGGAGATTCCAGCGGAGCCGACGCGCATCCGCGAGGACATTCCGCTGTTCGCCGCGGAGATCGACCCCGAGCAGGCGATGGCGGAGGGGGAGGCCCTGTTCGGCGGCGCGGGCGGGGGCGACGCGGCCGCCGACCCGTTCGGCGACGACACGACCGGCGAGGCGGGGCCGATGGGCGGCGACGACCCGATGGGACAGGGACCGATGGGCGGCCTCGGCGACATGCTCGGCGGCGACGGCGAGGACCCCATGAGCTCGATGTTCGGCGGCGCGATGCCCGGCGCGGACGAGGCCGCCGCGATGCAGCTCTTTCTGGAGTACCTCGACGACCCGCGCTTCGACCGCGTCGTCGTCGACACCGCGCCGACGGGCCACACGCTCCGCCTGCTCGAACTTCCCGAGGTCATGGACACGATGGTCGGCCGCATCGCCAAGCTGCGCGAGCGGCTCAGTGGCCTGATGGGCGGGCTCGGCGGGATGTTCGGCGGGGGCGACGGCGAGAACCAGCAGTCGCCCGACCTCGACGAGCTGGCCGACCGCATCGAGCGCCTGCGTGCGGTCCTGCGGGACCCGGCACAGACCGACTTCCGCATCGTCATGGTGCCCGAGGAGATGAGCGTCTTCGAGTCCCGACGGCTGCGCGCCCAGCTCGCCGACTTCGAGATCCCCGTCGGGACGGTCGTCGTCAACCGGGTGATGGAGGACCTCGCCGACGTGACCGACTCCGTCGACGCCGACGAGTTCGTGAAGCCGAACCTCGCGGACTGCGAGTTCTGCCAGCGCCGCTGGGACGTCCAGCAGTCAGCGCTGGCGGAGGCACAGGAGCTGTTCCGCGGGACCGACGTTCGCCGCGTCCCGCTGTTCGCCGACGAGGTGCGCGGGGAGCGGATGCTCAGAATCGTGGCCGCCTGTCTGGACTGAGGGCGGCCCGCGCGGAAGCCGGCCGAGCGTTCACGGCCGGGCTACGCCGGCTCCGGGTCGAACACCGTGGTGTCCTCCGGCCCCTGGACGTCGATGACGGCGAGGCAGCCCTTTCTGGCCACGCGGCTGAGCGCGTGGTCGACGAGCTTGACCGGACCGGGCACCGGGAACGACATCGTCGCCACGGCCGAGGAACCGGGCAGGACCGGCGTCGTCTGGACGAACCGGTCTGGCTGGCTCGCAAGGGCTCCCTGCTCCCAGACCTCGTCCCAGACGCTGCCGATGGGGTGGAACGCGGACGTGAGATTCGGGCCGCCGACCGCGTAGAACAGCCGGACCGTCTCGCCCGTGTTCACCTGCATCTCGTCGTAGCCCTGCGGGCCGATGGCGTACTTCTCGCCGTTCATCAGCACGTACGTCGGCTCCTCGGCGGCCATCGCCTCGAAGTCGAACTCGTGGTGGCCCTCCTCGCCGGCCGCGCCGTTCGTGTAGAGCTCGTGCTGGCCGAGGTAGAACTCGTGGTCGACCGCGGGCAGGCCCTCCTCGGGCTCGACGACGATGAGACCGAACATCCCCGCGGAGATGTGGTAGTCGACGTTCGCCACTGCACAGTGGTAGACGAACGCGCCGGGGTAGGTGACCTGGAAGCGGAGCCGGGCCTCCTCGCCGGGGGCGACCGTCGTCGCCTCGGCACCGCCGCCGGGGCCGCGGGCGGCGTGGAAGTCGACGTTGTGGACCATCGAGTTCGCCTCGTTGTTCCGGATGGTGAGGTCGACCGTGTCGCCGACACGCGCCCGGACCATCGGCCCGGGGATCTGGCCGTCGAAGGTCATGTACGTGAACGTGACGCCGGGCTCGACCTCGGCGGTGACCTCGGTCGTCTCCATCTCGACCTCGATCGTCGCCGGTTCGGTCCGCGTGATGGGTGCGGGGATGTCCCGCGGATCGGCGGCGACGCGGTCGACGTCGACCGGTGCGGCCGGCGAGAGCGACGCCGGGCTCCCCAGCTCGTTCTCGACGACGGAGAGGTCGTCGTGCTGACTGCCGATGGTACAGCCCGCGAGGGCCGTCGCGCTACCGACTCCGACCGCCTGCAGGAACCGCCGTCGTGACGTGCTGGAACTCATGGTTTACAGCCTAACAGAACACATACGCCTGCTTATACACGGAATACGTTTCCCGCTTTTTGGGAAGCCTAAAACGTGGTTTATACGGGGTTCGCGTATGTCCTTCCATGAACACGACGCAGCCACACATCGACGTCGACCGCCGAACCGTCCTCCGTGGGGTCGGGACCCTCGCAGCGGGCACCGCACTCGCCGGTGCCGCCAGCACGCCTACGCGGGCACAGGAGACGCCCGAACTCGTGGCGTGGTTCGAGAACGTCGACAACTTCGACGGGCTCGTCGACGCGCGTGGCGAGTCCGAGGTGACTGTCGCCGTCGGCTCGCCGGGCAACGGCGGCGCGTTCGGCTTCGGCCCGGCCGCGGTCAGAGTCGACCCCGGCACCACGGTCGTCTGGGAGTGGACCGGCGAGGGCGGGATGCACAACGTCGCCGCGACCGACGGCGCGTACGAGAGCGACCTCGTGGACGACGCGAGCGCGACGTTCGAGCACACCTTCGAGGGCGAGGGCGTCAGTACGTACGTCTGCGTCCCCCACGAGGCGATGGGGATGAAGGCCGCGGTCGTCGTCGGCGACGTGCCGGTCGACATCGGGCTCGGTGGGCTCGTCGAGGTGGAACCCGACTACGGCGACTGGTTCGACGGTGTCGAGAACTACGAGGGCACCGTCGACATGCGCGGCAAGGAGGAGGTCACCGTCGCCGTCGGCGCACCCGGGAACGGTGGCAATCACGCCTTCGAGCCCGCAGCGGTCCGTGTCGACCCGGGCACGACCGTCGTCTGGGAGTGGACCGGCGAGGGCGGCGCACACGACGTGCAGGACAGCGACGGCGTCTTCGCCAGCGAGCCCACCGAGGCCGCCGGCACGACCTACTCGCTCACCTTCGACGGCGACGGCATCAGCACGTACGCCTGCACCAGCGGGAACGCGGCCGCGATGCGTGGGGCCGTCGTCGTCGGCGACCCCGAAGCTGGGGTCGTCCACGTCAGCGAGACCTCGCTGCTCGTCGGGGGGCTGCTCGGGACGGCGCTCCTGTTCCCGCTCGGACTCCTCGCGTTCCTGCTCGCCACCGGCGAGGGCGACCGGGAGGGTGTCGTCCACGCGCCCGGCGGGAACGTCCCCTCGAAGCGGCGGCGTCCCCGGCGCTGACCCCCGGCTACCGCCCCGGCTCCACGACCACGACCCGCAGGTCGTTCACGTTCGTCCCCGTCGAACCCGTTCTCAGGACCCCGTTCCGCGCGTCCAGGTAGCCGAGGCTGTCGCTCCCTGCGAGCGCGTCACGGGTCGCGTCCTCGTCGTCGACCGTCCGCCCGTCGACGAGCGCACCCGCAGCGTCCGTCGAACCGTCGCGTCCGTCGGTGTCGACGGCGGCCACCGCGACGTCGTCGCTCCCGCGCAGGTCCAGCGCCGCGGCCAGCCCGAACTCCAGGTTCGGGCCGCCCGTACCGGCACCCTGGACGGTCACGGTACACTCGCCGGCGGAGAGCAGCACCGCCGGGGGCTCGACGGGCCGCCCGGATGCGCGCACCTCGCGAGCGACAGCGGCGTGGAACCGGCCGGCCTCGCGGGCCTCGCCCTCGACGCTGGTCGAGAGCACGAGCGGTTCGTCGCCGCGCTCCCGGGCCACCGTCGCCGCCGCCGACAGCGTCGTCTCCGTGTTCGCCAGCAGGTGGTACTCCGCGCGGTCGAACGACGGGTCGTCGGCGTCGGGCGTCTCCGGCTCCGCCCCCTCGACACCGCGCTGGAGGTGTTCGCGGACGCCCGGCGCGGCCACGTCGTACCGGTCGAGTACCGCGACCGCGTCGGCGTACGTCGTCCCGTCGGGTGCCGTCGGCCCGCTCCCGATGACGGACGGGTCGTCGCCGACCACGTCCGAGATCGCGAGCGTGACCAGTCGTGCCGGTGTCGCCGCACGGGCGAGCCGCCCACCTTTCACCGCAGAGCAGTGCTTGCGGACCGCGTTGAGTTCCGCGATGGATGCCCCCGCGGTGAGCAGGTCGCGCGTCACGTCGGCGATCTCGTCGACGGGGAGCGGTGCCGCCGGGAGCGTCAGCAGCGCGCTCGCCCCGCCGGTGAGCGCGACGAGCACGAGCGCGTCGGCGGGCGCGTCTGCCACGCAGTCGTGGATTCGCCGTGCGGCATCGACGTTGCGCTCCGTCGGGACGGGGTGGTCACCGACGAGCACGTCGACCGGGGCCGCGTCGGCCGGTTCGTCAGTGACGACGACGCCGCTGTCGACCCGCCCATCGAGCGCGTCGACCAGTGCCGCGGCCAGCCGGCCAGCACCCTTGCCCGCGCCGACGAGCAGCACGGTCGAGAACGAGTCGAGGTCGTAGCTGGCCTCGGCATCCTCGTCTGATGCCGAGGAGACAGACATGACCCCATCAGCGACCGCCACGGTGTCCGCGACGACCCGCTCCGGGAGTGCGGCCTCGATGCCGGCCTCGACACAGGAGAGTGCGGTCTCGCGGGCTGGCGTCGTCGCCAGTTCGTCGCGGTTCTCGACAGTCACAGTCCGTTCCCCGCGGTCCTACGTGGCGAAGCGCCGGACGAGCCCCACGACCACGTCCCGGATCCGGTCGGGCAGGTAGCGCGCGAGCAGGCCGTACTTCGCGACGACGCCGACGGGGTATCTGGTCGCGGGGTCGGTGCTGCTGGCAGCGTTCAGGATGACCGCGGCGACCTCGGTGGGCGAGACGGCGAGCGGGCCGTCGCCCGCGACCAGGCTCGCGTCCTCGAAGATCTCGTAGAGGTCGTCGTACGCCTCCGAACGCGGCAGGTCGTCGACCTCGCTGTCGGCGCGGTCGGTGAACTGCGTCGCCACGGGACCGGGCTCGACGACGACGACCTCCACGTCGAAGTCGCGCAGCTCGCTCCGGAGCGCGTCGCTCATCGCCTCGACGGCGAACTTCGAGGCGGAGTAGACGCCCGTGCCGGCGACCGAGAGCTTGCCGGAGACGCTGGAGACGTTGACGAACGTGCCGTCCTCGGCCTCGCGCATGTGCGGCGCGGCGGCGCGGACGAGCCGGTGCGGCCCGTAGACGTTCACGTCGAACTGCTCGTGGACCTTTCTCGTCGGGACGTCCTCGATGGGGCCCAGCTGCGCGTAGCCGGCGTTGTTGACGACGCAGTCGATGTGGCCGGCCTCGTCGACGATGCGGTCGACGACGCGCTCGACCTGCCCGCGGTCGGTCACGTCGAGTTCGGCCGTCTCGCAGCCGATGTCGGTGAGGTCCGCGATGTCGTCCTCGTCGCGGGCCGTCGCGTACACCAGCCAGCCCTCCGAGCGGAACGCCTTCGCCGTCGCGCGGCCGATACCGGACGAACAGCCGGTGATGAGCACGGTCGAAAGCGTCGGTTCCGGTCCCGACGACCCCTCGTTGGCAGCCGTCGCGCTCACCTCGCCGGGCGAGCCGTCGTCCTCGTCTGCGGTCATGGTCCCGCGTTCACCCGGGAGGTACCTAAGTGTCGTTGGTTCGTTTCACGTCTGCGGCGTATGCGTCGGCCAGCCGGGTGGGTTCGGGGAGCTTGTAGCCCGCCGCGGTGGCGAGCGTCCAGTCCGCCGCCGTCTCGGCGCTCACGCGGTGCCCCGGACTGACGTACAGCGGGTTGACGTGGCGGTTCGGCGAGTCGTACTGCTTCGTCTGGACCGCGTAGCCGATCCTGGTGCCGGCAGGTGCGTCCACGCCGCCGTCGGCGTCGATACCGACGCACTCGCCCGCCGCGAGGCCCTCCGTCGACCGTTCGGGCGTCCCGCAGAGCAGGTTCTTCGCGACGCCGACGCTCGGGATATCGAGCACGACGCCGATGTGGGTCGCGAGCCCGGCCTGCCGGAAGTGGATGCGGCCGCTTCCGTCGAACAGCACGCAGTCGGGCTCCGTCTCCAGTTCCTCGAACGCGGCGAGGATGGGATTGCCCTCGCGGAACGACAGGAGGCCGGGGATGTACGGAATCGAGAGCGGCGAGACGGCGTGGGCGCGCTCGACGACGCTGTCGCCGCGGGTGACGACGATGGCGCTCACCGCCCGGTCGTCGAGGAACGCCTGGTCGACACCCGCGACGAGCGGGCCGGTGTCGCTGCCGACCGCGTCGCTGTCGAACTCGAAATCGTCCGAGAAACTCGCGGCCGCGGCGATGTCGCGCTGCTGGGCCTCCATCTCCGCGCGGGAGGCCGCCGGGTCCGGGACGAACTCGGTCCGCATCTCAGAACGGGCCTCTGCCGCCACCGCCGCCGCGACGGCCGCCGCCGAGACTCGTCTCCCTGGGGAGGCTCACCTTGTCCTTCACGTACTGGCCGTACAGCAGGCCGAGCACGAGGCCGAACAGGTGGGCCGCGTGGGCGACGTTCGCCCCGCCGGGCATGATGTTCCCACCGAGAATGCCCGTGACGCTGATGAGCGCGTACAGCCCGGTGAGCACCCAGATGGGCGTCGGGATGATGAAGTAGATGAGCACGGTGAGGTTGGGGCGGATGATCGTCAGCACGCCCATCAGCGCGAGCGCGGCACCGGAGGCTCCGTACAGCGCGGTCGGTTCGCCGGTCACCAGTGCGAGGCCGATGTGGCCCAGTCCCGCGAGCACGCCGCTCCCGAGGAACAGGAAGATGTAGTCGCGGCTCCCGACGTACTCCTCGACCAGCCGGCCGAAGAAGAAGATCACGATGCTGTTCCCGGCGATGTGGTAGAGGCTGGGCGCGTGCGAGAAGATGGAGGTGAACCACGCCCAGACGTACTCGGGGTGCTCGCTCTGGAGCGCGAAGATGTCGGTCCACGCCTGCGAGCCGGCCTGGATGTCGGTGACGTTCGGGACGATGAAGTACTGCAGCGCCCACGTCACCCACATCAGCCCGAGGAACACGTACGTCATGTTCCCGCGGAAGTAGGCGAGGGGGCCCCCACGGCGGAACGGGTCGGCCGTGACGCCGCTCAGCAGTCCCCCGTCGCCGTCGTCGCTCCCTGACGCCGACTGCTCCTCGGCCCAGACGCCCTGCGGGTCGTTCCACTGCAGCCCGGGGCAGTCATGGTTCTCGGGCAGCCGGTGGGTGCCACAGAACTTCCCGCCACACCGGTTGCAGGTGTACGGCATGTTCGTCTCGTCGCCGCACTCGTCGCAGTTGGCCATTGGTCGCCCGTACGAACACGGACGGCAAAGGGGTTGGGATTCCGACGCACGCCGCCAGTGTGGCCACTGGTTGTGAGTGAGTCGGGCACGCACCAGCCGTCGCTCGCGGTCGGGAGTGCGTCAGGAAGGGGGTGAATCGTAGCCGGCGATGCTGTGTACGTCGCCGGCCGACGAACGGTCTCTGGAACCGTTCCGGGATTGGATCAGTCTCGATCCAGTCGAAGTGCCTGATCGACCGCCATGTCGTTCTGTGTGAACGAGCGCACGCCAGAGTCGTCCGTCAGCACAGCATGGTGGACGACCCACTCCTCGGCCCGTGAGAGGTCGAGGCGGGTCTGGTTCGTCTGGTTGCGGGTTCGGTTCGTGGTCGACATGGCGTGACTGGGGAGTTCGTATCCCCTATCATCCTGGTGTGGCCGTACCCACATGAAGGTGTCAACGAGTTCGGGTGTCGTTTCGAGTCTCGATACGGCCAGCGAACTGACGCAGTAGAGCCGGTTGCAGTATGGCGATTGTGGGAACTATCTGGTCGACAACAGCCAGAAAGCCCCGCACAGCACCGCACCTCACGCCTCCCCAGCCGACTGCGCTCCTCGCTCCGCTGCGGTGCTCATCCCTCGCGCGGATGGCTCGACGCGCTCGCTTCACTCGCGCAGTCTCGCCAGTCGCGCGCCACGTGGACTGCTGCGCGTCGAACTGTGAACGGATTCGCCCCCGTCAGCGTGGGAGTTTTTGGTCCCACGGCCCCGACTCCCGTGTGTGAAATCGTACGAACAGAAGCAGCTGCTCGCGCGGGTCGACCGCGAGGGGGCGACCGTGGGCGCGGACATCCCCGAGCGCATCGACGTGCAGGGCGAGGACATCGACCTGCAGTCGTTCGTCTTCGAGATCAAGCGTCGGGACACCATCCCGTCGGGCGAGCGCGAGCGGGTGCAGCAGGCGAAGAAGAACCTGCGACGCGAGCGGCTCCAGCGCAGACAGCGACTCGAGAACGACTGGGCCGAGATGAGCTGGGCGGAGGGCGAGGAGCTGGTCGAAGCGATAATCGGGCTGGACCGCGCGCTGAACGCGCTGGAGAGCCTCGGCCCGACGAACATCGAGGCGGAGGCCGACGCGAAGGCGGCAGCGGACAAGAAGCGCTGGATGAACTTCCTGAAGAAGGCCCTCGGCCGCGAGGGCGGTGGACCCCGAACATGACCCTACAGGACGACGTCGCCGCACGACTGGAGGAGATGGCGAACCTGCTCGAAGCCGACGACGTGGAGTACAAGCCCAACGCGTACCGACGCGCGGCCGAGAGCATCCGGGACTACCAGGGGTCGTTCGACGACCTCGTCGCGGAAGGAGCCGACGCAGTCGGCGAACTGGACCACGTCGGCGATGCGATCTCGTCCAAGGTCGTCGAGTACGCCGAGACGGGGGAGATCGAGGAGCTGGCGGAGCTCCGCGAGCGCTATCCGGTCGCGCTCGACGCGCTGCTCAGGGTGGAGGGCGTCGGCCCGAAGACCGTCGGCACGCTGTACGACGAACTCGGCGTGACTGACCTCGAGGACCTCGAAGCAGCCGCACGCGCGGCGGAGATACGGGAGCTGCACGGATTCGGACCGAAGACCGAGGAGAACATCCTCGAGAACATCGCGTTCGCGAAGTCGGCCGGCGAGCGCACGCTGCTCGGGGACGCCCGCCCGCTCGCGGACGACCTCGTGGCGTACCTCTCCGGTTCCTCGCCGGTCGAACACGTCGAGGTCGCGGGCTCGTTGCGCCGCTGGCGCGCGACCATCGGCGACATCGACGTGCTCGTCGGCACCGACGACGGCGCGGCCGCCATCGACGCGCTCCGCGACTGGGACGGCACCGACGACGTCATCGAGGCCGGCACGGAGAAGGCGAGCGTGCGCAGCGACGGGATGCGCGTCGACCTGCGCGTCGTCGTCCCCGAGGAGTTCGGTTCCGCGCTCCAGTACTTCACCGGGAGCAAGGCCCACAACGTCGCCCTCCGGAACTACGCCATC